>CAYVQL010000369.1:0-10136 GCA_964454135.1 uncultured Enterobacterales bacterium | reverse complement strand
CGCTGCGCGCGGCGCTGCGCCAGGATCCGGACGTCATCATGGTGGGGGAGATGCGCGATCTGGAGACCATGCGCATGGCCCTGATGGCCGCCGAGACGGGTCAACTGGTGCTGGCCACGCTGCACACCTCCAATGCCCTGCAGACCCTGGATCGCCTGGTGGGGAACTTCCCCTCCCAGGAGCAGCCCCAGGTCAGGACCATCCTGGCCGACGCGCTGCGCTTCGTGGTCAGCCAGTCCCTGGTGGCCCGCAAGGATGGAAAGGGCCGCGTTGGGGTCTTCGAGCTGCTCCGCAGCACGCTCCGGGTGGGGAACCTGATCCGCGAGGGCAAGACCTACCAAATCCCCAGCTTGATGCAGATCGGGCACAAGATGGGCATGCAGAGCGTGGACCAGGCCCTGAACGACCTGGTGAGCAAGGACCTGATCGCTCCTGAGGTGGCCTGGAGCAAGGCGGAGAAACCGGAGCGCTTCGTGCCCCTCTGCAGCCCCGAGTTCCTGGCGCAGGTGGAGTCATCCTCATGAGCCAGAATCCCGTGGATCGCTTCTTGCGCCTGATGAACGACCGGGGAGCCTCGGATCTGCACCTGTCCGTTGGGCGCCCCCCCATCCTGCGGATCTCCGGCAAGCTGGTGCCGTTGCGCTACCGCTTGCTGGCCGGCGAGGAGTTCGACGCGCTGGTCAAGCCCACGGCGCCCTCCTGGATCTGGAGCAGCTTCGAGCAGGATGGCGACGGCGACTACGCCTACGAGATCCCCGACCTGGCCCGCTTCAGGGTCAACGTCTTCGAGCAGAACCGAGGCCGGGCGGCGGTCTTCCGACTGGTGCCGCAACGCAAGCTCTCCTTCGATCAGCTGCAGCTACCCCCGGCCTGCATGCAGCTGACGCAGAGCTCGGAGGGCTTGATCCTGGTCACCGGGCCGACGGGATCGGGCAAGAGCACCACGCTGGCAGCGGTGCTGGACGAGCTGAACAGCCAGCGGGCCATGCACATCGTCACCATCGAGGACCCCATAGAGTTCACCCATCGCAACCACCAGTCCCTGGTGACCCAACGCGAGATCGGTCCCCACTCCCGGAGCTTCTCCGCCGCGCTGCGGGCGGCGGTGCGCGAAGATCCGGATGCCATCCTGGTGGGCGAGCTGCGGGACCTGGAGACCATCGAGATGGCCCTGTCGGCCGCCGAGACGGGCCTGCTGGTCTTCGGCACGCTGCACACGAACTCGGCCGCCAAGTCGGTGGATCGCGTCATCAACGCCTTTGCGGCCGAGCGACAGGAGAGCGTGCGCCTGGTGCTCTCCAGCGTCCTGCGCGCCGTCCTCTCCCAGCAGCTCCTGCCGCGCATCGGGGGCGGGCGGGTGGCAGCCGTGGAGCTGCTCTTCTCCAGCCCCGCGTTGACCGCCATGATCCGCGAGGGCAAGACCTTCCAGATAGCCACCTACCTGGATCATGGGCGCTCCAGGGGCATGGTCGGCATGGATGCCAGCCTGCGCCAGCTGGTGCGCAGCAACCTGGTGGAACCCCTGGTCGCGCTGGACAAGGCTCTGTACAAGGAAGAGATGCGCAAGTGGCTGGAGGCTCGCGGCGCCCAGGTTCCACCGGAGATCACGACCCTCTAGCAGTCGTCGGCAAAGAGACACTGACACGGGAAAGAGATACTGGCCCACGTCGGCCAAAGGCCGTCAATCTTCGTTCGGAGCCCGCCCATGCCAGCTGAGAAAAAGCAGAACGTTGCCTTTCTGACCCAGATCCGCACCATGGAATGGAACTTCTGGGTCGCAAACGTGATCGAGGCCTTCGAGCGGCTGGCCTTCTTCGGCGTGCGCGCCGTGGTGCCGCTGTACATCTACGGCGACAACTCGGTGCTGCACCTGTCCATGACCGAAAAGGGCCTCATCTTCGGCATCTGGGCCTTGATCCAGTGCCTCGTGCCGATGGTCTCGGGCGGGTACACCGACAGCTACGGCTACCGCAAGAGCATGTACGTGGCCTTCGCCATCAACATCATCGGCTACTGCACCATGGCCAACGCCCATGGCTTCTGGTCCATGTTGGCGGCGGCCTGCCTGGTGGGTCTGGGTACGGCCATCTTCAAGCCTCCGGTGCAGGGCTCGGTGGCCAAGTCCCTCAACGAGGGCAACTCGGGCCTGGGCTTCGGTATCTTCTACTGGATGGTCAACGTGGGCGGCTTCTTCGCCCCCATGGCTGGCTCCTACCTGCGCGGCAACGAGCTGGAGCCCACCTGGAGCCACGTCTTCTACGGTGCGGCTGTGGTCACGGCCATCAACTTCCTGCCCGCCACCTTCTTGTTTCGCGAGCCGGAGCTGGATCCCGATGCCCGCAAGAAGAGCCCGGTCAAGGTCTTCACCGACACCATGATGACGCTCTGGAAAGACCAGCCCATGCTGCGCTTCCTGCTGGTGGTCTCGGGCTTCTGGTTCATGTTCATGCAGCTGTGGGACCTGCTGCCCAACTTCCTGGACGAATGGGTCGATACCCGCGACGTGGGCCAGATGGCCACCGCGGCCCTGGGGGACAAGGCCCAGGCCTGGCTGATGGCCGACGGCGCGCTGAAGCCCGAGATGCTCATCAACATCGACTCCTTCGCCATCCTGCTGCTGGTCCTGCCCCTCTCCTTCTTCTTCGGGCGCTTTCGCATGATGGTCAGCCTGGTGCTGGGCATGATCATCTCCACGGTGGGCTTCACCCTGGCCGGCATGACCATGGCCGGCAGCTTCGCGGCCATCATGATCTTCGTCTTCGCCCTGGGCGAGATCATCTGCAGCCCCAAGTTCTCCGAGTACATCGGCATGACCGCCCCGCCGGACAAGAAGGCGATCTACATGGGGTACTCCAACATCCCCTTTGCCATCGGCTGGGCCGTGGGCAACTGGCTCTCCGGACCGCTCTACGACATCTTCTCCTCCCGCACGGTCCTGGCACGGCGCTACTTGGAGGAAGAGCTGGGCATGAGCGCTGAGCAGCTGGCGGGGATCGAAGATCCCGAGGTCTTGAACACCATGGTGGCCGAGCTGGGCGAGGGCGCCACGAGCTACGACGCCACCCGCCTGCTCTGGGACGCCTACGACCCATGGATCATCTGGGTGATCCTGGGCTCCATCGGTGGCCTCTCCGTGCTGGGCATGATCATGAACTACCTCCGCTCCACGCGCGACGGGGGAGCGAGCTCCTGAGCGCCCTGCAGCGAAAGCTCGGCCCCCTGACGGGCACCATGCTGGTCGTCGCCAGCATGGTGGGCACCGGCGTGTTCACCACGACCGGCTTCCTGGTTCGCGACATCGGCTCGTCGCCGGCTGTCATGGCCTGCTGGGTCCTGGGCGGCCTGCTGGCCATGGCGGGCGCCCTGTCCTACGCCGAGCTGGCGGCCGCCCTGCCCGAGAACGGGGGGGAATACCTGCTGCTGTCGCGCATCTACCACCCCTCCCTGGGTTTCGTGGCCGGCTGGATCTCCCTGGTCGTGGGTTTCTCCGCGCCCATCGCCGCCTCGGCCATCGCCTTCACCAGCTACCTGCAGGCGGTCTTTCCGGGTGTGCCGGCCCTACCCGCTTCCATCGGCCTGATCGTACTTCTCTCGGTCATCCATTGTCTGCGGCTGGAGGTGGGCAGCGGCTTCCAAAACGCCCTCACGCTCTGCAAGCTGCTGCTGATCGTAGCCTTCATCGTCGGCGGCCTGGCGCTGGGCCAACCCGCGCAGAGCCTGCAACCCGGCGACGTGGCCGCCGGCACTGCCCTCCTCTCCCCTGGCTTCGCCGTAGGCCTGGTCTTCGTGAGCTTCTCCTACACGGGCTGGAACGCCGCCCTTTACATCGCAGGCGAGCTGAAAGACCCCGCGCGCACGCTGCCGCTGTCCCTGGTTCTGGGCACCCTGCTGGTCACCGCCCTCTACCTGGGACTGAACGCGGTCTTCTTGGGCTCGGTGCCCAGTACGGAGCTGAGCGGGGTGCTGGAGGTGGGGCACGTCTCTGCGACGGCGCTCTTCGGCCAGGGGGCGGGCAAGCTGCTGTCCATCGTCATCGCGTTGGGTCTGATCTCCACGGTGGGGGCCTTCATCATGACCGGCCCGCGGGTCTACGAGGCCATGGGCCACCACTACCCAGGGCTGCGCATCGTCACGGGCCGCGTGTCCGGGGGCGGGCCCACGCGCTCCATCGTCTTGCAGGCCGTGGTGGCGATCATCATGCTGTTGTCCGCCAGCTTCGATGCGCTGCTGACCTATACGGGCTTCACCCTGTCGGGCGTGGCGGCGCTGACCGTGGCCGGCGTGACCGTGCTGCGGCGCCGCGAGCCGGACCTGCCACGCCCCTACCGCACCTGGGGCTATCCGGTCACGCCTGTGCTCTTCGTGGCCCTGATGGTCTGGATGATGGGGCACTCGGTGTTCGAGCGACCCGTTGTGGCGCTGGCGGGGGCGGTGACGGTGGGCTTGGGGTTCGTGTTCTACTTCGTGCTGAATCGGGGGGGGCGGGAGAGGGATTGAGCGGGGGGAGTGGTCGTTGGTGTCGTTGGTCACGAGGGGGGCTGTCCCCGGGGACACCACCATCAGGGCCGCAAGAACTCCACCAGCTCGAACTCGCCGATGCCAGCGGGGACTTCCTCCCAGCTCTGCACGTGCGCGGGGGCTTCCAGCAGCGCCGCGCAGGCCTCGCCGAAGCCCTGGCGCTGACCGCAGAGGCGCTGCACGGCCAGGCCCTGGGTGGGGTTGTGGCCCATGATCATCAGGGTCCGCGCTTCGCCTCCGATGCAGGCCACAAGCTCCAGCAGGTCGGCGTCGTCGGCGTCGTAGAGCTCGGACAGGGCCAGGGCCTGGGGGGGCGCGCCCAGCACGGCGGCCAGGCCGCGCCAGGTGGCCATGGTGCGCCGCGCGTCGCTGACCAGGGCCCCGTCGGGCTGCCAGCCCAGGTCCGTCAGCTGGACGCCCACGTGCCGGGCCTGGCCCAGTCCATGGGAGGTCAGAGGCCGCTCGTGGTCCGTGTCTCCGGGCTGGCCCCAGGAAGCCTGTCCATGCCTCATCAAGATCAACCTGAGCTTCATCTTCGCCTCGCTGGCCTCTGACGGGACCGGATCACGCGTCGCGGATAGACTGCCCCGTCCCCCGCGCCAGAGCAAGTCCGTGCCCGATCCTGTTCCGGAGATCCGCTTCGAGCTGAACGGCGAGACCGTCGACCTGCCCCTGCCCGAGCCCTGCAGCGCGCTGGAGCTGCTGCGCGACGAGCTGGGCATCACCAGCCTGAAGGCGGGCTGCGCGCCCCAGGGCGCCTGCGGCTGCTGCACCGCCCTGGTAGATGGCCGGCCACGGCTGACCTGCACCATGAAGGCCGAGCGCCTGCATGGCCGGCGGGTACGGACGCTGGAAGGGACCGGGGATCCCCTCGTCACGCTGCTGGCCCAGGCCTTTTCCGAAGAGGGCGGTTTCCAGTGCGGTTTCTGCACACCGGGCATCCTGCTGCGCAGCAAGGCGTTGCTGGACAGCGATCCAGCGCCGGACGAAGAGACCATCCGGCGCGCCCTGGCTCCGCATATCTGCCGCTGCACCGGCTGGCAGGGCGTGGTGCGCAGCATCGAGCGTGCTGCGGCCTGGCTGGCTGCCGACAAGCAGCCCTCTCCGGCCCCGGACCACGACCTGCCGCTGGGCCGCCGCGCCTTCATCGGCGACATCCAGCTGCCCGGCATGCTGCACGGCGCCCTGGTCTTCTCCCCCCATCCCCGCTGCCGCGTGATCGAGATCGATGTCTCCCGCGCGCTGGCCATGCCCGGCGTGCATGCGGTGGCCACGGCCAGCGATTTCCCGGGCCGGATGCGGGCCGTGGGTTTGATCGATCCCGACTGGCCGCCCCTGGTCGCTGTGGGCGAGGAGACCTCCTACGTGGGGGATGTGCTGGCCGCGGTGGCCGCGGACAGCGCTCGGCTGGCGCGTCGAGCGGCGGCGGCGGTGCGGCTGCGGGTCGAGCCATTGCCTGCCCAGCTCGATGCGCAGCGGGCAAGCCAGGACCCCGCCAACATCCTGGGCAGCACGCGCATCCAGAGCGGCGACGTGGATGGCGCCCTGGCAGAGGCCGCAGCGGTGGTCAGCGAGACCTTCCGCACCTCTTTCGTGGACCAGGCCTTTTTGGAGCCCGAGGCGGCCCTGGCGCGCCCGCTGGCCGACAAAGGCCTGCACCTGCTCTCCTGCGGCCAGGGGATCTTCGACGATCGGCGGCAGCTCTGCCAGCTCTTCGACCTGCCCCCCGAGCGTGTGGTGGTGGAGCACGGTGGCATGGGTGGGGGCTTTGGCGGCCGGGAAGACCTCTCGGTGCAGGCCCACGCCTGCCTGCTGGCGCAGCTGACAGGACGACCCGTTCGCGTGGTCCTGAACATGGCCGAGTCCATTCGCATGCACCCCAAGCGCCATCCCATGGTGCTGCGCTTCACCCTGGCGGCGGATCAGCGCGGCCGGCTGACGGCCCTGCGCGCCCGCATCCTGGGAGACGGCGGGGGCCATGCCAGCGTGAGCGCGAAGGTGCTGGGTCGTGCGGCCAGCCTGGCCGGCGGTCCCTACGCCATCCCCAACGTGGACGTGCAGGCCCTGGCCGTGCGCACCAACAACCCGGTCTGCGGTGCCATGCGCGGTTTCGGCGCCAACCAGGCGGCTTGGGCCATCGAGGGCTGCGTGGAGCGCCTCTGTCAGCAGCTGGGGCTGGATCCCCTGCGGATGCGGTTGCGCAACGCGCTGCGGCCGGGCGACACCATGATCACAGGCCAGCGTATGGGCGCGGGCGTGGGCATCGTCCGCACCTTGCAGGCCATCCAGCCGCACTACGAGCGCGCCAGAGCCGCAGGTCGGCCCGCGGGCCTGGCCTGCGCCATCAAGAATACGGGGTTGGGTACGGGCTTTGACGAGCGCGGACGCATCGTGCTGCGCGTGGAAGCGCCTGACGCGATCTCAATCCGCACCGGATTCTCGGAGATGGGCCAGGGCCATGCGCGGGCGCTGCGCCGCATGGCGGCCCGCGCCACGGGCCTGCCCATCGAGTTCTTCCGGGTGCGGACCGACACCCGGGAGCCGGTGGACGTGGGCATGACCACGGCCAGCCGCGCCACGGCGCTGGCCGGGAGAGCGCTGCAGGACGCCGCCCAGGCGCTGCTGCGGGCTCTGGAGGGCTCCACGAAGCTCGAAGCGCTCATCGGTCGGCGCTTTCGCGGCGCGTACCAAGCTCCGGCCACCCAGGCTGCCGGCCAAGAAGGCGAGCTCCCCACCCACTGGGCCTACAGCTACGCGACGCAGCTGGCCATTCTGAACGAGCAGGGTGAGCTGGAAGAGGTGGTGGCGGCCCACGACGTGGGCCACGTGATAGACGCCACGGCCTGCAGAGGGCAGATCGAGGGCGGCGTGCACATGGGCATCGGCTACGCGCTGACCGAGTCGCTGCAGGTGCGCGATGGATGGCCCGACCTGCGCTACGCACGGCACGGCGTGATCCGGGCCCATCGCTCACCGCGGGTCACCTGCCTGCTGGTGGAGGTGCCCGATCCCCATGGCCCCTGGGGCGCCAAGGGCCTGGGCGAGATCGTGACCGTACCCACGGCGCCGGCCATCGCGGCCGCCATCCAGCGCTTCGACGGGCGCTGGCGCCAGGACCTGCCCATGCCCGACACCCCGGCCGCACGGGCCCTCGGTGCGCGAGCTCGCTGAGCGGGCGGGGCTCCTATTCCTTCTGGCCACCGCCACCGCCACCGCCACCGCTACCGCCTCGACCGCGCCGCATGGTGAGGCCCAGCTCGTCGAAGATGCGCGAGTACTCGGCCACCAGCGCCTGGGAGGCCTCGCTGTCCATGCTCCCCGATTCGATGGCCGCCTGACGCATCTCGTCCGAGGGCAGCAGCTCTGCGCTGTCCAGGTTGCGGGCCAGGGCCACGTCCTTGATCCGCGTGGACAGCATCTCGTCCACACGCTCGGGGCTGGGCGTGAGGCCTTCCCTGGCGCCTCCGGCGCCCATGCCGCCTCCCGCGCCCATGCCGCCTCCCGCGCCTGCGCCGCTGCCGCCGCCGTCAGCTGCGCCAGAGCCGCCCGCGAGGTCACGCGCGCTGATCTCGCCGCTCTTGAGCGCCTTGGCCAGGTAGATCACGTACTCGGAGAGGGCTTCTTTCATGGCCTCGGCGTTCTCCTCGACGCCCGGTGCCACCTCGCGGCCGCTGGCCATCATCTGCTTGAAGAGGCCCTTGGACGCCGGCAGCAGCGTGGGATTGAGCCCGTTCTCGAGTGCCACCTTGCGCAAGTGCTTGTCCAGATCCTCGTCGAAGAGCGAGTCGTCTGGCACGGGGCCGCCCATGCCCTCTCCCATGCCAGGGCCGCCCATGCCGCCGCCCATGCCGGGGCCGCCCATGCTGCCGCCCATGCCAGGACCGCCCATGCCGCCGCCCATGCCAGGACCGCCCATGCCGCCGCCCATGCCGGGGCCGCCCATGCCGCCGCCCATGCCCGGGCCGCCCATGCCCGGGCCGCCCATGCCCGCTCCAGCACCGCCCGCGCTGCTGACGGCGTCGATCTCGTGGTGCAACCACAGACCGATTCCAACGTTCGTAAGGACGATCACAGCCGACAGGAACAGCGTGTGACCCCAGCGTTCGGAGAAGGAATTCTGCTCGTTCTCTGGCATCGAAAGCCTCGACAATCGGGTATCGCTCTCCCAAGTATCCGACAGGGGCTGCCTTGCCACGTCAAAGGCTCGGATCGCGTGCGGAAGGGACCAGAGCGACGTATTGACAGCGCCTGCCCGCAGGTCTAGGATGTGCCATCCATTCCTCGAGTCCCTCATCCTCTTCTCGCTTGGAGTCCCCATGAACTGGCGTCCATCTCCGCGACCCGCACCTCGCCCCAAGCGCCCCCGCTAGCGCGGGCGTCCCTCCACCTCAGCAGGCCCCCCCCCCTTCCAGGCAACAGCCCCCTACCCAGGCCCGCCTGTCCAGGCTGAGCATGGCCCACCTCACCGGTGTGCTCATCGTCGGCGCCCAAAGCGCCCGCTCCCCCCCCATGCTGGCCGCGCGCAGCGCCCCCCCGCGCCGCCGCCCCCTGTCCTTCCCGCTCCCATCTGAGCAGGATCCCGATTTCTGCGGCCTGCCGCTGGTTGAGCTGGACCAGCTGGTCTTCGGCGGCTGGGACCTGGCGGACGAGACCTGCTCGGCCGCCACACACAGGCATGGCGTGATCCCCGGGCCCCTACTGAACCGCCTGGCGCCCGCCCTGGACGACATCCACCTGCGGCAGGGTGTCTCGGCCGTTCGCCAGCAGCCGCGTTGTCTGCGCTCCTGCGCGCAGCAGCTGCAGCGTGACATCGAGGAATTCCGCACTCGACACCAGCCCCAGCGCCTGATCGTAGTGGATCTCTCCTCCACGGAGCGGCTGCTGCGTCCCGGCCCGGTCCACGACAGCCCCGAGGCCTTCGAGCGCGCGCTGGACGAGGGCAGCGACCAGGTGAGCGCCGGCATGCTCTACGCCTACGCCGCTATCACCAGCGGCTGCTCGCTGATCAACTTCACGCCCTCGCTCACCTGGGACATCCCCGCGCTGCGGCAGCTGGCCGAGCGGCACGGCGTCGTGCTGGCGGGCAAGGACGGCAAGACCGGCCAGACCCTGCTCAAGACCGTGCTGGCTCCCATGCTGCGCCAGCGGGCGCTGAAGCTGACGGGCTGGTACAGCACCAATATCCTGGGCAACCGCGACGGCGAGGTGCTGCGCGACCCCGAACACGGCGCCACCAAGATCGAGAGCAAGCTCTCGGTGCTGCAAGCCCTGATGGGCTACGACGACTTCGAGCACCAGGTGCACATCCACTACTACCCACCACGCGGCGACGCCAAAGAGGCCTGGGACACCATCGACTTCACGGGCTGGTTCGACGTGCCCATGCAGCTGAAGGTCAACTGGCTGGGCTGGGACTCCATCCTGGCCGCGCCCCTGGTGGCCGACCTGGTGCGCTGGGTGGATTTCTTCGCAGCCCGCGGCGCCTGCGGCGTGCAGCCCCAGCTGGCCTCCTACTTCAAGCAGCCCATCGGCACCGAGGTCAATGCGCTCTTCGAGCAGGTCCAGCTGCTGCGACGCAGCGTGGTGAAGCTGGGCGAGGGCAGGCGGTCGGGGGTGGG
>CAYVQL010000368.1:0-10231 GCA_964454135.1 uncultured Enterobacterales bacterium | reverse complement strand
GGCACCTGGGGCGAGCTGCAGACGGACGAGAGCACGGTCTACGTGGACATCATGGCCGCGGAAGGCGGCGATGGCAGCCAGGCTGCGCCCTTCACGTCCATCCAGACCGGGCTGGACGCAGCGGGCGCTGCTGGCGGCGGCCTGGTGGCCGTGGCCGCTGGGAGCTATCCGGAGACCCTGGAGCTGGGTCGCTCACACGAGGAGGTGCGCCTGGTCGGTCGCTGCAGCGAGCTGGTCGTGGTCGACGCCAGCGCGGGGGACGAGGGGTCGTCGGGCATCTTCGTCGATGTGAAGGCCTCGGAGGTGGAGGTCTCGGGGGTGACGGTGCATGGGTCGCATAGCGTCGGGCTGCTGGTGGGCTCGGGGACCGTGACGATGCAGGACTCGCAGGTGGCGGACAGCGGCTACGTAGGCGTCGTGGCCTACCAGGCCGGACTGTACGCCACATCGCTCACCATGGAGTCCTGCGAGGTGGTGGGGAGCACCATGGTCGGCGTCGGCGCGGCGGACTCGGGCACCACGGTCAGCCTGCTGGAGACCTCCATCCGGGACACCCAGCCCGATGGGTACGGACAGCTCGGCTGTGGCATCCAGGTCTACGGGGGAGCGAGCCTGGTGGCGGAAGTCTGCAACATAGAGGGGAACCAGGCGGCGGGCGTCATCGCGCTCGAGGCGGACACCC
The DNA here is from genome assembly GCA_964454135.1 of uncultured Enterobacterales bacterium. GTDB lineage: Bacteria > Myxococcota_A > UBA796 > UBA796 > JAFGLY01 > CAYVQL01. Next base: position 9,549 of record CAYVQL010000368.1, on the reverse strand, counting down.
TGGTCACCCTCCGCGACACGACGATCCAGGGCACCCTGCCCAACGAGAAGGGGGGAGGCTACGGCCTCGAGATCAGCGACGGCGCCAGCCTGGTGGCCGAGACCTGCGAGATAGCGGGAAACTCGGCGGACGGCGTCCTGGCGGTCGGGTCCGGCGCCACGGTCAGCCTGCGAGGAACGTGCATCCGGGACACCCAGCCCAACCTGCATGGAGAGGGGGGCTACGGTGTCGAGGTCCGCTATGGCGCGAACCTGAGCGCGGAGTCCTGCCTGGTGACGGGGAACAGCTCGGTGGGCATCCAGCTGGAGGACTCGGGCACCGTGGCCACCTTGCGGGGGACGACCATCCAGGACACGCTGCCCGACGCGGGCGGCGATGGCGGCTACGGCCTGCAGGTCGCTGGCGGCGCGACGCTGACCGCGGAGGGCTGCGAGGTGCTTGGAAACAGGGCGACAGGCGCCGTCGTTCTCGGATCCGCGTCCAGGGCCACGCTGCGGGAGACGACCATCGAGGGCACGCTGCCCGACGAGCAGGGGGTGGGGGGCTACGGCATCCAGGTCTACGGTGGCACGAGCCTGGTGGCGGAGGATTGCGATGTGTCGGGGAATACGGCGGCGGGGATCCTGGTGCTGGGTTCCGGCACCACGGTGGAGCTGGAGAGGACCGTCATCCAGGGCTCGGTGCCCGATCAGGTCGGAGATGGCGGGTATGGCCTCCATGTCTCCAATGGCGGGCGGCTCGAGGCGCAGGGCTGCGAGCTGTGGGGGAACACGGCCATGGGCCTCGTCGCGACAGCCCTCGGCACTACGGTCATTCTTCGGGAAACGACCATCCAGCAGACCCAGCCCGATCCGAACGAGGATCTCGGGTACGGTATCGGGATCGATAGCGGTGCGAGCGTGACCCTCGAAGCCTGCCAGCTATCGGGCAACACGTCGGCGGCGGTCGTGGCCATGGGCTCCGGCACCACGGCCACCCTGCGCGAGACGACCATCGCCAAGACCAAGCGGGGAGAGCTCTACACGGTCGGCATAGGCGTCGCCGCGCAGCAATCCGCGACGGTCGAAGCGTCGGGCCTGGAGGTCTCCTCGAACCAGGGGACCGGATTCTACCTCACCGACGAGGGCACCCAGGTCCTCTGCTCGGGCTGCGATATCCTGGACAACCAGTTCGCCGGGGCGGTCGTGGTCTGGGACGCCTCCCTCGTGCTGGACGATTGCACGATCGCAGGAACCAGCGAGCAGGAGAACCTGGGAGGTGGCATCGGCGTCTTCTCCGAGCCCTGGGGGGGCGGCCCGCCCAGCCTCGCGCTCACGGACTGCTCCATCCAGGACAACCCCATCGCCGGGGTCTGGCTCTCAGGAGAGGGCAGCTACCAGCTCTGCGACAACACCATCCGCGGAGGAACGGGTTGGGTCCGTGAGAGCCTGGCCAAGTGCGGTGACGCGGTCTACGCACGTGATGGCGTGACTGCCTGGGACGGGGCCTCTGGTCTGCTGGTGGAGGGCAACGAGCTCTTGGACGGCCTGGGTGCCGGCCTGTTCCTGGACGAGGCCTCAGCCAGCCTCTCGGGCAACAGCTATGCGGACAATGCGGCGGACCTGGTGGTGCAGGGCGCGGACTGCGCGACGCCGCCCGAGGGCTACGAGGACGAGGCCCTCGACTCCGCCGTTCTCTGCCCGACCTACGACTACGCCACCTGCGGGGACGATTTCAGGCTCTACTTCGAGCTGTCCGCACCGGAGTCGGGGTATGGCGCGAGGTCCTCGCGGTTGCCGTGGCCTGGTACCTCCCAGCTTCCCGCGGCCCCGTACCCTCCCACAGCCGTGTGGCATTGAGGGGTTCGCCGTGCCCACGGGCAAGAAGAGCCCCGATGGCCCGGGCGCTTTGATGAATGCCCCTCGCCTGGAAAGAGAGGGTCCGCTATGCTGCCAGCCCAGGCGCATGCCGTGGCCTTGATCCAGCGAGGAAAGGACCATGACGCGGTCCGATGACGACAGGTGCTTGCTCCTCGGATTGCTGGGCCACCAGTGCGGCTTCGTCTCCCCGACACGGCTCGCCAGGGCGGCGGGCGCCCGGAGGAAGGAGCCCGGTTCTTCGCTGGCGGAGAAGCTCGCCGAGGAGGGCTTCCTCGACCAGGAGCGTCGGCAGTTGTTGGAGAGCCTCGTGGGCAAGGTCATCGAGGCCTGCGAAGGGGACGTGGGCAAGGCGCTCCAGGCCTTTGGCGGGGATCGCGCGTTGGAGGAAGCTTTTGCCGGGAGCGTCTCTGCCGAGAGGGACGAACGCCAGAGCAGCCCGCCGCCGCTCGAGTCCTTGGGGTCCGAGACCTGGACGGATGACGTGGTGCCAGAGGGGGAGGCGCTGCGCAAAGAAGACGGGCCCTCTTCCTACGACGCCGGCACACAGACCTGGTCCTGGCATGGGGGCTCCCTCGGCCAGGAGGACGAGCCCACCCAGGAGGCTCCCCCGCTGTCCGACAAGGTCACGCACGAGCAGCCAGGGCGCTACGGTCTGCTGAACTGGACCGCGTTCCAGGTGGCCCACAGGCGCAAGCGCGCCAACGACCCGGACAATGCCACCATCGGGGCGGGAGGCATGGGCCGCATCCTGCTGGCGCTGGATCAGCACGTCGGGCGAGAGATCGCCATCAAGGAGATCAAGCCCCAGCTGGCTGGCTCGCTGGCGCCCATGGCCGGCACCCACCCCGCCACGGTGGTCGCTCGCTTTCTCCGCGAGGCCCGCGTGACCGGCGTGCTCGAGCATCCCAGCATCGTGCCCGTGCACGAGGTGGGCCAGCGCTGCGACGGCACCTACTACTACACCATGCGCCTCGTGCGCGGGCGATCGCTGCGCCAGGCCCTGAGGAGCGCCGATTCCCTGCGAGACCGGCTGGCCCTGCTCCCCCACGCGGCGGCCCTCTGCCACGCCATCGCCTACGCGCACAGTCGCGGCGTGCTGCACCGCGACATCAAGCCCGACAACGTGATGGTGGGCGAGTTCGGCGAGACCGTGGTGCTCGACTGGGGGCTGGCCGAGGTGAAGAGGAGGCCCGAAGGCGACGGGGACGACGCGGACCACCGCCGGGTCGAGATCGTCGACGACCAGGCTCCCCCCCGGGGAGGGCTGCTGGGAACCCCCACCCACATGGCCCCGGAGCAGACCAAGCGCCAGCCGGAGCTGGTGGACGAACAGTCGGACATCTGGGCCCTGGGTGTGGTCCTCTACGAGCTGCTCACCGGGACCATCCCGGCGGAGGGCAAGACGGCGGGCGAGATCCTGCGGTGGCTGGAGGACGACTCGCGCCCGGTCCTGCCCGTGACCAAGCGTTGCGCCGACGCCCCTGCCGAGCTGGCATCCATCGCCATGCGCTGCCTGGCGCGCGACAAGCGCCAGCGCTACCGGGACGCGCGCGAGGTGGCGCGGGACATCGAGCGCTACCAGGCTGGCGAGCGGGTCGTGGCGCATCGCTACACGTCCTGGGAGATCCTGAGCCACGTGGCGACCAGGAATCCGCCCCTCACCATCGCCATGGCTGTGGGCGCGCTGCTGGTGCTGCTGGCCTGCTTCCTGCTCTGGTCGAGCCACCAGGCCCACCTGGAGGCGGAGGAGCTCAAGAAGAAGAACGCCTTCGAGCAGGTCATGCTGGCGCGGGCGGCCCTGGACGGGGAACGGCCGCTGGAGGCGCAGGCCAGGCTGCGCACCGCCCTGGAGGTGGACGACTCCCTGCTGGCCAGGGCTTTGTGGCACCGGGCCCTCTCCAATCCTCTGGTGTGGCGAGAGCAGTTCGAGACCGAGGTCATCAACGTGGCCTTCTCGCCGGACGACGGGGTGCTCGCCGTGGCGCAGGCCACGCCCGACATCGCCGTCTTGCGCACCAGGACGGGCACCAGGGACATGCTGACGAGCACCAGCGGGGCCCTCTACATCGTGGCCTACTCTCCAGCTGGCCGGTACCTGGCCGCGGGCGGGGACAAAGGGGACATCGTCCTGTGGGACAAGGAGACCTCCGAGCGGCAGGTGTTGAAGGCCCACAGCGACTGGGTGACCTGCCTCTCCTTCCACAGCTCCGGCAAGCGGTTCTTGAGCGGGAGCTGCGATGGCACGATCCGGCTCTGGGACGTCACCAAGTCCGGGGTCCTGCGCACGTACGAGGGCCACGAGGGCTGCATCAGCAGCGCGTCCTGGAGCCCGGACGGGAAGAGCTTCGCGACCGCGGGTTCGGACCGCACGGTGCGCACCTGGGAGGTGGAGAGCGGCAAGCTGGGGGCGACCCTGCGGGGGCACGAGGACGAGGCCACCGGCGTGGTCTACTCGGCGGACGGGAGATCGCTGATCTCGGCCGGCTTCGACGGCACGCTGCGGTTCTGGGACATCGCCTCCGGCGAGCAGACGGAGAGCTTCGTCGATCCATCGGTGATGTACACGACCCTGGCCGCCAGCAGCTCGAAGCACCTGTTGGCGGCGGGAGACCTGGACGGCGGCGTTCACGTGTGGTCTCGTCCAGGCAGCAGCGAAGCCCGCGTCCTCGAGGGGCACCGCTCCCTCGTCTTCAGCCTCGCCTTCAGCGGAAATGGATCCTGGCTGGCTTCCGGAAGCATGGACCGCACCGTCAACCTGTGGAACCTGTCCACCAGCGAGGACGATCTCAGCCGGGAGCCCAGGGGGCACGAGGGCGTGGTGTCCGCCGCGCACTACTCCCCCGACAAAGACCTGTTGGCCACCGCCGGCTGGGACGGGACGATCCGCATCTGGGATGCGGTCACGGGAGAGCAGCGCCGCGTGTTGCGAGGGCACGATGACGCCATCTTCTGCGTGCGCTTCGCCCCCGGGGGCGAGCTCCTCGCCACGGGGGGCGCCGACCGCATGGTGCGCCTCTGGGATCTCGAGTCGGAGGAGCTGCTGCGCGTCTTCATAGGCCACTCCGACGGCGTCGTGAGCCTGTCGTTCGACCCTGGGGGCAAGCATTTGGCCTCCGGGAGCTATGACGGCACCGTGTGGTTGTGGGATGTGGACAGGGGCACCGGTCGGCCGGTCGTCGAACAGGGGGGGCGCACCTGCGCCTCATTCGGGCCCTCGGGGCGGCGGCTCGCCGTCTGGAGGGGGGGCAGCGAGGAAGATGGCATCCAGATCTTGGACGCGGTCTCGGGGCGGGTGCTGTTCAGGGCGGACGCCGATGGGGACGCGCCTGCGGATCTGGCGTTCGGATCCCTGGGCGATGAGATCTACGCGGTGGCGCGCTCGGGCGATGTCCTGTCGTGGGACGTGAAGACCGGCGAGCGCGCCGTAGTGGCGCACCTCGACAACTCGGGGCGCTCGGTCGCGCCTGGCCCGGCAGGCCGCTACCTGGCGGCCACCGCAGCGGCGCCCGCGGTGCTGCTGCACGACTTCGAGACGGGGGAAGATGTGTCGCTGCTGGCCCACAGCGAACCCGTCGCCGCCAGCGCCTTCGACGCCAGCGGCAGCAGGCTGGCCACGGCGGGCTACGACGGCACCGTGCGGACCTGGGACGTAGCCAAGGGGCGGCCCTTCTGGCGAGGCACGGCCTTGCTGGCCGCCAGCGGCCTGCGGCACAGCCACCTGGGCTGGGAGCGCCTGGACGGCGCCGACGGGTCCATGCCCTCGTCGCGCTGGTCGCAGGCTGTGGAAGAGCGGGTCCGGCTCGGCGCGTCCTCCGAGGATGGCGGGCAGCTGTGCCTGGTCACCTGGGACGACCGCGTCGAGCTCTGGGATGCCCGCACAGACAAGCCAGTGGTGACGGCAGAGGCGCCAGGCGCCGTCGAGATCGTCGCGATCCCCGGTGGCTGCGCGCTTCGGAACGACCAGGGCCAGGTGGTGCTGCATTCCCTGGACGGGACCAGGCGGGAGCTGCGAACTCAGGCCAACGCCCTGGTGGCGGATGGCGACGGCGTCCTGGTGGCCGAGTACAACGCCGTCGTCGTCTTCGACAGCGAGGGCCGGGAGCTCGAGCGGTATTCCCTGAGGTCCAGCCGCACGACCGCGCTGGCGCGGCTCGATCAGGTCTTCGCGTTGGGGAACGAGCAGGGCGCCGTGGTGATCCTCCAGCTGGAGGAGGAGCACCTGCGCGGGCCTCTCCACCTGCAGGCGACCCCCGCCAGCTCCGTGCGGGTCCTGGTGCCGGGCCTCGATTCCATCTTGGCCGTGGGGTTCGACAACGGCACCGTCGGCCTCTGGAACTCGGCCACGGGCAGGCAGCTGATGCAGCTGCGACTGCACGGCCCCGCGCGTCAGCTCGCTTTTCACGGGGGCAGGCTGCACGCGCTCACCGAACTGGGCGACTACGCCTCCATGGACCTGTCCATCTTCTCGCAGGATTACTGCGGCCTGCTGCGGGAGGTCTGGGAACAGGCGCCCGTGAGCTGGGAGGGCAGCCAGGCCGTGCTGCGCCCGCCGCCGGCCGATCATCGTTGCTCGGAACCGGGGCCCGAGGACCGCTCGCTGGGCGGCCCTAGCGGACCGTGAAGGCGTACAGCGCGTACTGCAGGTCGCAGGTGGAGTACGAGTCCTGCGGACAGAGCTCCGCCGTGCCCGCTTCTTCGTAGCCCTCGGGGGGAACCTCGCATCCCTCGCCCTGGGAGATGAGGTCCGTGGCGTTGTCCGCGTAGCTGTTGTTGTCGAGCAGGGCCGAGGACGAGTCCAGGAAGAGCCCCGCCATCGCCCCATCGAGCAGCTGGTTGCCCTGCAGCAGCAGGCCCGTGACGCCATCCCAGGCCGCGATTTCATCGGAGGCGAAGACGGCGTCGCCGCAGCGGGAGCCCGAGCCGTGTTTTTCGCCTACGCCGCCGTGGACCTCGTTGTCCAGGATCTGGTAGCTGCCCCCGCCGGACAGCCAGATGCCCGTGATGGGGTTCTGTTCGATCAGGCTGTCGCTGACCGTCAGCGTCACGTCCCGATCTGTCATCATGGGCTCGGCGTAGATCCCCACGCCCCCGCCTACGGTGGCATTGGCTACGGTCCCCGTGAGGGTGGAAGCGCTGATCTGCAGGATTCCACCGTCGAAGACGCCTGCGCCCGCAAACTCGTTGTCCTGCGCCACGCACTCGGAGCAGGCCACGGAGGCGGCGCCCTGGACCATCATACCGGGCCCTTCGTTCTCTGACAGGATCAGGCCGGTGGCATCCATGCTGGCCTCGTCGGCGATGTTCACGCCCAGCGCCATGGCGTAGGAGGTTCCCAGCGCCGTGGCGGACACCGTGGAGTCGCGCAGGCTGATCTGCGTGCCCGAGCTCATGGCCAACAGGCCGACCGAGGTGTTGCCATCGATGGTGCTGCCCTCGGCTTCCAGGCTGGCGCCGTCGGAGACGTAGACGCCGTAGCCATAGCTGCCGCCGCTGTTCTCCTGGGTCGCCAGGATGCTGGTGTCTGTCAGCGTGACCCGCGTGCCGGCGGACATGGCCAACAGGCCGATGGTGGTGTTGCTCTCGATGCTGCCGTCTTCGACATCCAGGCTGGCCCCGTCGATCACCTGGATGCCGTAGCCACCGCCGCCATCGGCGGTCTCCTGGGTCGCCAGGATGCTGGTGTCCTTCAGCGTGACCTGCGTGCCGGCGGACATGACCATGGCGCCGATGGAGGTGTTGCCCTCGATGGTGCAGCCCTCGGCCTCCAGGCTGGCTCCGTCGTACACCCCCAGGCCGTAGCCTCCGTCGCCATCCGTGGTCTGCTGGGTCGCCAGGATGGTGGTGTCCGTCAGCGTGACCTGCGTGCCGACGGACTGGGCCAGCACGCCGGCCGTGCTGTTGTCCTCGATGGTGCAGCCGTGGGCTACCAGGGCGGCTCCGTCGGAGACCTCCACGCCGTATCCGGCGCGGCCATCCGTCTCGAGGTTCGACGAGACGGTCGTGTCCGTCAGGTAGACCTCGCTGCCGTAGTCTCGAACCGTGACTCCAGCCGTCGAGTTGCCCTCGAAGACGCTCGACTCGATGAGCACCTTGCTGGCGTTCTGCACGGCGATGCCGTAGCCGTAGTCGCCATCCGCATCGGGCTGGGTGTTGCTGACCGTCACCCCTTGGAGCGTGACATCGTAGGCGTCGCTCACCAGGATGCCCACCATCGTGTTGCCGTCCAGGATCCCGTTGCTGGCGGAGAAAGCCACGCCTTCCTGCACGACGACGCCGTAGCCGTAGTCGCCGTCGGAGGTGGGCTGGGTGTCCTTGACGGCGAAGTCGTCCAGCGCGACCACCGTGCCGTTTCCGTGGGTCACCAGGCCGATCTCGTTGCCCTCATCTATGGCCACCGAGGCCAGGCTCAGCTCGCTGCCGCTTTGAGCCAGCACGGTGTAGGTGCCGCCCCGCAGGCCCAGGCCCTCCACCACCAGGCCCGTGACGTCGCTCGCGTAGAGCACGGGTTCGTCGGATGCGGCCGCCTCCAGGAAGCTCTCCTCGGCCGAGCAGCCCTGGATGACCAGGCCATCGTGGCCGTAGTCGTCGGTCAAGGTCAGGTTGGCCGCGAAGCTGCCCGGTCCCACGGCGATGAGCTTGTGCTCGCTGCGCTCGGCGGCCAGCGCCAGGGCCGCTTGCATGTCGGTCAGCGGGGCCTCGAGGCTGCCGTCTCCGGCAGCGCTGCCTTCGGCTCGCACGTGGATGGCGTTGTCCGGATCGCTGATATGGCCCCACTCGCCGCCCGCGCAGGGCCAGTCGGCGTCGGCGTCGGTGTCGGCATCCGCGTCGGTGTCGGTGTCGGTGTCGGTGTCGGTGTCGGTGTCGGCTTCCACGCTCGTGTCGTCTTTGTCGTCACCTGCGCAGCCTGGGATGATCGGCGCCAGGAACAGGAGGGCGAGCGCCAGCGCTTGGGTCCAATGCATGGTGGCCTTCGTTTGCGGAGAGGGGGTGGGGAGTGGGACCTGCGGATTCGTTCTCGGGTCCGGAACGGAACCTCGGGGCCCTCGGACAGGACGGTGCAGGTCCGGTGGGTATGGGACTCGGAGCTGCAGTATACACCTTGGCGAGGGAAAAAGGGCGGGCGGGTCGGTGTCTCGAGACTGGCATCAGTGCGGCTCCTTGGCCAGGGTGTCGAGACGACCGCCAGCCCGACGGCGCCCTGTTTCTGGCAGCCCACATCCCCAAGATGGTTGATCGCTTCCGTAAGAATGGGGGCAGTTGGCTGATGGCTCCAAGGCTCGGTCCTCCACTCCAGAAGAACCGGACGGTGGGATGCGGTGGCCCGCCAATCTTGGCTCGCTCCTCTATCGCTATGGCGGCATCGATCCGCCACTCCCCCGGGGGATTCGGCCGCGGTGTCGCCTATGGCGTCATGGAGGCGCCACCCCCCCGGGGGGCCGGCCGCAGAGATGGCCTGCCGGTCCCCCCGCCCGGCCATTCTGACAGCACCACCCCCCGAGACGGTTGATCGCTTCCGTAAGAACGGGGGTGGAGTAGGACAGATGGTGCAATGAGAGTGGAGGCCAGGGCAGGCGTCTCGATACCGGCCTCAGTGCGGCTCACTGCCCCTGGTTTCGAGACCAGTGGCGGCGGACTCGTCTCGATACCGGCCTCAGTGCGGCTCACTGCCCCTGGTTTCGAGACCTGTGGC
>CAYVQL010000367.1:0-10350 GCA_964454135.1 uncultured Enterobacterales bacterium | reverse complement strand
CATCGGTTGGCCGCAAGGATGACCGAGCCCGCGGCAGGGCCATCGGGTTATCTGCCCGTCTCCCCCTGCTCAGGAGCGACATGGACGATGCGGGCTCCGTTCTGGCGGTCTTGTTCGCTGTCGTGCTCTGTGCGTGCCAGTCGGATCCGACTGAAGAAGAGACCGGACAGGCGGAGATGGCCCCTGGTCCCGATTGCACGGACGAGCCGTGGCCAGCGGCCACACCGTACAACGTGCTGCTGGCCCACCTGGTGGCGGGAACCCTGGACCAGCAGATGCTGCGGGACCTGTCCGCCATCGTGGACTGGCTGGATGACGTGGCGGGGCCCTGGTCGCACCAGATCCTGGGTCCCATCGTGTCGGACGACGGCCTGGTCTTCGACGAGCAGGAGCTGGCGCTGGTTCGAGAGCGGGCCTCGGTGCCCAATGTCGTGGTGGATGACGACGACCAGCTGTGGCTGTTCTTCGTGGACGGCGATCTGGACCAGGCCATGGCCTACGCGGAGCGCGGCGAGCCGATGCTCACGGGTGCGATCGGCTTCTGCGGCCTGGCCGCGCTGGTCTCGGCCGACGGCCAAGGCTGGGAAGAGGTGGAGCTGCGCATCGACGGCGAGCTGCCCGAGTGCCTGGTGGACCCCGATATCCACCGGCTGGTGGATGGCCGCTGGCGCTTGACCTGGCTCGCCCTGTCCTCGGCCGAGGCCTGCGCCGACACTCCTGATCCGGCCCTGATGCCGGTGCCCCATCGGCTGCAGTCCGCCGTCTCCTGGGACCTGCGGAACTGGGAACACGAGGGCGATTCATGGACCGCGCAGCGACAGGCCACCGATCCTGGCGTGTGGTGCGATGGCGTGGGGTCCTGCTGGGCCTGGTTTCAAGAGGGCCTGGCATCCGATGACGAGGGGCTCAGCTGGCAGTCGTCAGCGGAGGTGCAGGTGGATTTCGAGCCGCAGGCGCCCGATGTCCTGCGTATGAGTGACGGCTACGTGATGTACATGGACAGCTCCGGCTCCGAGGAGCAGGGCCAGGCCGCCTGGTCCGATGATGGCCTTCTCTTCGAGCTTCGCAGGAACCTGCGCATCGATCCCGTCGTGGCCACGGCCGTCGAGCTCGACGGGCAGGTGCTGGGCTTCAGCCAGCAGAAGATGCAGCACTGAGTTACTGCGTCTTCGTCCGTCCCCTGGAGCGACATGGGCAACACGGGCCTGGCTGTACTGATCATGCTGGTGGCCACGTCGATGACCAATATCGGCGCGGTGCTGCAGAAAAAGGCCGTGGACGGCCTGCCCCCCTTTGACAGCGCCCCCCTGCTCGACAGCGTGCGGGCCGTGCTGCGCACACCGCTCTGGTTGGTGGGTTGGCTGCTGGCCACGTCCGCCATCGTGCTGAACATGGTGGCCCTGGGCCTGGCGGACATCAGCGTGATCCAACCCCTGAACGGCTTCGGCCTGGTGGTGCTGGCCGTCTTCTCGCGCTTCTACCTGGGAGAGCGCCTGGCCGGGCCCGCCCTGGGCGGTGTGGTCCTGGTGATCGCGGGCGTGGCTGCGGTGGGGTTCATGCTGCCGCCCAGCCAGGTCTTCGCCAGCGCCCAGGAGATCCTGGCCTGCTACACCCACGGCGGGGCTGTGGCTGCGCTGGGCGGCTTCGTGCTGGTGGCAGGCGGCGCCTGGTGGCTGGCACGGCGCTGGGCTGGCATGGCTGGCATCCTCTTCGCCTTTGCGGCTGCCACCTGCTCGGTGCTGGGCTTGAGCTTCTCCAAGGGCTTCTTCGGCATGCTGACCGTGGTGGGGCCGGGCGCCACCCTGGGCGCTTGGCCCTCCTACCTGTTGCTGGCCCTGCTGCTGTGCTTCTCGGCGCTGGCGCTGATGTTGCAGCAGCTGTCTTTCCAGAAGGGGCGCGCCGTGGTGGTGACCCCGGTCTTCGCGTCCGCCTCGGTGGCGCTGCCGCTGGCGGTGGGTTGGTTCGTCTTTCACGAGCGGCTGCCGGCCGCGGCCCTGGCAGGACCGGTCCTGATCGCGCTGGGGGTGGTGTTGCTGGGCCTGCGCGATGATGGGACCTCGCTGAAAGGAGCGGCCTGATGGTTGCGGATGATCGCTACCACAGCAATACCCAGCTGCTGGAAGAGATCGAGCGCTGCGCGGACAGGGCTGGAGAGCGCGCCCTGCTGGAGGCGGCGGGGCGTACGGTGCAGGGGCGCGACATCCCGGTCCTGCGAGTGGCTGCGGCCGGCCGGACGCCATCCTGGGAGCGGCCCCAGGCCATGGTGGCAGCCAATATCCACGGCACGGAGGTGATCTCCAGCGAGGTGGCCCTGCGCCTGGCGCAGCTGCTCACGGCCGCGGAGCTGGGAGAGGGGATTGGCGAGCTGCTGGAGCTGGCCGATGTCGCCGTGCTGCCCGCCATCAACCTGGACGCGCGGAAAAAGTCCGCCGGGGCTCTGAGCGAGGGACGGGTGCTGGCCCGCGCCCCGCGCGGCAATGCCCATGGCGTCGATATGAACCGCAACTTCCCCTTCCCGCGGCAGGTGCAGGACGTCTGGCATCCCCTGGCCGGTACGAAGCACCGCTGGCTGCCCTGGTATCGCGGCAGCGAGCCGGGCTCCGAGGCGGAGGTGCGTACCCTGTGCGCGCTCGCCGAGCGCATGAAGCCCCTGGCCGCCGTCAACCTGCACTCGGTGGGCCGGCTCTTCCTCTACCCCTGGTGCTGCCAGCCGGAGGCGCCCGCAGACCTGGAGGCTTTCGAGGCCATGGGCCGGGCTTTCGTGGCGGCCCAGCCCGGGCGCAAGTACGCGGTCAAGCAGTCGCGCACCTGGTACACGATCCTGGGGGACATGGACGACTGGCTCTACGACCGCTTCGGCACGCTGTCGGTCACGGTGGAGCTGTCCGCGCCCCTTGCGGGCGCCCTGGGCCGGCCGGCGCGCTTCTTTTCCACCCTGGGCTGGATGAATCCCACCACGCCGGGGCCCACTGTGCGGAACACGGCGTGGGCCTGCCTGGCGGCGCTGCTGGAGGGGGCCAGGTGCAGGAGCGGATCCTGAGAGTGCAGTTTCAGGGCTGAGGAGCGGCAGCCAGGGGCAGGCGCACCCTGAAGCGCGTCCCTTGCCCTGGGACGCTGTGGGTGCGGATGCTGCCCCCCAGGCGTGTGACGGTCTGCAGCGTGATGGTCAGGCCCAGGCCCATGCCCATGCCGGGTTCCTTGGTGGTGAAGAAGGGCGTGAAGATGCGGCCCAGCTGCTCCCGAGTGATCCCCGGCCCGTCGTCTTCCACCTCCAGCACCAGCTGGTCGCCCTCGGCGCGGGTGCGTACCGCGACCTGGCCCTTGTCGCCTGCGGCGTCCAGGGCGTTTTGCACCAGGTTGCGGATCACCTGGTGCAGCTCCTCGGGCACGCAGCCCACCTTGCCATCGGCGGCCTGCAGGTCCAGGGTCAGCTCCGTCTCGGCTCCGTCCCGTGGTGCCACCAGGGCCAAGACATTGCGTACCGCCTCGTCCAGCGGGTGGGGCACGGCCTCTTCGGAGAAGCCCTCGCGGGCGTACTGCCGCACCAGCTGCACGACGCCCTCCAGGCGCTGCACCCCTTGTTCCGCCACGCCCTGCATGCGTTCGATGCGCTGCTGCAGGGGCTCGACGCGCTGGGCCCGCTCCTCGGAGTCCAGGTCTTCGCGTTCCAGGAGCGCGGTCAAGGAGTTCAGCTTTTCGCCGATCACCACCAGGGCCGTTCGGATGTAGGAGAGGGGGTTGTGGATCTCGTGGGCCAGCCCGCTTGCGATGGCCTCCAGGCTGCGCACCTGCTCGCGGGCCACCATGCCGGCTTGCCGACCGCGCTTCTCGAGCAGCTGCATCACGACGGCCTTCAGCTCCGCCGAGCTGAAGGGCTTGCTGAGGTAGACGTCGGCGCCTGCCTTGCGCAGGTCGATCCGGTCATCGAGGCGGCTTCGGGCTGTCAACAGCACCACCGGGATGTCTGCCGTGGCGGGGTCGTTTCGCAGGTGGCGCAGCATCTCGATGCCATCCATCTCGGGCATCATGTAGTCGCTGATGATGACGTCGGGAAGCTCCCGGCGGGCCAGCTCCAGGCCTTGAAGGCCGTTGGCAGCCAGGTAGACGGCGTGCTCGTCCTTCAGCTGCAGCTGCAGCAGCTGCAGCACGTCCTGTGTGTCCTCCACGACCAGCACCTTGGTGGCCATGGCCCTGGGCTCGGCCCGCAGCGCCATGCGTCGGTCCGTGGCCTCTTCGATCTCCAAGAAGCGGTAGCTCTGGCGGGCCTGGAGCTGTTGGGTCCACTCGCGCGGCCCCTGCGGTCCCTCTTCTTGAGGGGCGACCAGCGCTTCAGGCAGGTGCTCTTGGCCTTTTCGCAGCCGGATGCGAAACAGGCTGCCCTGCTCGTGCTCGCTCTCCACCTCGATGCAGCCGCCGTGCAGCTCCACCAGCTCCTTGGCCAGGGCCAGGCCGATTCCCGTGCCGCCGAAGCGCCGGGTCACGGAGCCATCCGCCTGCCGAAAGCGCTCGAAGATGCTCTCCAGCATGTCGGCGGGGATGCCGATGCCGCTGTCTCGCACCTCGAGCAGCACCTCGTCTTGAGCGTCTTGCAGCGTGACCACCACCTGACCCTTCTCCGGGGTGAACTTCAAGGCGTTGGAGAGCAGGTTGACCACCACGCGTTCCATCTTCTGCACGTCGATGGTCAGCTCCGGCGGATCGCCGGCGACGTGCAGCTGCAGGTCGATGCGCTTGCGCGCGGCCAGCGGGCGCGAGTAGTCCACGATGCTGCCCAGCAAGAGGGACAGGTCGCAGCGCTCGGGCTGCAGTTTCAGGAAGCGCTCCTCGAGCTGCGCCATGTCCAGCAGGTCGTTGATCAGGCGCAGCAGGCGCAGGGCGGCGCGCCGCGTGGGACGTAGGCTGGCTTTTTGCCGCTCGTCGAAATTCCCCAGCTCGCCGGCGAGGATGCTCTCCAGGGGGGCCAGGATCAGGGTCAGGGGTGTGCGCAGCTCGTGGGTGATGTTGCTGAAGAAGGTGGTCTTCAGGCGGTCCAGCTCCTTCAGACCCTCTACGGCCCCTTCCAGCGAGTCCTTGGCCTGCTGCAGATCCAGGTTGGTGGAGAACTCCCGCACCTCGAGCTGGAAGCGGTGGCGCTGTGAGGCCAGGGTCATGATGATGGTGGCGATGAGGAAGAACTGGTTGCTGGCGAAGATCTCCAGCTCGCCGGCAGGCAACAGGCCCACTACCAGGGGGCCCATGTAGAACAGGTACATCAGCCCGAAGAAGGGGGCCGAGAGGCGTGTGGGCCAGGCGAAGAGGTAGCCGACCGAGATCACCACCAGGCAGATGCCGGCGTAGTAGGGCGAGGCGTAGCCCTCGTGCAGCCAGCACATCAGGGCGATGGACCAGCCGACCATATAGGCGAAGGCGATGGTCAAGGCGTCCACATGGCGCCGCACCCAGGCCGGGCGGCGGCTGTGGGCCACCAGCAGGAAGCAGCCGAAGGCGGTGGAGGCCAGGCGCAACACCCCCAGGCCCACCACGTGGTCGGGCAGGACCAGCCAGTCCAGGACCCAGAACAGGGGCACCAGGGAGACCCCCAGCAGGGCGGCCACGCGCAGCGAGGAGGCGTTGCGACGCTGCAGGGCCTGGCGCAGCTGCGCTCGTCCTGAAGCGTCCAATTCAGCGCCTCCGGATCAGCAGGAAGTCGTAGGTCCCCGAGGACTCCGGCTCGACGGCCAGGGAGGATCTGCCCGTCAGCCCGTCAGCCAGCGCCAGCAGCTGGCGTGGACTGCGGTAGAACAGGCGCCAGTTCAGCACGAACTCCTGCAGCCAGAAGTGCAGGTTCGGCCGGTGGGCGTTGGCGACCGCCAGCAGGCCTCCCGGCGCCAGCCTGCCGAAGAGGTCGTGGACAACGGCCCTGGCGGCGTGGGGACGCAGGTAGTCCAGCAGCCCTGCCACGTAGATGAAGTGCAGATCCTGGGCGCCGGGCAGGCTGTGCAAGCGGCGCAGCAGCTGGCGGAAGGAGACGTGCAGGCAATGCAGCGAGGCATCCAGCGCCTTGCGCTGCAGGCGCGGGAAGATGTCGTTGTAGGCCATGCTCAGGGCGTCTTCTTCCTGGTCGATCAGGGTCCAGCGCACCGGGCGTGGCCAGCTCGGTTCCCGCTCCACCAGCTCACAGACCTCCAGGGCCGGGCCTCCTCCCAGGCTGGCGATGCGGAACTCCTCGCCGGGCTGGGAGCGGGCGGCGAAGCGCTTCATCTCCTGCTGCTGTCGCTCGACCAGCCAGTCCTTGCGCCTGCGCACGCCCTGGGCCAGGGGTTCTTCAGCGGCCAGCTTGTGGAAGACCTGGCCGAAGAGCGTCGCTCCCTCGAAGCCGTTGCGGTAGATCTGCAGCATGACGTGGTGATCGCCCGCGTAGCCAAGAGGCTTGTTGAAAGAGCGCTGCAGGCCCGGTGCCTCCATCAGCAGCGGCGTGAGTACGGTCTCGGTGTAGCGCTTGGCCGCCTCGCGCACGGCCCTGTCGTCCATGAAGGGCAGCGCGGCCTGGCAGGCCTCGGCGCGCATGGCGGCCCAGGGGGCCCGCAGCTGCTCCATCACTTCGGGGGCGAAGCTGGCGCGCCAGGAGTCAACCTCAGCGGCGTAGCGCTGTTCCAGGTGCTGCAGCGCCTGGCGCCAGTACTGCGTGAAGCAGACCGCGCGATCCACGATCTGGCGGTAGGCGGCGGGGGTCTTGGCCCAGAGGGATGGGGGCCCCTGGGCGATGTCCTGCAGGGCCAGCCGTTCGTCAAAGCGGCGCCGAATGCCGGGCAGGTCCAGAAAGCCTGCGCTCAGCGCCAGGCCCACTTCCCAGCCCCCATCGCCGGGGGCCAGCCGCGCCACCCGTGCGGGTCCGCAGTGGACGATCTCGTCGCCCACCACGAGCTTGAGCTCCAGAGCCTGGTCTTCGACCCAGAGCGGCTCCTCTCCGGCGTGATGGAAGCAGAGGCCGTTCATGGAGAGGTCCTTGGCCTGGTAGCGCCGGTCTCCGACCTCCACGATGGCGGCGTCGGGCTTAAGCAGCTCCTCCGTTGCGTACCGGGCGGGGCGGTAGACCACCTTTCCACCCGGCGCACCGTCCAGCGCCTCGTGCACCTTGCTCATGATTCGGTCCTCTTGGCGTCCGTTTTCTCTATGGAGAGCAGCGCGCGGAAGCGGGTGCCCTGGCCTGGGGCGCTGCTGCAGTCGAGCTCACCACCATGGCGCTCGAAGGCGGCCTGGCTGATGCGCACGCCCAGGCCCAGGCCGCGTTCCTTGGTCGTGAAATAGGGCTTGAAGATCTTCGCCAGCACCTCGGGAGGCATGCCGCAGCCCCGGTCTTCCACCTCGATCACCGCCTGGTCGCCTTCGCGGTAGGTGCGCAGGGCGATGAGCTGGCCTTCCTCCGTGGCTTCCAGGGCGTTGCGCAGCATGTTCAGCAGGGCGTGCAGCAGGGCGTGGCGGTCCATGCGCACCACGGCGTCGCTGTGGCAGCTGTGCTCGAAGCGGCGCTGCTTGCTGCGCCGGTCGAGCTTGAACAGCCTGGCGGCCTGGCTGACCAGGGGATCCAGCGGCGCTGGGAGCAGCGGGTGCGTCTGCTTCCGTTCCTCGCTCAAGGCGAGCATGTCCGCCAGGAGTCGCTCCACCGAGTCCAGCCCGATGGTGACGCAGTCGGCCAGCTCTCGCAGCTCGGGTTCGTTGGTCAGGCGCATGAAAGCGCTGCGGAACTCAGCCAGGGGCGGCCGCTCCCCTTGCAGGCGGGTGGCGAGCGTGTGCGTGACGCGGGCCACGTTGGCGATGCGCTCGGCTCGCAGCAGGCGGCCCTGCGTGCGGTTCAGCTCGCTCAGGGCCGACTCCAGGCGGCGGCACTCCCGAGACAGGTTCTGCGTGCCCTCGTGCAGCGCCACCTCCATCGATGCGGCCTTGGCGGCCTTGTCCAAGGCGTCCAGCAAGAGGTCGATGGGCGAGTTGGCGGGCAGCAGCTGGGCGGCTTGCCAGGCGTTGATGGCGTCCAAGAGCGCGTCCCGGCTGCGCGCCCCGCCCCAGATCACGGGGCGGCCTGGTACGGCGCGCTGCGCAAGCTCGAGCAGCCAGTCCCGCTGCGGTGGCTCCAGATCGGCGGCGCATAGCAGCATGGTGGCGGGTCCCTGCAGCTCGGTGGCGACCATCCGGGGATCCAGCTCCAGCGGCGCCCGGCCGCGCTGCTGCAGCGCTGCGCCAAGCTCGCGCCAGGCTGCGGGAGCCAGCCAGAGCCTGTGCTTTGCGGAGGCATGGTTCTGGGTGGGGTTCATGGGTCTTCGCTCCCTGCCAGGGCGCAGGCCTCTGCCAGGTGGAGCCGGGCGAGGGTTCCTCGACCAGGACTGCTCTCGAGGCCCAGCGAGCCACCGTGACACTCGGCAGCGACGCGGGCGAGCTCCAGGCCCAGGCCAGGGCCCGGCGTCGCGAAGCGCTTGAAGAAGGGATCCGTAGCCCTGCACCGGGTCTCGGCATCCATGCCGCAGCCCTGATCGCGCACCAGGAACTCCACTCCCTGCGCGTTGTGGGCGACCACCTCCAGGGCGATGGGAGCCCTGTCGTCGCCCGCTGTCGCGGCGTTGCGCAGCAGCGCCAGCAGGCCCAGCCGTGCGCGGAACTCGTCGATCTGCAGCACTGAGGCGTGCGGATCGATGCGCACCTCCACCTTGCAGGTGTCGCTGACTCGCTCCCTGTTGAACACGTCCAGGCTTGCTTCGATGAAGGCCTCCGTGCGCAGCAGCGTGGGCTCGAAGGAAGAGGATGTGGCCCGGGCCAGGTCGCGCATCAGCTGCAGCAGCTCCAGCTGCGACGTGGCGGCAGCCCAGGCTTGCTGGGCGGTGGCGCGCAGCTCGGGGTGCGCAGCGGATTCCTGAACCGCCTCCAGCAGGATGCCCATGGTTCCCAGCTGGTTGCTGAGGTCGTGGACGATGCCGGACAGCACCCGGCCGAAGGTGGCCATGCGCTCGGCGGCCGCCAGCTGCTCTTCTGCGGCGCGTTGGGCGCGCAGGGTGCGCTCCAGGGCCTGTTGCCGTTCCGCCAGGACCTGATGCAGCACGTGCAGGGCATCTGCGACGGCCTTCAGGCGCAGGGCGTCGCGCACCATAGCGCGCAGCTCGGCGGCGTCGTAGGGCTTGAGCAGGAAGTGGTGCACCTGGCCGCAGTTGATGGCTTTGACCATGGGAGCCACGTCGCTGAAGGCCGTCAACACGACCCGCATGGTCTGCGGATGCGCTTCGGCGATGCGCACCAGCAGCTCCACGCCAGTCATGCCCGGCATGCGCTGGTCAGAGATCACCAGGTCGAAGGGCCCTTCTTGAGAAAGCAGGGTCAGCGCCTCTGGGCCGCTCTGGGCGCAGCGCACCGTCCAGTCATCTTCCAGCAGCGCCTCCAGCACCATCAGGTTCGGAAGCTCGTCGTCCACGAGCAGCAGCTTCCCCGTGGGGGGCAGTCTGATGCCGAGCTCGCGTAGCGAGCGTTGGAGGTCCTGCTCGAGCATGGGGGGCTTGGTTGTCGGCCGGTTCCCCCCCGGTCCGGCGCCCGTATGGCGGCTAACGATCCGTCGTTGGCGCTGTTCCGTGACCGGTATGCGACTCCTTCGGGGTGTGGGCTTGGCGTGGATATACGCGTGAAAAGCGGGGAAAGAAAGAACGAACGAGTTGATGGAACCCTACAGGGGCAGGGTGGGTAAGTCAACACTTGGAAAAAACGAAAATAACCAAAGCGGAGCTTCAAGCCTGGCCAGCGCGATTCGCGGATTTGTTGCGGGAGCCGAGAGACTGCATGCAGCGGATGCCGCCGCGGCGCGCGGGTCGTCGGCAGCTGCGTGGGCGGTCGGATTCGGACCAGGGCTCGTCGGAGCTTGCCGTGTGGCGAGTGGGGGCTGGGAGGGGACGGTTGCGCGCTCGAGTGGGGCGTTGCGGGAGGGGACTGCGCTCGGTCGCGAGCGCGTGGCGCTGGGGCCCGAGCCGGCGGGCGCTTGCCGGATGACTGCCATTCTTTGAAGACAACCACTACCCGCCCCGGGTAGTGTCAGAGTTCAAGCGCCCTCCATTCATCGCTCGTCAGCCACCAACGTATTTGGCGCGCTCTATGCACGACTTGAGGGAGGCCTTCGAGCTTGATCTCCTCGACGGTGACGCGCCCGGCGTGAATCAGTCGTAGATGACAGGCGGGGCAGAGCGATTTGCCGTTCCAAAGTTGATTTTCGCCCCCCTTGTGACGCTCGTGCAAGTGGTGGGCATGGGCCCGCAGCGTGCGGCGGCGGCATTCCGGGTTCTGGCAGCGGTAGTCGTCTCGGGGGGTGGTGCTGCCAGAAACTGGTCGTCCTCGCCGTTGGCG
>CAYVQL010000366.1:0-10374 GCA_964454135.1 uncultured Enterobacterales bacterium | reverse complement strand
GGGCCGGACGGCACGTGGTGACAGCGGTGGTGCAACACCGGTTATGAAACATCCATGCACGCCATCGCCCCCCTCCTCCTCCTCGCCGCCTGCCAGGATCCGGCCGACAGCGCGGCCCCCCGGCGCTTCACCGTCGTCGCCCTGCCCGACACCCAGGAGTACGCCGACGACCACCCCGAGCTCTTCGACCAGCAGACCCAGTGGGTGGCGGACCAGGCCGAGGCGTTGAACATCGCCTTCGTCACGCACCTGGGCGACGTGGTGGACAACGGCCCCAACGAGCGCCAGTGGGCCAACGCCCGCGCCTCGCTGGACATCCTGGAGGGGGCGGGCGTGCCCTACGGCATCGCCATGGGCAACCACGATCACATGTACAGCGACAGCGAGTACGAGTACCCGGCGGATGTGGACAACGCCTGCTCCGACACCTACACCGACATCGACTGCGCGGCCGAGCACTACCTGCGCTACGCTGGGCCCAGCTTCTTCGAGGGCGAAGCCTGGTTCGGCGGCAGCTCGGCCAGCGGCCAGAGCAGCTACGCCGGCTTCCAGCTCTGGGACCACACCTGGCTCTTCCTGCACCTGGCGGTGGACGTGCCCAGCCAGGAGCTGGCCTGGGCCCAGCAGGTGCTGGACGACAACCCCGGCGCCCTGGTGCACGTCTCCACCCACCGCTACCTGTACGACGGGCGGGTGGTGGACCTGATGCCCAGCCTGCTGCACGTGCTGCTGCCCGGGCGCTACAACGCCCTGATCTACGAGCTGGGCGACCCGCCCTACTACAGCGACTCCACCCTGGCCGAGGATCTCTTCGAGGGCTTCGTGGCGGCCAACCCCAACATCTACATGGTGCAGTGCGGGCATGTGGACGCCGAGTATCGACAGGTCAGCCAGAACATCGTGGGCCTGCCCGTGCACGAGCTGCTGACGGATTTCCAGAGCTACCACGAGCAGGGGGGCACGGGCTGGCTCAAGCAGCTGGACTACGACCTGGACGCCGGCACCATCGAGGTCAGCACCTACTCTCCCTACCTGGAGCGCTACCGCGAGAACGGCGAGGGCCTGGACGCCTCGCTGGAGCTGCTGAACGACGCCTTGAACGCCCTGGGGCCCTACCTGGAGGACTACGGCCTGGATCCCAAGGAGCTGGAGGCCCAGCTGGACTGCTGGAGCAACACCGAGGAAGGGCGGCAGGAGTACTACGAGGCGGCCTACGGCGACGGCAGTCGTGACAGCGCGTTCACGCTGGAGCTGGATTTCATGGCGTATGAGGTGGCGGGCGGCGCATTGGCGCGTTGATCTGCGCGGGGCGCGCGGCGGGATCACACGGGCCGGCCGAAAGTCACTGAGTGTTTCGGTAGGCGGAGGGCTGTCTTCTTTCTGCGTCGTGCTTCGTAGGAACCTAGGAGGATGGCTCGCCGTCCTGCGTTCCCTCGCCTTGACATGCCGGTTCCCCCCACCGCCGAGTCGACCATGATGACCTCATCCCAACACGTCCGGTCCCGTCCTCTCGGCGCCTCCGCTCTGGCCCAAGCCTCCGACGCGCTGCTGGGCGCCTGCAGCCTGGCGGAGGTCTGGCAAGCGGCGGTGCGGGACGTGAACGCTTGCGGCCTGCATGGGGCGGTCTTCTCTCTGACGGCCGACCGCAGGGAGATGACGCTGGTGGAGCAGGGCTGCGAGCCCGCTGCGCTACGCAGGATCGAAGAGCTGGTCGACCGGAGCTGCCGCGAATGGACCTTCCCCATCGTGCCGGGAGGCGTCTTCGAGGCGGCCATCGAGGGACGCAGAGCCTTTCTGGGCAATGCGCTGCCCGCCCTGCTCGAGGTCTTGCCCGGCTTGCTGGCAGCGAAGGCCCGACCCCTGGCCGAGGCGCTGAGCATCCAGCAGGCCATCCTGGTGCCCCTGAAGCTTCGAATGCGCAGCGGCCTGCTCTGCGTGGCGGGCACGGGGCTCGGCCCTGGGGACGAGCAGGCGGTGAGGCGCTACGGCGACCAGCTCTCTTCCGCCATCCGCTATGCGGGGCTCTTCGAACAAGCCGGGAAGCAGGTGAAGGAGTTTCAGCGACGTCTGGCCGCGGCCGAGGACGAGAAGGACGCCATGAGGAAGGATGCCTCGGCTGAGCGGAGGTGCGCCGCGGAGACCTTGGAGGCCGTCGAGAAGGACCACGCCGAGGTGCTGGTGGCGTTGAACCACAAGCTGCGGGCCTCCATGAACGGCGTCTTGGGATCCGCTCAGCTGCTGCTGGACACCAGGCTGAACGCCAAGCAGCGCAACCTGGCCGAGGCGGTGTTGGCGGGGGGCATGAAGGCCCTGTTCGAGCTGGAGGAGATCGTGGAGCGTGCGGCGCCGGAGTCCGCGGAGCACGCCCCCGAGGAGGAGCCCTTCGACCTGGCCGCGTGCATCCGGCAGGCCCTGCGCTTCTCGCTGCCCGCGGCGCGCGAGCGTGGCCTGTCCATCACGCTGCGCTCGCCCAGCGGGCTGCCTCTGGCTTGCCTCGGGGATCCGGATCGCTTGCTGCGGCTGGTCGTCAAGCTGCTGGGCAAGGCTGTGGAGCATTCCTGGCAGGGGGAGGTGGTGTTGCTGGTGAGGAGCCTCTTTCGAGGCCGGGAGATGCAGCAGGTGCAGTTCACCGTGGAGGGGGACTCCTTCGGCCCAGGAGGCCCGGGCTCGGTGGGCGGCGAGTCCGGTCCGGATCTCGAGCCTCAGGACGGCGCGAAGGGCTTCTGGCAGATCTGCGAGCGCCAGGCGGTCCTGCTGGGCGGCAGCCTGGCGGCGGGCGACGACAAGGGGGAGCGTGCGGCAATCAACCTGATCCTGCCGCTGCGCATCGACCGGCAGGGTGGCGACGCCCTGGAGCAGCGTGACGCTCCAGGGGCGGGCCGCGAGCTGCGCGGCGAGGCCGTGGAGGCCTGGGCCGCCAGCAGGCCGCGCGATGAGGCTGAGCAGCGCGACCTGGCCGCACCGCCCCAGGTGCTTGTGGTCGACGACGAGCCCTCGGCGCAGCGCGTGGCCAAAGAGCTCTTGCAGCGCCTGGGCTGCCGGGTCGAGGTGGCAAGCAATGGGCGCCAGGCCGTCGAGATGACCAGCGCCGCGCGTTTCGACCTGGTCTTCATGGACGTGCTGATGCCCGAGCAGGATGGCCTGCAGGCCACCAGGGAGATCCGTAGGCGCGAGGGCGACAGGCGTGTGCCCATCGTGGCGCTCTCGGCCTGCGCCGTGCCCGGAATCAGGCAACGTTGCCGAGAGGCAGGCATGGACGAGTTCGTGCCCAAGCCCTTCGACAACCGGATCATCGGCGCCTTGGTGCGCCGGCTGACCGGGCGGGAAGAGAGCGGATCGCAGGAGTTTCTGCGCATCCTGCTGGTGGAGGGCGACGCCGAGCTGCAGCTGGAGATGATGAGCGCGTTTCGCTGCGTCTGGCCCAGCGCCCAGATCCGATCCGCCCTGGCTGCGACCGATGCGCTGGTGCATATCGCGGACATGCTTCCTTTCCTGGTGGTCATCGACGGGGCTCTGCCACGGGGCCAGATCCAGGGGATCTTGCGCGCGGTGCGCCGAGACGAGCGCTGCGCCGACACCTTGGTCCTGGTCTGGGAAGAGGGAGAAGGGGCCCTGCAAGGGGGCGGCGTGCAGCGCGTGGGCCAGCGTCCGGACGCCGCAGTCCTGGCGCGCTGCGCGGCGGAGCGTTGGGAGCGCTGGGGCACCGAGCGCTCGCCCGCGAGCAAGGGCCCGAGGGCCGAGGAGGTGCCGATCCTGGACGCCGGCAAGGCGCTGGCGGCGGTGGGCGGCAAGCTGTGGCGGGTGCGTGTGCTGGCAGCCTCGCTGGAGCCCGCGTTGCTGGCGGAGGTGCGGCAGGTGGAGCAGGCCCTCGCCCGGGGTGAGCCCAACGCCGCCGCGCGTCACTTGCGCGAGCTGGAGATGAGGGCTGCCAACGTGGGTGGAGAGCGGCTGCGGCGCATCGCGCGACGGACCTGGGTGGCGCTGATGGAGGGCAAGCTCGATGCGGTGGCGGACCGGGTGGCGACGCTGGAGGAAGCCGCGCGCGATCTCTGCGGCGTTCTGAACAGCTATCAACCGAACGGGGGGAAGGCGGCTGGCTGAGTTGGTTGCGAGTCTGCTTGGGGGCGGTGGCTCGCACGAAGGCGCGTCGAGGTGGGCCCAAGATCAGAACGCCTGCTCCCACAACAAGTAGACATTGGGCCGCAGCGCGCCCACCCACTCCGGCTCGCCCCGGAAGGGCGCCGCCACCAGCAAGCCTGCCAGGGCGGGCTGGGCCCCCAGCACATCCACGGCCACGAAGCTGCTGGCGGTCCAGCCGGCGGCGGCCAGCAGCCCGTCGGCGCGGGCGTCGCCATAGCCTTCTTCCACCCGCGCGCCCGTCAAGAGCCCGCCCTCCACACCCCCCGCCAGCTGAAGCTCGTCCAGCCAGCCCAGGCCCACAGGCAGCGAGCGATGGCGCAGGGGCGCCAGGCGCAGCTCGCCCATGGCCACCACCTTGCCCGAGCCCACAGCCAGGTCGCCGGGCAGGCTGCGCAGGTCGTCCACGCCCCCCAACACCTCCAGCCTGTGCTCCACCTCGCCCCAGGAGCGGCCCGCGCGCAGGCGCCCCGCCAGCGCCATGCGCGGATGGGCCGAGGTGACGCCCGCCGCACTGGCGCCCAGCCCGGCCCATGACTGGCCCCCCAGAGGCACGAAGCCGGTGTTGCCGTGCAGGCCCAGCACGTGGCCGCGCAGGGGGAAGAGCCAGTCGGTCTGGGTGTCGCGCAGCAGGCTGGCGCCAGCGTCCAGGGCCAGCTTGCCCTGCTCGGTGGGGCGGAAATCCGGGTCGAGCAGGGCCGCCGAGATCCAGGCGTAGGCGCGGTGGGGGCGCCAGCGGCGATCCTGCAGCGGCCCCCATGCGCGGCCGATCCTGCCCTGGGCTCCCGCCAGGTTCACCTGGTCCGTGTAGAGGTAGAAATCGTTGGTGCGGCGGGTGTCGTGCTGGCGCCGCAGGCGCAGGCCCAGGTAGCCCTCGATGCGCCCGGCGGACAGGTTCCACACCGTGGGGAAGGCGGAGAGCACGGCGGTCCAGCGGACGGGCCAGCGGTCGTTGCTGCGATCCTCCTGCTGCAGGTGGCCCTCGGGGTCCAGCGTCACGCGGATGGGGTCTTCGCCCAGGTCCCAGCGATGCTCGGCTTCGCCCGGCTCCGAGAGCCAGAGGAGGCGGGTCTGGTCGGCCTGCACCACCAGGGGCTCGCGCGGCGCGTCGGTCCCGGCCTGGCGCTTGACGACGATGCGGCTGCCCACGGGCTGCGGGCGGACCTCCAGGCTGTAGTCCTGGGGTCGCTGCGGTGCCATCCAGGAGCGCACAAGGAGCGGATCGATGCCCTCGGCCAGGAGCGCGGCGTCCAGCGCCTGGCCTCCCAGCAGCGCCTGGGCCACGCGCAGCGCGGCGCCCTGGCCCGCCAGATCGTCGATGCGGCCGGCCAGCGCGGCTCCGGGAAGCTGCGGGTGCAGCGCCTGGGCCAGGTCGTCGGCCAGCGTGTCTCCCGGGTAGGCCTCGCCCAGCACTTCGGCCACGTAGGGAGCGGTCCCGGAGTAGAGCAGCTCGTCCACCTGGGGCAACCAGGAGAACCAGCGCAGCAACCCCTGGGCGGTGGGCGAGCTGGCCAGGGAGTCGGCCGAGAGGGCCGCCGCTGCCAGGGAGCGCTCGTCGAGCTGGGGCAGGTCCGGGCTCAGGCCGGCCTCCAGCAGTCCACGGGCCACGGCCTGCTGGTGCAGGTGGCGCAGGCCCGGCGAGAGGCGGAAGGCGCGGCTGCTCATGAAGAGCAGTCCTGGAGTGGGTCGGACCAGGCGCCGCATCAGGGGGCTGTCCACGACCACCAGGTCCAGCGTACGCCCCTCGGGCCAGGCCTGCTCCACGGTGCGCCGCAGCCAGCGCTGGCGAGCCTTCGAGGGACGTCGGCGCGCCAGCAGCATCAGCGGGCCGCGGTCGGTCTCGATCCGCGTCAGGCTGGAACGAGGGAGCACGGCCAGCGCGGCGCGCTCCCCCTGGCCTTGCCAACGCAGCTCTCCCTGCCCGATCTGGTCGCCCAGGGCGCCAGCGCTGCCTGCGGGCAGCTGCAGCCGCACCTGCCAATGGGCGGCGGGCAGCGCGCCGCGGACCAGGGGCTGGGGATGCCAGCCTCCGGCCATGAACAGGCCCTGGCCAGGGACGAAGCCGCAACCGCCGTAGCGCCGTGGCAGCTCGGCGTGGAACTCGAGCCAGCCATCTTGCGCGGCCTTCCAGCTCACGGCCCCCTCTTCGGGTGCCAGGGGCCAGGTGCGCAGGGCCGTGCGATCATCCGGGGGCGGCGGGATGGCCGCCTGCGGATCGGCCAGGCGGAAGGGCTCGTCTCCCATCACGCGCATGCGGCCGCTGATGCTGCGCAGGTCCTCGGCCACGCGGGCCTGGATCTCCACGCGCAGCGGGCTGGCGTCGACGGCCGCGGGCAGCAACAGCCAAAGCAGGGCCAGCAGCGTGGCCAGCGCGCGCCAGGCGGGATGCACTATTCGTTGTCGCCGACCGGTGCCGGCTCCATGGTCCAGATCTGCTGGGCCTCGCCCCTGTGGATCTGGCTGCAGGTGGCGGGCAGGCCCGGGATGGTGATGGAGACCCTGGAGGAGGCGGGCACCTCCACGCGCCAGGTCTGGCCGGAGCTGCCAGCGCTGCACTCCAGCTCCATGGGCTGGGCCTGCAGGTTCTCGAGCTGCAGCGTCATGGCGGAGCCGCTCCCGCCGCTGCGGGTGGCGTAGACGAATCCGAGGGCTGCCAGCAGCCCGACAGCCAGCAGCAGGGCCATGCAGGTGGTGAGCAGCCAGGGAAGGAGCGTGGGGCGAGGGGGCAGCGCGCGGTCGGGCGGAGGCAGCGGGTCCGCCGCGGGCGGCTCCGTGGCGGGCACCCTCGCGGCGGGCGCCTTCGCCGCGGGCTTGCTGCCGGCGCTGCTGTCGGCGGCGGGCAGCAGGGGCAGTGTCGGCTCGGCGCGCAGCCCGCGAGACGGCATCAGCACGGTGCGCTGATCCTCCATGACGTCGTCTTCCAACAGCGCTTCCTTGGCGCGCAGGGGGATCAGCACCGTGCGGTGCTCCTCGGTGGGCAGTTCCTCCTCCAGCGTGTCCTCCAGGCGCGCCTCGGCCTGGCGACGCAGCAGCGCCGTGTGGCGCTCCCCAAGGGGCAGTTCCTCGTCGCTGGGCAGGTAGCGCACCTGCTGGGGCTCGGGCTGTTTGCGGAAGACCTCGTGCAGCTCCACGGCGCCTGCGTAGCGCATGGCAGGGGGACGCCGCGTGGCCTTGAGAATGGCCTCGGCCAGCCAGGGGGGGGTGTCTTCCCGCAGCTTGCGCACGTCGGGCATGTCGCAGAGGGTGTGCAGGCGGTGATAGGCGCGCCAGCCGCCACCGCCGCTCACATGGGGCGGCCGGCCGGCCAGGGCCTCGAAGAGGCAGCAGCCCAGGGAGTAGACATCGCTGCGCGGGCCCGTAGGGGCGCTCTCCCAGCGCTCGGGTGGCAGGTAGACGGGGGAGCCCATCACCGTGCCGGGCAAGGTCAGGTTGGCCACGTCGAAGCAGCGGGCGGTGCCCAGATCCACCAGCTTGACGGCCTGACTGGTGAGCATGATGTTGCTGGGCTTGATGTGGCCGTGGAGCACGCCGTGCTCCTGGGCGTGGGCCAGGGCCGAGAGCAGCTGGCGCCCCATGAAGACGACCTGCTCGATGGAGAGGGGCCCCTGCGCCAGCAGCAGCTCCTCCAGGGTGACGCCCGGCACGTGCTCCCAGACCAGGAAGAGGTCGGAGTCCTCCACCAGCAGCCCCTGCAGGGCCGCGATGACGGGGTGGCGCAGCTCGGCCAGCAGCAGCTGCTCCTCCATCAAGCGTTCGCGATCCTCGGGTTCGCCCTTGCGTTCCAGGCGCATGTGCTTGATGGCCGCCAGGCGCTCGAACTTCACGTGGCGCGCGCGGTACACGCAGCCCATACCCCCACGGCCGATCTCCTCCAGGACGCGGTACTTGCCGATCACCCTGCCGATCATGCCTCGCTCCGAGCCAGCTTCGGCAAGGAGCATAGCAGGTTTGGGGAGCGGGTCGCCCGGGGCCGCTCGCTCAGCGCAGGCCCTGCTCGCGGATCGTGGCCAGCAGCCCCTCGGCGATCAGCTCGTGCCCCGCCGCGCTGGGGTGGTTGTCGTCGAAGCTGTAGCGCTGGACCATGTCGTGGTGCTGCTCCAGGTACTGGTAGATCTCGGGGGCGACGTGCATGGTGTTGCCGGCGCCGTCGAAGGGCACGTCCAGCAGGATCTCGCGCTCGCCACCCCAGGTGGAGACCAGGCGCTGCCGGGCGACGTCTCTCTCCAGGCTCAAGCCGTCGCGCGCCTCGGCCTGCCTGATCAGGCTGGTGGTGTCCAGCGCCGCAAGCCGGTTGGTCCTGGCGAAGCGCAGCAGCTCGTCCGCCCAGCGCTGGCCGTCGGGGAAGAAGAAGGAGTTGCAGGTGGGCGTGACCAGCACCAGCGAGAAGCCGTGCCGCCTGGAGAGCGCCAGGACTCGGGTCAAGCTGTCGCGCAGCTGCTTCATCTCCCTCTTGTACTCGTCCTCCTGCAGGGTCATGCGCAGGGGAGGGCCGACGTGCGAGGGCAGGAAGACGGTGTTGGCGCCCGGGGCGTACACCACCATGTCGGGCTCGAACGCGAGCAGCTCCTGCTCCAGCTGCCGGGCCAGTCCCTGGGCGGTGCCGCCGATGTTGGAGCCGTTGACCACGTCGATGGCGCGCTCGGGGAAGGCCTGGCGCAGCTTGCGCTCCAGCAGGGCCGGGTAGATCTCGTCGTCAGCCACGCCCGGTCCGTAGCCCACGCACTCGGCTGCGACGGCGACGCGGTAGGTTCCGGGAGGCTTGGGCTGGGCGACGGGGCCGCCGCGCTGGCCGTGGGCATTGGTGGAGTAGCGGTAGGGGATGTAGCGCCCCAGAGAGGTGGGGTCTTTCACATAGGAGGCCAGATCGTGGGGGCGCCCCGGCGTGGCGGCCAGCACGTCGCGCTGGTTGGGCTCGTGGAAGCCCTCGACCTTCTCGATGGCGGCCTGGAAGGCCCGGTAGTCGAGGACGCGCTTGACCAGCAGGCCCGCCACCGCCAGGATGGCGACCACCAGCAGCAGCTCGAGCAGGGTTCGTTTCTTCACGGCAGACTTCCGCTATTCCGCTCGGGGGAAGCTGTCTCGTGCGCTCAGCCGCTGTCGGCGTCCCTTTGCAGATCCGCCCACGAGCAATCCAGGCGCTGCAGCACGTCCTCGATGATAGGGGCGTAGGGCTCGCGGTCCAGCGCGACGTCCAGGGCCGCCAGCGCCTCCTGGCGGCTGCTCTCGCCCAGGCGGATCAGCTGGCTGTGCTCGGCGTGGTAGGTGGTGAAGCCGTAGTCGCGCAGACAGCTGTAGACCCCCACCAGGTTGAGGTCGCAGTCGCTGGACCGGTCGCTGGGGTAGTTGGCGGCCAGGGGCTGCCAACCCAGCTCTTCACGCAGCAACCGCTCCTGCCGCTGCGGATCGTCGGGCAGATACCAGAGGGGCGAGAGCACGGCGACCTTCCTGCGCGCCTTTTCCAGGCGGCGATGGGCGCTCAGGAGGCGGCGGTAGCGCGGCTCGCGCTGGCAGCAACGGACCAGGAACTCGCGGGTGGCTCGTTGCCAGGAGGGAAAGGTCAAGGCCCCGTTGGCTGCGGACGAGCCCATCCAGCCGCGAGAGCCGCCGATGAAGACCAGGGAGACGCCCCAGTGGCGGGCCGCGGCGAGCGCCTCGTCCATGATCCAGGTCTGGCAGACGGAGCAGATGGGCACCGGCGCGCCGCTGCGGACGAGCTCGCGGAAGAGCGGCCGCAGGTAGCTGGATCGCAGGTACTGCAGATCCACGCCCAGAGCCTCGGTCGCGCGCCGGACGTTTTCGACGGCGGCTGGCCGGAGGAAGCCGTTGTCGAAGATGTGCACCACGGGTTCGAGCTTGTAGCGCCGACAGACGTGGTGGAGCGCGGCCACGCTGGCCAAGCTGCCAGTGCAGACCACCAGGCAGTCGTAGCGGCGCTTGCGCTTGGGCCGCAGCCTGGTGATCGTGCGCGTCAGCTCGCTCTCGCGCGGGGGAGGGGCCGCGTGCTGCGACGCGCTGGCGCAGATCTGGCAAGTGCCGCTGTCGTCCAGCACGATGTCGGGCGGCAGCTCGGGAAGCACGCAGCGCGTGCAGCGCGTGTTGGCTGTGGGAGCAGGAGGTTGAGCTGGGCTGCTTGGCAAGTTTCCGTCCAGGAACGCGATAACGTAGGAAAAAAGTGCTCTTAAGGCGCGCAATGGCCTTGTGTTTTTGGGGCCGGCGGCTTAGTGGTGTTTCGCGAAA
>CAYVQL010000365.1:0-10382 GCA_964454135.1 uncultured Enterobacterales bacterium | reverse complement strand
CCACGTCCATGCCCGCGAAGGTCAGCTCCGCGGCGATGCGGCAGGCGATGGGGGCCTTGAAGCCCACGCCCTTGGCGGTCTTGGCGGCCAGGCCCTCGTCCACGCCCTGGGGCAGCTCGCCAGCCAGCATGCGCTCGATGTTGGCCTGCGAGCCCAGGGCGGCCATGGGCGCGAAACCGGACGGCAGATCCCGCGCCTGGTTCTTGTCGGGCAGGCCCGCGGCCACCAGCTCCCGGATGGCGCCGTCCAGCTCCGCCGGAGAGGCCAGCGCGGCCAACAGGCCCAGGGCCTGCAGCTGCGACGCCCCCAGGGGCCGACCCGTGAGCACGTAGAAGAGAGCCAACTCGGGTCCCAGCTGGCGCGCCAGGCGTGGCATGCCGCCCAGGCCGGGGAAGATGCCGATGCTGGTTTCCGGGAAGCCCATGGAGCCAGCCGGGGTGGCCACGATGGCCTGGCAGGCCAGGGCCAGCTCGCTGCCACCGCCCAGGGAGAGCCCGTCCAGCACAGCGATGGTGGGCTTGGCGCAGTTTTCGATGCCCAGAAAGAGCTCGTGGCCCGCGCGGGTGAAATCCACGATGTCCTGGATGCGCTCGGCCTTGATCTTCTTGACGAAGTAGCGGATGTCGGCGCCGGCCACGAAGGCCTTGCCCGCGCCGCGGAAGACGATGGCCTTGACCGCGGGATCGGCCTGGGCCTGCGCAAAGCGCGCGGCCAGCTGGCCCACCACGGCCTCGTTCAGGGCGTTCATGGCCTCAGGCCGGTTCAAGGTGATGAAGCCGATGCCGTCTTCCACCTGGAGGTCCACCACCTGGAACTGGAAGGGAACGCCCTCTTCGCGCTGCTGGGCCAGCAGGCTGGGGAACTGGAAGTCCTCGTAGCGATCGGCGATGGCCTGCACCAGCTCGCAGGTCTTTTCTATGCCCAGCCGGTTCATCAGCTCGAAGGGCCCCATGATCCAGCGCAGGCCGATCTTGGCGCCGCGATCCGTGTCTTCGATGCTGGCCACGCCCTCGCTGACCAGCTGGGCGGCCACGCCCAGGCAGACGCCCTGGAAGCGGTCGATGACGGCTTGCAGGCGGCTCTCGTCGATCTCGCCCGAGAGATCCCAGTCCTCGCGCTTCTCCATCTGCTGCTCGAGCCGCTTGGCCGTGGCGTAGAAGGGGCCCAGCTCGCGGCCCAGGGTGGCCGAGGAATGCACGGCGATGGGGATGCCGGTGACGTTCATCAGCAGGAAGGGGCCCATGCCGATGCGGAAGGCGCGCTTGGCGCCCTCTTCGATGGTGGGGATGTCGGCCACGCCCTCCTCCAGCATGCGGGAGGCCTCGTTCAAAAAGGGCACGAAGAAGCGGTTGACCGCGAAGCCGGCAGCGTCTTTCACCAGGATGGCGGTCTTGCCGTGCAGGCGCGCCGCCAGCAGGGACTTGTCGATGGTCTCTTTGCTGGTGCCCGCGTGGGGGATGACCTCCAGCAGGCGGTTCTTGGCCGGATGGAAGAAGTAGTGCAGACCCACGAAGCGATCCGGGCGCTGCACGCGCTGGGCGAAGTCGCGCACGTAGAAGCTGCTGGTGTTGGTGGCCAGGATGGTCTTGTCGTCGCAGATGGCGTCCAGCTGCTCGAAGAGCTTGCCCTTGACCTCCAGGTCTTCGAAGACCGCCTCGACCACCAGGTCGGCATCGGCCAGGGCCTGCAGGTCGGTGGTGCCCTGGATGCGACCCAGGATCTCGTCCACCTTCTCGGGCCCGAAGATACGGCGCTTGACGCCCTCTTCCAGCATGGCACGGATGGATCCCAGCCCGCGCTCCACGAACTCGGGCTTGATGTCGATCAGAACAACATCCAGCCCCTCCTGGGCCATCTTCTGCGCGATGCCCGCGCCCATGTTGCCCGCGCCCACGACACCGATCTTGCTCACGCTCATGTCACGCTCCTGCGCTGTTACGCGACGCACCCCCGCTCCGCAGCAGGGGGCCACCGCTCGATTCTTACCGGTTTACTTGTTCTTCCAAACGGGCCGGCGCTTCTCGGCGAAGCTTGCCAGGCCCTCGAGCACGTCTTCGGTCTTCATCAGCTCGTCGAGGAAGAGCGAGCTGACGCCCGCCAGCGCCTCTTCGAAGTCCAGGCCCAGGTGCTCGCGCACGGCCCGCTTGTTGAGCCGGATGATCAGCGGGCTGCAGTAGGCGATCTCCTTGATCACCCGTTCCAGCTCGCCGCCGAAGGCCTCGTCTTCGACCACCCGCGCCACCATGCCCATGGCGTGGGCCTCGGCCGCGGTGTAGACCATGCCCGAGCAGCAGACCTCGATGGCCCGCGCCGGGCCCACCAGCTGGGGCAGGCGCATGGCCGCATAGGGCGGCAGGAAACCCAGCTTGATCTCGGGCTGCCCGAAGAGGGCGCTCTTGGCCGCCAAGATCATATCGCAGGCGATGGCCACCTCCATGCCGCCGCCCAGGGCGCGACCGTGGACCGCGGCGATGGTGGGCACCTCGAACCGCATCAGCAGCTCGAAGATGCGGTTGAAGGTGGCGATCATCTCGGGCGCCATCTCGGGCGAGTGCTCGCCCACGTCCACGCCCGCCGACCAGCTGCGGCCCTCGGCCGCCAGCACCAGGCACTTGAGATCGTCGTCCTGCAGCAGCTGCTCCAGCATGGCGTTCAGCTCGCGCATCATGGCTATGTTGAAGACGTTGTGCTTGGGACGATCGAAGATGATGCGGGCGACGCCGCCCGCTTTCTCGAGTTTCAGATCTGCCATACCACGGCTCCTGATAGCTATCGTCGCCCTTCGAGCCTCACCCGCCTCCCCGCAGGGCCGCGAGGAGTGGGGAGAGGGTGCCCCGCAGGGGAGGGGGACCCCCACCCGGGAGGCCCGGAGGGGAAACTGGAAGGACCGCATGAGCGACCAGGTTCATAGGCTAGCTCTCGCGCTTGATCACCATGGCCGTGGTGACGCCGCCGCCGCCACAGATGCCCGCCACCAGGAACTCCTTGTCGCGCGCCTTGAGGGCGTGGTAGCCGGTGATCAGGATGCGGGCGCCGCTGATGCCCGTGGGGTGACCCAGGGCGATGGCGCCGCCGTGCACGTTGAGCTTCTCGCGGTCCCAGTTCAGCTGACGCTCGTTGGCCAGCACCTGGGCGGCGAAGGCCTCGTTCGCCTCGTAGAGATCCATATCCGCCAGCGTCATGCCGGCGTTCTCGAGCGCGATGGGCATGGAGATGCCCGGGCCCTCGCCCATGGTCTCGTTGGGCGCGGCGCCCTGGCCGAAGCCCACTAGGCTGAACAGGGGCGTGGCGCCCAGCTCGGCGGCCACGGCGCGGGTGGTGACCACCACGGCGCAGGCGCCGTCGCTCATGCCGCAGGAGTTGCCGGCGGTGACGCAGCCGCCCTTGCGGAAGACCGGACGCAGCTTGCCCATCTTCTCGGCCGAGATGGTGTGGCGGATGGTCTCGTCCTGGGAGAAGGTGAAGCCCGGCTCGCGCCGGCTGGCGGGGGGCACCTCCACCGGCACGATCTCCTCGTCGAAGAGGCCGGCCTTCTGGGCCGCCGAGGCCTTGAGGTGGCTGTTGGCGGCGAACTCGTCCAGCTCTTCGCGCTGCAGGCCGTACTTGTCCACCAGGTTCTCGGCGGTGTCGCCCATGCCCTGGTTCGTGACCGGGTCGATGGAGTCGGACCAGCCGTCTTCCAGCGTGCGCGGACCCATCTTGAAGCCCTGCCAGCGGACGCCCTTGAGCAGGTAGGGGATGGTGCTCATGGAGTCCATGCCGCCAGCGACCACGATGCTGCTCTCGCCCAGGCGCAGGGCCTGCGCGGCCATATGCACGCTCTTCATGCCCGAGGGACAGGCCATGTTGAGGGTGATGGTGCAGGCACCCTTGTGCACGCCGCCCTTCAGGGCCGCGGTGCGCGAAGGGTTGACGCCGTTGCCGGCCTGGCGACAGGAGCCGTAGATCACCTCGGAGACCTGCTCCCCGCTGATGCCGGCCCGCTCCATGGCGGCCCGGATGGCGATGGCGCCCAGCTCGTAGGAGGGCATGTTCTTCAGGCTGCCGCCGAAGCGCCCCATGGGGGTGCGGGCCGCGCCGATGATGACGATATCGTTCATGTTCATGACAAGTGACTCCTCGCTAGATGTACTGGCCGCCGTCCACACGGATCACCTCGCCGGTGACGTGGCGCGATTTTTCAGAGGCCAGGAAGGAGATGACCGAGGCCACCTCTTCGGGCAGGCCGACGCGCTTGAGCACGATCTCGCCCATGGCCATGCCCACGATCTTCTCGCGGTAGCTGGACTCGCGCAGCATGGCGGTCTCGATCAGGCCGGGAGCCACGGCGTTGACGTTGACGCCGAAGGCGCCCAGCTCGCGGGCCAGGGCCTTGGTGAAGCCGATGATGCCCGCCTTGGAGGCCGAGTAGTTGGTCTGGCCGAACTTGCCGCGCAGGCCGTTGATGGAGGTGACGTTGACTACCTTGCCGCCCTTCTGGGCCTTCAGCAGGGGCGCCGTGTGGCGCACGAAGTTGAAGTAGCCCTTCAGGTTGACCTCGAGCACGCGGTCCCACTGCTCCTCGGACATCTTCCAGGACACGCCGTCCCAGTTCATGCCGGCGTTGTTGACCAGGATGTCCACACTGCCGAACTCGGCCACCGCGGCATCCACCACGGCCTTGGCCTCGTCGAAGACGGCGATGTCGCACTGCAGCGCCAGGGCCTTGCGCCCCATTTCGCGGATCTCGGCGGCGATACGCTCGGCCTCTTCGCCGTGGCGGCGGTAGGTCAAGCAGACGTTGGCGCCCTCGCGGGCCAGGTCCAGCGAAACCGCAGTGCCGATGCCCTGCGATCCACCGGTCACGATGGCGTTCTTGCCTTCCAAAAGCATCTCGAACCTCTCAGGTTGGTCGGGGAAGCGAGCGGCCCGCCGCTGGCTGCCGAAGGCGGACGGGCGGGCCTCGAAAGCGAGACGCCCGCCGGCTGGCGGGCGCCTGGTCCGGAGCCTAGGACTCCTTGGGTTCCGCCAGCACGGCGGCCATGAACTCGATGTCGTAGGCCGCGCCCTTGGACTGCAGCTGCCGGTACTTGATGAAGTCGATCACGTCGTGGCCGGTGATCTTCTTGGTGTTGAAGGCCCCGAAGCCCAGGTAGGCTTCGTAGTTCATGTTGGCCGCCAACCAGTGACGGTTGGGGATCTTCATCTGGTCCCAGAAGAACTTCTTCTTCATGCGGACGCCTTCGACGCTCTTGATCAGGCAGCCCGGGAAGAGGTTGGTGAAGGTCCACAGGATCTTGTCGATCTCGCCGTCGAGCTTGCTGAAGTCGGCCTTGACGCCACGGATCATGGTGCGGGCCGCCTTGCCCTCGGCGCCACCCTTGAAGTCGCCGTAGACGATCTCGCCGTCGCGGACGTAGCAGTCGAGCTCCACGGCCGGATTGCGCACGAACTCGCCATCCTGCACCATGACCGGCACGGCCTTGGTGATCAGGCCCAGGCGCTGCATCTTGTAGGCGCTCCACATCTCGCAGGAGACGCAGTTCCACATGGCCAGCTCTTCGGGCAGCATCCAGGGCAGGAAGTCGGTGCTGCCGCCATCGGGCGCGGAGCCGTGGCGCGGGCCGGCCTGGCCGAAGATGGCCAGGTCGCTGGCCATCGTGAGATCGCAGGCCATGCCGATCTCCTGGCCGCCAGCCACCCGCATGCCGTTGACGCGGCAGATGGTGGGCTTCTTGCAGTTCAAGATGGAGTCGACCATGGCGTTGAACAGGTCCATGTAGAGGCCGTACTCATTGGGCCGCCCGGAGTAGTACTCGGAGTACTCCTTGGTGTTGCCGCCGGTGCAGAAGGCCTTGTCGCCCGCGGCCGTGAAGATCGCCGCCACCACGCTGCTGTCCGCGGAGGCGCGCTGGAAACCTGCGATCACACCCTTGACCATCTTGGTGGTGTAAGAGTTGTATTGCCTAGGATTATTGAGTGTGATCCAGGCAGAATACAGGCCCTCCACCGGCTGGCCCTTGGGATCGAGGATGGGCTTCTTTTCATAGATGACGCCCGGGGCCTCGTCAGAGAAATGTTCGTCGCCCCACAGGGCGTGGTTCTTTTCGCCGTGTTCCCTCGGCATCCAGTCCAGGTTGGCCATGAATCGCTCCTTTATGGTATTTTGCTCGGTGAAAAGGAAGACCGCTCATATTGGAGGAAGGAGGGCCTGTCAAGCTCGAAACCATGAGCAGTCGCAGCGATGGCCGCGGAAGTGCTTCCCGTGACAGAGCCGCTCTCGGGAGGGCCCTCTGCAAGAGCTTCGGTCCCCGGCCGATTCGTCTTGACAGGGCGGCACGCCGCAATAGTTTCATGTGTCTCATCGCGCCTCATACTCTCAGTAATCGTCAACCAAGACCTTCAGCCATCTTCGAGTAGGAGTCAATCCATGCAATTCGACAAGGCCTTCATCCCCTACGGCGCCTATTGGAGCACGCCCTTCTGCAAGTGGCAGGGCAGCTTGGCCAGCCAGGAGCCCATCCCCTTCGCAGCGCGGATTGCCAACGAGGTCCTGACCGCCAAGCAGATCCCGCTGGGGGATTTCGACGGCGCCAGCCTGGGCTGGACCGTGCCCTCCCGCAGCTGCTTCTACGGTGGCCCCTGGATGACCGCCATGATCGGCCTGCAGGACGTGCCGGCCCCCATCCTCTCCCAGGCTTGCGCCACGGGCGCCCTGAGCGTGGCCTACGGCGCCGGCCAGGTGCAGGAAGGCAGCGCCACCACCTTCCTGGCGGTCACCGCCGACAAGTGCAGCAACGGGCCCCACCTGTACTACCCCAACCCCATGGGTCCGGGCGGCACGGGCAAGGCCGAAGACTGGGTGATGGACAACTTCGGTCGCGACCCCTGGGCCGGCAAGGCCATGGTGATCACCGCTGAAAACGTCGCCGCCGAGACGGGCATCAGCAAGGACGACCAGGACGAGGTCGCCTTGATGCGCTACCAGCAGTACAAGAACGCCCTGAAAGACGATGGCGCCTTCCAGAAGCGCTACATGGTCACCCCGCTGGAGGTCAAGGACGCCCGCGGCCGCCGGGTGCTGGCCACGGTCACCACCGACGAAGGCGTCTTCCCCACCACGGCCGAGGGCCTGGCGCGGCTGCGCCCGGTCGTCAAGGGCGGCACGGTCACCTTCGGCGCCCAGACCTTCCCCTCCGACGGCAACGCCGGCGTAGTCATCACCACCCGCGACAAGGCCCGCGAGCTCTCCAGCGATCCCAACATCGAGATCCAGGTGATCGCCCACGCGCAGGCGCGCGTCAAGAAGGGCTTCATGCCCATGGCCAACGCCCCGGCCGTGCGCGCCGTGCTGGCCAAGGCCGGCATCGGCACCGGCGACCTGAAGGCCATCACCAGCCACACGCCCTTCGCCGTCAACGATGTCTACCTGTCCCGCGAGCTGGGCATCCCGCTGGAAGACATGAACCGGTTTGGCTGCTCGCTGGTCTGGGGCCACCCCCAGGCGCCCACGGGCATGCGCGGCATCATCGAGCTGGCCGAAGAGCTGGCCATCCTGGGCGGCGGCTACGGCCTGTTCACGGGCTGCGCGGCGGGCGATTGCGCGGCTTCCATGGTGATCAAGGTGACGGTGGCCTAGGGCGATCGTGTTCAAGCGGCCTTCCTGGTCTTCCCCTCCGGGCCTCCCGGTCGGGGGTCCCCCTCCCCTGCGGGGCACCCTCACGCTACGCCCGTCCCGCTCCTCACGGCCCTGCGGGGAGCCGGAAGAGGATTCGGCGCGGCAAGATCAGTCGGTACATCGAACGGATAGAGAGGGAGATCTCCATGACCCAGCACAAGCCCATCGCAGCCGCCAAGCAGATGAAGAAGATCATGGCGGAGCACTTCCTGCAGCTCGACGCCGCGGCCAAGAGCCCCGCCCGCAAGGTGGCCTGGTGCAACAGCGTCGGGCCGGCCGAGCTGCTGCACGGCTTCGGCTTCGACGTGTACTTCCCCGAGAACCACTCGGCCATCCTGGGCGCCACGCGCAAGGCCACCGAGTACATCCCCCACGCCAACGCCATCGGCTACTCCCCCGACATCTGCTCCTATCTGACCGCGGATGTGGGGGCCTTTCTGAAGGGCTACACGCCCCTGACTCGGGCCTACGGCATC
Source organism: uncultured Enterobacterales bacterium (assembly GCA_964454135.1). Taxonomy (GTDB): domain Bacteria; phylum Myxococcota_A; class UBA796; order UBA796; family JAFGLY01; genus CAYVQL01. Next base: position 2,249 of record CAYVQL010000365.1, on the reverse strand, counting down.
GAGTCGGTGCCCAAGCCCGACGTGTTGGTCTACAACACCAACCAATGCCGCGACGTGCAGGACTGGTTCATGTGGTACGCCCGGCATTGGGGCGTGCCCTGTGTCGGGGTGGAGACCCACCGCAACGTGGGCCCCGTGGCCAAGCCCCACGTGGACTCGGTGGCCGCCCAGCTGCGCCGCTTGGCCGAGGATCTCGAGGAGATCGCCGGCCATCCGCTGGACATGGACCACTTCCGCCAGGTGGTGGGCCTGTCCCAGCGCTGCTCCCAGCTCTGGGAGAAGGTGCTGCGCACGGGCATGGCCAAGCCCTCTCCCCTCAGCTTCTTCGACGGCACCATCCACATGGGCCCGGCCGTGGTGCTGCGCGGCACCTATGCGGCGGTGGAGTACTACGAGCTCTTGCTGGAAGAGCTGGAGCAGCGCGTTCAGCAGGGCGTGGCCGCCGTGGAGGGCGAGCGCTTCCGCATCTACTGGGAGGGCATGCCGGTCTGGGGCAAGCTGCGCAACCTGTCCGAGCAGTTCCTGCAGCTGGGCACCTGCGCCGTTGCCTCCACCTACTGCAACTCGTGGATCTTCAACCAGCTGGATCCGCAGCGCCCCTTCGAGTCCATGGCGCGGGCCTACACCGAGCTGTTCATCGTGCGCTCTGACGACGTGAAAGAGGACTACATCGCCCGGGAATGCGAGGCGTTTTCGGCCGACGGCATCCTGTACCACGACGCCAAGACCTGCCCCAACAACTCCAACAACCGCTACGGCATGTCCCAGCGGCTGCGCGAGCGCGTCGGCATCCCCTACCTGACCATCAACGGCGACCTGAACGACCTGCGCTGCTACTCCGAGGAGCAGGCGCGCACGAACATCGAGGCGTTTGTGGAGCAGTTGGGGCAGTAGGAGCCGCCCCCCCCCTACCAGCACCCCTTTTCCGTGCAGGTGAAGCTGGCGTTGTTGCCGTAGTTGGCGACGTTGCCGGGCAGGCTGATGTCCTCGACGAGGTTGTCGGTGGTCCCTTCCCCCCAGTCGCAATCCACGGACGAGACCGTGTCGGAGGCGAGGACGGCGCCACCCTCCGTGGCGATATTGCCCTGGAAGCCCGCCGACGAAGATTTCTTGCTTCGGACGCAGCGCAGCGATCCCGACACGATGAGCACGCCTCCGCCCCAGGAGTTCTGGGAGCGGTTGTCGCTGAACAAGGAATCCGTCACGTCGCCGTCCCCGTTCTGGATGTAGATCCCTCCGCCACGACCATGGACGGTATTGCGGAAGAAGAGCGAGTCGACGACCTGCACCGCTCCGTTGTTCATGAACAGGGCGCCGCCATTATTGCTGTGGTTGTCAATGAAATCCGAACCATCGATCTCCACGTTCGTTTGGTAGACGTGGACGGCTCCTCCCTTGTCGCCGCTCTGGTTGCCGTCGAAGATGGAGTCCGTGACCTGCAGGGTTCCGTCGTCCAGGGCGATGGCGCCACCCTCGAGCGACGCCAGGTTGCCGGTGAAGCTGCATCCATCCACGACGATGTCGCCGACCGCCATGGCCACGGCACCCTCTTCCGCCTCGTTGCCGGAGATGACCGAGTCCAAGACGGTAATGCTCCCGTCGTTCAAAAAGAGCGCGCCCCCCTCCTCGCGGGCCAGGTTGTCCCGCAGCACGCAATCGCTGACCTCGATGTCGCCCTCGGAGAAGACGCCGCCGCCGAAGCGGCCCAGGCCGTTGGCGATGGTCAAGCCTCCCAGGTGAAAGACGCCCTGCCCGTCCCGGTTGACGAACAGCTGCCGGACGCCGCCCCCGTCCAGGGTGGTGGTCTCCGCCCCATTCAGGCTTCCGACGGTGACGTTCGGCGCCCTGACATCGATCGTGGCGTAGTAGGTGCCGTCGCAAAACCGCAGCGTGCCCCTGGCGTTGATGGTGTACCTCGCCAGCCGCTTCAGGCTCCCCGCCGCAAAGAGCTCGGTCAGATCGGTGGGCTCCCCCACGCCGTTCCAGAAGGTCACCAGCCCGTCGTCGTTCTCCCAGTCCTTCTCGCAGCTGTTGGGCAGGCCATCGCATACGTCCGGCGCACCTGGGTAGACGTCGGCGGAGCTGTCGTCGCAGTCCTCGCCGTTGCTCACCCTGTCGTCCACGCCCTCGCAGGTCGATTCGGCGCTCTGCGGATCGCCGTAGCCGTCGCCATCGGCATCCACGTAAGAGGTCGTGGTCTCCAGCTCCTCGTCGATCTCGCCGTCGCAGTCGTTGTCCAGGCCGTCGCA
>CAYVQL010000364.1:6120-10400 GCA_964454135.1 uncultured Enterobacterales bacterium | reverse complement strand
CCGCCCCTGGTTTCATAATCCAGGGACGACCAGGCTGGCCGGTGGGGAACTAACCTGATCCAGGAGGCTGCGGGGCATGGCCGCGGGGTTGACTGCAGCGACCTGCCGGGGCAGGTTGGGCATCCCCCCCTACGAACGAGGAGAGCCCATGTCCTGCGGCGAATACATCGACACCCTGCTGCTGATCGCCCTGCCCGCCTCCGGCAAGTCCGAGGTGCGCAACTACCTCATGAACGAGCCCCTTGGGGACCGCATCCAGGAGTACCACATCGCCGACAACGCGCAGCTCGACGATTTCCCCTACGTGCACTTCATGCGGCGCATCGACGAGGAGCTCGTGGCACGCGGTCAAGAGAGAGCCTACTACCTGGGCGAGCACGATCGCTTCCGCTACCTGGCCGACTGGGGCACCCTGCTGCAGCTGGTCAACGACGACTACGAGGTCCTGCGTCACGCCCTGGCCACCCCCTCGGCCGATCCCGAGCTGCTCTTCAGGCGGCTCGACCTGGCCCGCCTCAAGCTGGACGGACCGGTGGTCTTCCAGGGCATGGATCATGTGCTGCGCTGCGAGCTGGCAGAAGCCCTGCGCGGTGACGCCGCCTACCTGAACAACGAGCTCTGGGGGCAGCGCCCCGACACCATCGAGGGCAAGACCATCGTGATCGAGTTCGCCCGCGGCGGCCCCGACAAGGCGCCCATGCCGCTCGGTCGCCCCCACGGCTACGGCTGGTGCCTGGGCAACCTGTCGCCCGCCATCCTGGAGCGCGCGGCCGTGCTCTACATCTGGGTCACCCCCGAGGAGTCGCGCCGCAAGAACGACGCCCGCTACGACCCGACCCAGCCCGGCAGCAGCCTCTTCCACAAGGCCCCCGACGTGGTGATGTACGGCGACTACGGCTGCGACGACATCAAGTGGCTCTGCAAGAACGCCCAGAAGAAGAACACCATCCCCATCCAGGCTCACGGTCGCACCTGGCACCTGCCCTTTGCGCGCTTCGACAACCGCGTGGACAAGACCACCTTCCTGCGGCAACCGGCTGCGGAGTGGAGCGCAGCCGACAAGCAGACCATCCGCGACGGCCTGCTCAGTCCCATGCAGGACCTCTGGGCTGCCTACAAAGGGGCACGCCACGGATAGCCGCCAGCCGGCGATCGCGCAGGTCCAAGGATGAACGCGCTCTCCCCTCCCTTCTCGTTGTCGGTCCTGATCCCGGTCTACAACGAGCGCTACCTGGTCGAGGCCTCCATTCGGCGCGTGCTGGCGTTTCGCGATCCCTTGATCCGCCAACTGGATGTAATCGTCGTGGACGACGGCTCCACCGACGGCTCGGTGCAGGTGGTGGAGCGTCTGGCCGAAGAGCTGCCCGAGCTGCGCTTCCTGCCGCAGGCGCGCAACCTGGGCAAGGGCGCCGCCATCCGCCAGGCCATCAAAGCCGCCACCGGCGATCTCTGCGTGATCCACGACGCCGACCTGGAGTACAACCCCGAAGACTGGAGCCGCCTGCTGGTCCCCTTCGTAGAGGCCAACGCCGACGCCGTCTACGGATCGCGCTTCATGGGCTCCGAGTACCAGCGGGTGCTCTACTACCGACACACCATCGGCAACCGCCTGCTGACGCTCTTCTCCAACCTGATGACGGACCTGAACCTGACCGACATGGAGACCTGCTACAAGATGGTCAGGACCAGCCTGCTGCAGTCCATCCCCATCCGCTCGGACGATTTCTCCTTCGAGCCCGAGATCACCGCCAAGCTGGCCAAGCGCGGCGCCGTGATCTTCGAGGTGCCCATCCGCTACGCCGGCCGCACCTATATGGAGGGCAAGAAGATCAACTGGCGCCACGGCATGCGTGCCATCGCCGAGGTGGCCCGCTGGAAGCTGGTGGACGACCTGTACCAGGGCGACGAGCTGCGCGCCGCCTACCTCTCCTCCATGCACACCGTGCAGAACATCAACCGCTGGCTGGCGCGCGTGCTGCTGGACCACGTGGGCGACCAGGTCCTGGAGCTGGGCGCTGGAATCGGCAACCTCACCATCCACCTGGTGCCCCGCAGCCGCTACGTGGTCACCGACATCAATGAAAACCACCTGGCCTTTCTGAACAACTTCACCATCGGCAAGCCCTATATCGAGGTGCGCCGCCTGGACTTGCTGGACGCCGAGGGCTTTTCGGAGCTGGCGGGGCAGTTCGACACCGTCATCAGTCAGAACCTGTTGGAGAGGACGGACGATGAGCAGCTGGCCCTGGGCAATATCCACCGCGCCCTGGCTCCTGGCGGCAAGGCCATCATCCTGGTGCCCCAGGGGCAGTGGCTGGCCTCGGACCTGGACAAGGGCCTGGGCCACGGCAGGCGCTACAGCCGGCAGGAGCTGGAACGAGCCGTGCAGCGGGCGGACTTCGAGCTGCTCGAGACCCGCGAGTTCAACAAGACCGGCGTGCTGGGCTGGGCATTCACCGGGCGCCTGCTGGGGCGCCGGCGCTTCTCCCGCATCCAGCTCAAGGCCTTCAACACCGCCATCCCCCTTGTGCGGGGGCTGGACGCCTACGCCCCCTGGCACGGCCTGAGCTTGATCGCCATCTGCCGCAAGCCGAGCTGACTTCGCCAACGCTACCGTTCGCCACCGGAGCCTGTGGACATGACGCGCGCCCCTCTTCTCATCATCCTCTTGAGCAGCGCCTGCGACGCGACGGACAGCGCCGACAGCCCCTCCACGCCCATCGACAGCGATGCGCCCGGCGACAGCGATGACAGCACGCCAGATGGCCACACGGGTGACAGCGACGACACAGGCGACACGGGTGATACGGGTGATACAGCTGAACCCGTTCCGGGCCCGGTGACTGGCCTCGAGTGGCACCTGCACGAGGAGACTGGCAGCCTGGTCTACGTGTCGTGGGAACAAAGCGAGACCGGAACGACGTACGTGGAGTACGGCCTCGATGGCGAAGAGTGGATGTCTTCGCCGCCATTCGAAGCCGAGATCGGCGAACACGAGCAGATCCTGCTGGGTATCCCCTACGAGGCCGAGGCCAGCTGGCAGGTGGTCATGGAAGGAGTGGGGAGCTTCCCAGGCGCTGCGATCACTACCGCCGAGCTGCCCAAGGGCCTGCCTGTGCCCAGCCTGGAGGTGGCCGAGCCCGCTGCTTGGCTGCAGAGCGGCAAGTTCCTGCTCGCCAGCATCAACGAGGATGAGGGCGGCTGGACCGGAGGCACCTACTGGACCTACATCGTGGACCGCCAGGGCAGGCCGGTCTGGGCCAGCGCCGCCCCCAACCGGAACTGGACCCTCTACGCCCAGGTGGCGGTCACGGGCGACCACATCTTGTGGGACGAGGCCACGCGCTGGTCCAAGTACGACGACGGCGCAGAGTCCAAGATCCACCGTTGCTACCTGGACGGCGAGATCGACGTGCTGGCGGCGCGCGGCCTGCACCACGCCTTCGTACAGCTTCCCGACGAGACCCTGGTCTGGGGCAGTCAGGACCACGGCGGCGGCGAGGCCCTGGTGAAGAGAGCGCCGAAAGAGAAGGAAGAGACGGTCCTGTGGACCTGCGAAGAGGACTGGAGCGGCGTCAGCTACTGCGAGTCCAACGGCATCTTCTACTCGCTGGAGCGCGACGCCTTCCTGTACAGCTTCTACACCAACAACTCCCTGGTGGAGGTGGACCACGCCACGGGCGAGACCCTGTGGTGGGCCGGGCAGGTCTCCAACGGCTACGGCTTCAACCCCTCGAACGCCCAGTTCTCCTGGCAGCACGGCGTCTCCTACACCGACGAGGGCAACCTGCTGGTCTCCACCAAGTCCGCCTCCGGCGGACACGGCGGCGGCTACACCACCATGCTGCGCGAGTACGAGGTGGACCACAAGCTTCGCGAGCTGCGCGAGGTCTGGAGCTACGATCCCGACGTCTACGCCTCCACGAACGGCGATGCCTGGCGCCTGGACAACGGCAACACGCTGCACCTGCTGGGCAGCGCCGGACATATCTACGAGGTCACTGTCAAGGGCGAGGTCGTGTGGCACCTGGACTACGACTCCACCCGCCTGCTGGGGCGTGGCGAGTTCATCGAGGATCTGTACGAGCTGGTCTCGAGCCAGGGCTACTGACTCTGTTGACACCGTTCCCTTGAACCCTGCATTCTGGCAGACAAGGAGAGTTCCCATGCGCCAGCTGCCCTTGATCTTCTGTCTGTTCCTTTCCTCGTGCATCCCTTTCGGGAACAAAGACACGGACAGCTCCACCGGAGACGACAGCTCGACCGGAGACGACAGCTCG
>CAYVQL010000364.1:0-6110 GCA_964454135.1 uncultured Enterobacterales bacterium | reverse complement strand
AACCACCCCCACCGCCCCCCCGCCAACCACCGCGCCACCGCCGACCACCGCGCGACCGGAGACGACAGCTCCACGGACAGCGACTCGGGGGATCCACCGGACAGCCCCGCCAACCCGCACCTGGATTTCAACGTGCACGGCTGGATCTGGCGCGACTGGCAAGAGGGCGAGAAGGACCAGCTGCTACAGCACCTGCTCGCCCTTGGGGCGGAGAAGGTTCGCGTCCCCCTGACCTGGTACCTGGCAGAGGAGAGCCAGGGCCAGTACGACTTCGGCTACTGGATCGACATGACCGACGAGTACCGAGCCGTGGGGATCGATCCCATGTACTTCGTGCTGGCCGCGCCGGACTGGGCGGCCGCGCCAGGCACCACGGGGGACATCCGTCCGCCGCAGGATCCTGCCGACTACGCCAGCTTCATGGGCGCCGCGGCCGAGACCTTCGCCGGCCAGGGCGTCGCCTGGCAGATCTGGAACGAGGCCAACAACACGGCCTACTGGGGCGGCCTGCAGTCCACGGCCCAGGACTACATGGACCTGCTGGAGCCCGCCTACGCGGCGATCAAGGCGGCCGATCCCGAGGCCACCGTGGTCTGCGGGCCCATCCTGCTGCAGTTCTTTCTGGGCGCCGACACTTCCTACCTGGAGGAAGCCCTGGCCCTGGGCATGCTGGATTCCTGCGACGCAGTCTCGGTGCACGCCTACCCCTTCCCCGAGGGCAAGGGCACCAATGACGCTATCGACGAGCTGATGGCCGAGGTGGAGGAGCTGGTGCGGGCCCACGGCGATCACGAGATCTGGCTCACCGAGGCCGCGGTGCCCAGCGGCGATACCTCGGGCGCGATGGCCGCCATCGAGACGATAGTGGGCCAGGAAATGGTCATCGATGAGCAGGCGCAGGCCGACTACGCCGAGCACCTGTGGCGGCGCAGCGAAGATTTCCGGGTGTTCTGGTTCCAGCTCTACGACATCTACTACGACTGCGGCGTGCTCACCTGGGAGCTGGAGCCCAAGCAGGCCTACGAGCGCCTGCTGGAGCTGGCGGAGTAGGCACGCGCCTGATGCTGCCAACTCACCTACCCCATCCGCTCAGCGTGGAGCGGCTGACGGAACAGTTGGTCAGAGAGCGGGTCCTGGCATTCCGCGCTCGATCCCACCAGGGCGTGGCGCGCCTGGTGCAAGGCCGCAGCTGCGACCTGGACCTGCTGCTGGCGGACGACGCGGCCCGCGCCGCCGCGGCCGCTGGTGTGCAGCGCATCGGTTCTTCCCGAGCCGGGGAGCTGGCCCAGGCCCTGGGCGCCTACAGTGCCCAGCTCCTGCCCCGCGCCCCTGCGGGCGCGCTGCGCTTGGACGATCCCCTGCCCTGCGATCAGGGCGTGATCTCTGTGCAACGCCTGAGCCTGCCGCAGGGCCGTCGTGCGGCCTGGCTGGCCGAGCGCTACCTGCGCTGGGTGCCGCGGCTGGCGGGCGTGGGCTCTCACCGTGACGGCGACACCTGGTGGATGGGGCGCATGCTGGCCCTGGAGCGCAGTCCCCTGTCCACGGCCGACCGCGTCGTGCTGAACGTGGTGGGCGGTCGCCTGGCCGCGCGCCCCGTTCCCAGGGGGCGGCTGGAGTTCCGCGAGGTGCTGGGCGGGCGCTGCGTCCTGTTGGCCCTGCTGGACTACGAGCCGCGCCTGCCCTGGGCGCTGTACCGCGCCAGCCAGGCCCAGGTCCATGTGCTGGCGGCGCGGCTCTTCGGGGTTTCGTTGCGTGCCATGCGCGGCGCCTAGGGGATCCGCCACACCTCCAGCAGCCGCGGCTCCTGCTGGCCATGAAAGCTGCGGGCGGGGATGGTCAGCAGCTGGGGCTCGCCAAAGCGGCTGCCCAGACGCTGGCGCGCCAGCTCGCTGGGCACGCTGCTGATCTCCGGATCCAGCAGCACGCATGCGCCGGCGGGCAGCGGTTCAAGGGGCTCTCCGCCGGCCAGCAACGCGTCCAGCGAACGTTGCCGCGCCAGCGAGGTGGCCAGCTCAGCCGCGCTGGGCTGGGGCATATCCTGCAGCGGATCCTGCAGGGCGGGCCAGCTGGGCTTCCAGTGCACGCCCTCCAGCAGGGTTAGCTCCCCCGGAGTGCGCCGCGCATGGGCGCTGGGCCGGCCCGGGGCCAGCAGCACCTCCTGGCAGTTCCCCAGGGCCTGCTCGGCCACGCCCGGGAAGGGATTGGCGGGCAGGGGCCAGGGCCCTGCCAGGGAGACCCAGGCCAGGGCGGCCACCAGCGACGCCGGCCCCAGCCAGGCGCGCCACCTGCGCAGCTCGTCCGTGCCCAGGGCCGTCAGGGCGCAGAGACCCACCGAGAGCAGCAGGCCCCAGCGCAGGGCGTGGTGCATGCGGGCGGCGCTGGGCACCCAGCGATGAAAGAAGACGTAGACCGGGTTCAGCAGGGTGGAGTCCTCTCCGCCCGGCATGGGCCCCAACACCAGCAGGCTGGCCAACGCCACCAACAGCACCCAGGGCAGGCTGGCGCGGCGACGCGCGGCCAGCAGCACGGCGGGCAGCAGGGGCAGAGCCGGCAGCAACCAGCCTCCAGCGGGCGAGAGCAGCTCCAGGGGCGGGACGGCGTCCAGCAGGGCCAGGGCCGAGGACGAGTCGGGCAGCCAGCCGGGATCCGAGGGCGCCAGAAAGGGCGTGCCCCAGGGCTGCGAGTCCAGCTTCCAGTCGCTGCCCGCCCGCAGCGCGCGCAGCACGGGCAGCGCGGCCGGCAGGCAGGCCAGCGCCGCGATGCCCAGGGCCAGGGCCATGTCTCTCCCGGCCCGCGCTTGCCTCTGCCAGCCGGCCAAGGGGCAGGCGAGCAGGAAGAGCAGAGCCCCACTGCCCAGGATCAGGGCGTTCTGCCAGTAGAGAAGCAAGGACAGGGCCAGGCCGGCGGCGCAGAGCTCCACGCCCCTGGACAGGCCGCGCCAGCAGCGGGCCAGGCCGGCGAAGAAGGCCAGGCTTGTGGCGAGAAAGGCCTGCGGATAGTGACCCAGGCAGATGCTGGTCAGCACCGTGCCCGAGCAGCCCGCCACCAGGCCCGCCGCGGCCGAGGCGCAGGGCGAGGCCCCCAGCGAGCGCCCGAAGAGATAGCCGGCAACGATGGCGGCCAGCAGCAAGCCCATGTGCAGCGCCACCATGCCGGGCCCGATGGGCAGGGCCAGGCGGGCTGGCCAGATCAAGAGCAGCATGTCCAGGATGTTGAGCGCCCGCGCATCCACGGCCACCTGCCACAGATCCCGCAGCAGGAAGGCCAAGGCGTCCAGGGGCCCTTCCACCTGGGAAAGGGCCTGCTGCAGGCGCACAAAGGAGCTGCGCGCCAGGCGCAGGCTGTACAGCGCGTCGCAGCGATCCTGGTCCAGGGAACAGCCCAGATACCAGTCCCCGGACCAGGCCCTGGCCAGCCCGGGCAGGTGCGCCAACAGCAGCGCCAGCAGCGGCAGCAGCGGGTAGAGCCAGGCGGGCGGGGATCGCGCAGGGACTTGGGCCATCTTGTCGCGCTTTACCCGCCCGGGGGCTGCGGCGCGAGTCGCGCTCCCCTCAGGCCACGCCCCGCCGCACCAGGCGGCCAGCTCGCGGCTCGGGGTGGAAGCCCTCCTGGTCCAGCACCACCTGCCCGTTCACCAGCACGCTGTGGATGCCTGCGGGCCAGTGCGCCGGCGAAGCGGGCGTGGACCGGCTGGCGATGCGCTGCGGATCGAAAGCCACCAGGTCGGCGAAGCAGCCCGGCCGCAGCCGCCCGCGCTGGCGGATGCCCAGCTGGCTGGCCGGCAGCGATGTGCACTTGCGAATGGCCTCGCGTAGCTCCAGCGTTCCGGCGCCCCGCGTGGTTGAGGCCAGGAACTTGGGGAAGCCGTCGTAGAAGAGGTGCGAGGGCAGGCCGAAACCCAGCAGGATCGAGTCGGTCACGATGGAGACGTTGGGATCGCAGAGCACCGGCAGCATGGACAGCTCGAGGAAGGGATCCCCAGGGGTGGTGACGGTCTCGAAGGCCAGCACGCGGCCCTCCTCCTCCAGCAAGAGGTCACAGGCCGCGTCGAAGGGATGCACGCCCCGCTCGCGGCCCAGCTGAGCCAGGGTCTTGCCCAGGTGACGCTGGTTCTGCTCGCTGACCACGCTCATCAAGGAGATGTTGTGCCAGCCCAGCACCTTGAAGAGGTTCATGGCCCAGGTGTCGCGGGCCAGGTGGGGCCAGGTCTGGCGTCCCTGTTCGATGCTGCGCAGGATGCGGGCGCGGGCGGAAGGGTCGCGCAGCCGCTGGAAGATCTCATCGCGGCTGCCCTGGATGGACCAGGGCGGGAAGAAGGCCAGCAGCAGGGTGAAGGCCGCCGTGGTGGGCATGGCGTCCACCCCCACCGGCAGGCCTCGCGCGCGCTCCGCGGCCAGGCGGGCCAGCACCGGCGCCAGGGGCGATCCCCCAGGGAAGCGAAAGGCGCGCTTCTGGTAGGCCCAGCTGGCGCCTCGCACCAGGGCGTGGAAGGCTCGGTTGCGGCGCTGGCCGAAGTTGGGCGCCCAGAACAGGTGGCTGATCTGCAGCGGCAGCTGGGCGCGACGCGCCACCCCCAGCACCTCGTCCACCGCATCGTCCAGCGTGTTGGAGTTGTAGGAGCGCAGGTGGGCCGTGAGCACACCCTGGTAGCGGGCCACCTCATGGGCCAGCTCCTCCAGCTCGGCGGTGTCGGCGTGCAGGGCGGGCGCGTACATCAGGCCGGTGGACATCCCCAGGCAGCCAGCCTCCATACAAGCGGCCAGCTCACGCTTCATCTTGTCCAGGCCGCTGCGATGCATGCGCTGCTGCATGCCGACGGCGTTGAGGCGCAGCACGTTGTGGGGCGCCAGCAGACCGAGGTTGATCAGCAGGCCCTGGTTCTCCAGGTGCTCCATGAACTGGTCCATGCCGCGCCACTGCACCAGCTCGTCCTGGGGCGCCCCCAGAAAGAAATCGAGAAAGGCCATGTGCAGCTCGCGCCGGCGCGGCGAGACCGGCGCCATGTTCACACCGCAGTTTCCCCCGACCACGGTGGTGATGCCCTGGCGCACCAGGGGCTCCAGCAGCTGGGCATGGTCGAGCCGAGCAGCGGTCATCTCGGCGTGGGTATGCACGTCGATGAAGCCCGGGCAGAGCGCCAGCCCATCCAGGTCCAGGCGCCGCTGCGCGCTGGCGCCGCTCAGGTCGCCGAGGGCGGCGATGCGCGCGCCGCACAGGCCCACATCCGCGCGAAAGGGAATCCGCCCCAGGCCATCGTAGACCTCGGCGCCCGCCAGAACGATGTCGAAGCCCATGTCCGTCGCCATCTCGCCTCCAACAGACCAGGCCTCCACCAGACCATCCTGCCGCAAACCGACCGGCCGGTCAACGCCACAAGCCTATCCCGCCAACCACCGTGCTACCCTGTCAAAGAGAGGTCACCATGCGCGCAAGTCTCGTCCTTTTTCCGTTCCTGGCCGCCTGCTCCGACTACGAGCTCACCCCCGAGGCCAAGGCCCCCGACGGTGAGGAACCCGAGGAAGCGCCCCCGGACATCCTCGTCACACCGGCCTCCATCGCGGCAGTGCACTGCGGTGAGACAGGGCACGAGGTCACGGTGCTGAACGAGGGAGAAGGCCCGCTGCAGGTATCTACCGTCACCATCGACGGCGAGGGCTGGAGCCTGGTGGGGTCCACCAGCTTCACGCTTCAGGCGGACGAGACCCAGCTGCTGACCGTACACGCAAGCGCAGGCCAAGCCACGCTGAACGTCGACAGCAACGACCCCGACGAGCCGCAGGTCCAGGTCTCCCTGCAGGCCTTGGCCGACCAGCCCCCCGAGGTGATCATCCTGTCTCCGCAGGAAGGTGATGTGCTGGCCGTGGATGCTGCGGTCACGCTGCTGGGCGAGGTGTCCGACGACGCGGATCCGCCCGAGTCTCTGGAGGTGCTCTGGTCCTCCAGCGAAAGCGGCGACATCAGCAGCCAGGCCGCTGACAGCCAAGGCGGGCTGAGCGTCTCATGGCCCGTGGAGCAGCGCGGCGAAGGCACGCAGCAGCTGCTGCTGGAGGTGACGGACTCCTGCGGCAACAGCAGCCAGGACAGCGTCTCCGTCTGCCAGCAGGCCGGCT
>CAYVQL010000363.1:0-10577 GCA_964454135.1 uncultured Enterobacterales bacterium | reverse complement strand
AACCTGTACAAGGCTTGGGCCGGGGCCGTGCACGAGGTGGAGATCCGCGACGCCCGCCTGGCCTACTACGTGGCCGAAGACGCCCTGGAGCAGGGCGCGGTGATCCCGGTGTGGGACATCAGCGGCCTGGCGCACGGGGTGGATGCGCAGGGTGAGGAGCGGCAGGCCGAGCTGCGCTGGCTCGAGCCCGCCGTGCCCGGACACGGGCTGCCCGGCCTGGGCGTGGAGCCCGTGCGCGCCGCAGGCTCGCGTTGAGATCGATCCCCCTTCCAAGAATCAACAATATCACAGGAGAAATGACATGTTTTCCCGCATCGCTTCCCTCGCCCTGCTGGCCTTCGCGCCTCTGGCCCACGCCGGCTACTACGCCACCGGATCCTGGTACACATCACCGGACGACGGCTACTGGGATGTCTTCGCCGAGGCCGTGGAGGCTTACGACGGCACGAACATCAGCAAGCTGAACAACGCCATCGACGGCGCTGACAACTTCATCGATCAGCTCTACGCCGCCGGCTACACCAACCAGATCTTCTATACGGACAGCTCGGCCTGGTCCACGGACTACGAGGAGGCTGTCTACGACGACATCTACAACGACTCGGCCGACATCTCCCTCTTCTCGGGCCACGGCATCTCCTCGGCCATGCTCTTCAACGGCAGCAGCGGAGACAACTTCGCCACCAGCGCCGAGATGTACTGGGGAGACAACGACCTGGAGGTGATCGCCATGGACGCCTGCAGCGTGCTGGACACCAACGGCATGAGCCTCATCGGTCCGGCCAACTGGGGCGCCGGAGTGCATCACATCCAGGGCTTCCACACGGTCTCGGTGGACACCAGCACCACTTCGTCCAAGTATGGCTACTACCTGCGCCTGGGCTACAGCTTCATCAGCGCCTGGAAGATGGCCACGGCGGCCGGTCACTCCAGCAGCTTCGAGGGCGGCTACATCCGCTACTACACTGCCAGCTGCGACACCTACTGGGACTCGGCCTACTGGACCAGCTGCGATCCCGACTACGCCTACGCCTGGGTCGTCTCGCACTGGACGCTCTGAGGGGCTCCCATTCCACGCAGGCCGCCGGTGCCGCAGCTCTGCGGGCAGCCGGCGGCCGATTTGCGTCCGGCATGGCGGGCAGCGGCGGCGCCGTTGGGAGCGTGGTGAGAAGGGTGATAGTTCCAAAGCTGACGTCAGCGCCAGGAGGGCCCATGCGCCCCGGACGAACGAGCCGCCCGCCGATATCCGTGCTCCCATGGCTCGCCGCGGCCGCCTGCCAGCTGGAGCCCTTCGAACCTCTCGACGGCAGCGAAGCCACCTCTCCCAGCACCCAGGACACGGACAGCGCCGACGACACAGACGGCACGGACACCACGGACAGCGACACCCAGGATCCGGGCCCCAAGGAGCCGCAGGACGAGGTGGAGCAGATCGGGTCAGAGGAGGCTCCGGGCACAGTCAGCGGCTTCCGCTCCATCAGCATCGCCACCGACTCCCTGAACCAACCCCACATCTTCATGGAGAACTACGACGCAGGCTTGTACGCATACCATCGCATCGGCGGCTCCTGGCGGACCGAGGAGCCCTGGTACGCGCCCGGGGGCTCCGTCGGCTCGGTCCACACCGAGATCGACGCCGCGGATCGGGCCTGGGTCTCCTTCACCACCTTCCTGTCCGGCGACGCCGACGTGACCGGCGAGTGGGTCGCGCTGCTGGTCGGCATGGCCAGCGATCCCGGTCTGCTCTGGGCGCAGAACATCCGCCCCTACACCGGGTTTTCGGGCAACCTCTCCACCGACCGCCATTATCCCGACAGCTGCTGGCGCATGGGCGGCCAGCCCCACCCCACCTACCGCTTCGAGTCCGACGGCAGCTACGCCCAGGACATCACCATGTCGCCGGGCGAGAGCGGCGAGGGCATCCGCTTCCGCATCTCCTCCAACCAGCAGGGCGCCGAGCCGGGGGTGTGGCACGCAGCCACCGGTATCTGGACCGACGTCAACGACGGCGGCTACCAGAGCTCCACGCGCCTCGATCAGGGCCTGGATCCCACTCCCTGGATCTCCAGGAGCTACCCCATGACGGGCGACAGCTACTACCCCTCGGTGGGCGTGGACCTGGAGGATGCCGAGGTGGCCTACCTGGCCGGTTCGTACGACGGCTTGATCATCAACATCTGGACCGGCCAGGAGATGATGTTCTCCATCGACGCCCTGCACCAGGTGCAGGCCGACATCGCCGAGTACGGCAACGGTGTCGAGCGCTTCACGCCCACCTGGGCCCCAGCCCTGGGCGGCGGCAGCTTCATCTGCTTCACCGGCGCGGACTGGCGCGTGAAGCTGGCCTACGTCTCACCCCAGGGCGCGGAGCGCTTCGGCGCCGTGACCGACATCGGAGCAGGCAGCCGCTGCGCCATCGCCACGGACAGCCAGGGCGACCTGCACCTGGCCTACGACAATGGCGGAGTGCGCTATCGCTTGGTGAGCACCAGGTAGCTGTCGGGAGGATCCCAGCCTACCCCGTCCACCAGGCCAAAAAGCCCGCCACCTCGCCGTTGGTCACGCCCACGTAGGACAGCATGCTCTCGTCGAAGAGGTCAGTGTCGAGGCTGCTGCCCGCGCCGTAGAACTCCTCCACGCTGATGTGGCCGATCCAGTTTCTGGCGTCCTTGCTGGACAGCTCCCCCGTGCCCAGCAGCTCGCCGCTGACGACGTGCAGCTGGTGGACCCACACCTGATCCACCGGCTCGCGCACGCCGCACTCGAAGGTCAAGCCCGACGAGTCTCCGCTCAAGCTGGCGGAGCTGACGATGCTGACGTCCCAGGTGGGCACCACGGCGAAGTTCAGCTCGCCGTTGTCGAGGAAGGTGAAGGCCAGCGGCCAGCGCGTGACCACGTCGCAGTCGGCCCCCGTGCCGATCTCGTCCCCGGAGGCCGAGCCCGTCCAGGTGCCGGCGGGATCCTCCTCCAGCTCGAGGAAGAGCGCCAGCGATCCGTCCAAGCCGTCCCACACCATGACCGTCACATCGGTGGGATCGTGGTAGCCCACGGCCTCGAAGCTCCATGTGTTGGTGTCGTAGTCGCACTCCACGTAGGTGTCCTGCATCACGTCGCCGTCCGCGTCGCTGTCCGTGTCGGCATCGGTGTCGCTGTCCGCGTCCGCGTCCGTGTCACTGTCCGCGTCCGTATCGCTGTCGGCGTCGGCCTCTTCTTCCGGCTCGTCGTCGGCGTAGAACACGGAGCCCGTGTCCTCCAGTTCGCAATCCGGCGAGCCGCTGCAGCCGTCGTCATCGCAGTCGAACAGGCCATCGGCGTCGTTGTCGGCGCCGTCGCGGCAGTCGCCGCCGTTGAGTCCCTCGGCTTTTTGGCAGGCGCTCGAGCCCAGGAGGAAGAACAGGAAGAGCAGGGGAGGGGATCTCATGGGGGGCTCCGCTTCATGGCTCGCTGGCGCCTTGGGTTCAGCAGGCAGTTTTGCAAGAAGCGATCCACGCCGTCGCACCTTTCAAGTGGCATCTTCGCCCGCTGCCCGCGGGAAGATGGGTAGTCGTCAGCCCACTGCGGGTAGGGCATGCCCCTGAAAACTGAGGTGCCCATACCCCGTCGTGTCTGCGGGAAGGCCCCCGGCGGGGCTGCGGAGGGTGTCCAGGGGCTCACGCGGATCGAGTTCGTGGCGGAGCGTCGCCCCCGGAGGCCGCTAGCCTTCGAACGCCACCCCAAGCATCGCCGACCAGTTCTGATCGTCCCAGCCGATCCAGTAGTCGCTTGACGAGCTGGGGAAGATCCCCGGCTCGTAGTCCGGGAAGTTGGTCCTGCGCACCAGCAGGCTGGCGGAAGAGACCAGCGCCCAGCGCTCCGCCAGCTGCCACTCCATGTCGATCCCCGCCTTGAAGAGGCGGTCCATGCGGCGCGCTCCGTCGTCCTGCGGGATGTGGCTGCCCCCCTCGGCGTAGGAATCAGGTCCGTAGGTGCGCAGCCAGGCCTGGGTGCGCACCGACATGCTGAAGACCTCGCCTGGTGCCAGGTCCAGACCCAGCGAGGGGTGGTGCCCCCGGTAGGTGTAGTACCCCTGGTACAGGTCGTTCACGATCTCCAGGCCGTAGCCGGCGCGCATCCCCTAGCGCCCCTCCACCTGTTCCCAGCGCCCCTCTACGCTCGGCTCCACGTCCAGCACCTGGTACAGCGGGTTGGGCTCGTCGCTGGTGGCATTGGTCAGGCCGGTGCCGGCGTCGCGGGCGTAGGTGCTGCCATAGGACTTGTGATGGGCCACCACCTCGGTCTGCAGGCGCCAGGGCCCGCGCGTCATGCGCCAGCTGGCCTTGGCTGTGCCCCACAGGTTGTCGGCCGGGGGGATGTGGGTCGGGGCCAGCTCTTCGTCGTAGTCGGGATCGTCCATGTAGTCCGGCCGTCGCAGCTGGCCCTCCAGGACGAAGCGATGATGAACCCAGGGCTTGGCCCCCCATTGCAGCCGCAGGCGCGGCGACCAGTAGCTGTGGCGGTCTGTGGGCGTGGGCTCGCCCTGGGCGTCGAGCTGGTAGGGATCGGACCAGTCGGGGCGGTAGACGCCATAGGCGCCGACATAGGCGCGCAGCCACTGCTTCTCGAAGCTGAGCTTGGTCTTCAGTCCGGCATTGGCGCGCGTCTCGTTCAGGTTGAAGCCGTAGGTCTGTCGGTGGCTCAGGTCGGCGGGCAGGCCCAGGCGCCAGGCTCCGCTGCGCCACTGGGATCGCAGTTCGATGTCGGTCCAGCTGGCAGGGCCGGCCTCTTGTCGTGTGGACTCGCTCGACAGGACACCGGCGGTCTGCTCCAGCTCGGCCTCGAAGCTGCCCTTGGCGGCGAAGCTGGGTGAAAGAAGGCCCAGGCATGCAGCGAGCGGCATCATCAGCTCTCCTCCACGTTGTTCGTCTCGTCTCCCAGGGCGCATTGGGCCCAGCGCTCCCTCGCGGAGGCGGGATCCGCCTCGGCGGCCAGCACGCCGACCAGCTCGCGCCGGCAGCCCAGCACGTCGCCGGCCCGCTGCAGGATCTTGGCCAGCTCCAGGCGCAGCCCCGCGTCTCCGGGGTGCAGATCCACCAGCTCCTGGTAGACGGCGCTGGCTGCCTGCCAGTCGCCGCGCTGCAGCTCCAGGCGGGCCAGGCTCTCGGCTGCGGGCCGCGAGCTGGGATCCAGCGACAGGGCCCGCACCCGCGCCTCGCGCGCCCTGTCGGGCTGACCCGCTTGCTTGTAGGCCAGCGCCAGGTTGTACCAGCCCGCCACGTAGCGCGGGTGCTCGAACAGCAGGCCGCGGTAGGCGGCGATGGCCTCGTCGTACCGCTCGGCGCGGGAGTAGGCCACCCCCAGGTTGAGCTGCGCCTTGCGGTAGTTGGGCTGGGCCTCCAGGGCGCCCTGGTAGGCGGCGATGGCCTCCTCGTGGCGCTCTTCCGCGCTCAGCAGGCCGCCCAGGTTGAACCACCCGGCGGCGTACTGGGGCGCGTCGCGGGTCAGGGTGCGGTAGGTGCGCTCGGCCCGCTTGGCGTCGTCAGCGGCCTCGTAGGTCAGAGCCAGGTTGTTGCGTGCGGCCCAGTAGTCGGGCTGCAGCTCGACCACGTGAGCCTCGTGGGCAACAACGTCGTGGCCGACAGCGAGGTGCACGGCGGTGTGATGGCCTACTACGCCACCATGCAGCTCACCAACGCCATCATCGCTAGCAACAGCGTCGAGCCGGGCGACAGCGGGGTCGAGGTGTGGAGTGGGGTCCTGGGCGCCACCGGTGGCACCCTGGAGATCACCAACGCCACCATCTACGGCAACCTCGTCGACGCCGGCTCCGGCACGGCCAACGCGGGGATCATGCGCGACACCGACGGCGGCACGTCGCTCCTCAACGTGACCATCAGCGGCAACACGATCGATGGCGACTCCGTCTTGGCCACCATCTCCGAATCCGACGCATCATTCTCCTACTGCAACTTCTACGACTACGAGGAGCCCGGGTTCACCTACGGCGGAGATCCCACCTCCACGACGGGGATGCTGCAGGTCGACCCCGGCTTCACCGACACCAGCATGGCCGATCCCTGGGACTGGGACCTCACGCTGGGGCCCAAGTCCCCCCTCATCGACATGGGTGATCCCACCATGACCGACGCCGACGGCACCCTCGCCGACATCGGAGCCTACGGCGGCCTGGGCAGCGGCGGGTGGTAGCTCGGATCAACCTGGAGGAACACCGTCAAGCGGATCCTCAAGAACAATGGCATCCAGCCAGCTCCGCAGCGAAGCAAGAGGACCTCGTGGAAGACCTTCATCAAAGCCCACCTCCGGGAGATCGCGGCTGCCGAAAAATCCGAGCGCCTGTATCGGATCGTGCCGCTCGGGGAGACCCACCACCGCCGGGCGGTGAGACAGTACGTCCGGCATTTCCATGCCGAGAGGCCGCACCAGGGTCTCGACGGCGCGTTGCTCGAGAGGGATGAGCAGGCCGAGGCTTCCGTGGATGCTGTTCAGTGCCGGGAGCGCGTTGGTGGGATGCTGCGGTTCTACTACCGCGAGGCGGCGTGACGCCGTGGCTCCGGAGGCTGTGAAGGTGGTGGGATGTTGAGCGGTGAAAGGGCAACACAGGGGTGCGTGGCCCCCAGGCCCTGCGCCACCAGCCGCGGCCGCCAGCGCCATGCATGGTGCGATGACCGGCATGTCGATACCCAGTCCCTATCCACGTCATGTCCCCTGGTGATGGCCAGGCGGGGGCTCCCGCTTCTGGCCCCGCGCTTGGCAGTTGATCGCTTCCGCAGGGATGGGGGTGGTGGTGGGAGATCGCCAAATCGTGCGGTCAGGCGGCCCGCGGATCCAGCCCGGACAGCACGACCTCACGCAAGAACGCTGATCGGCCACGCTCTCCTCGCGCCCTGTCGATCCGTTCCAGTTCCTCTGTCGTCAACAAGACGGAGATCCTGGAGGTTGATGCCGATGGCGTCGGTCTCGGCGCAGCGCATACGTGTGCGTGTTCGGAAGATCTTCATCGCGCCGCTCCCCACTCCCATCGGGAGAAGTGGGTATATAGAGGGTCTTCGAGAGGCAGGCATGGCAGAGGACCGGATTGCACTAGAGGTTGGACCCTACCGCGTCGAGACGTGGACACCCGAGCCGGGAGTCCGCCAGCAGGCCGTCAGCAGCGTGCACGGCTGGACGACCAACCTGCGGGTGCAGTCCGATCGCCTGCGTCAGTCGATCCACCTGCCCGGTGCCCGCGTCGGGCTGCGCTTCCGGCGTGAGGGTGACTCGTTCGTCCTGGTGCAGGCTCGGGTGAACCGGGTCGATGTCCTCGACGAGGGCGAGCACGACGTGGGCGGCGCGGCCTGGCAGTCCTTCGGCATCCATCCCGACCTCGATCCCGCCGACCGATACCCGGCGCTCCTCCACGACGAGGCGCCCTACGTCGAGATCCTGCGCGCACGTCCGCGCCTCAACCTCGTCTGCCCACAGCAGCACCTCGGTCTGTCCACCCCACGTGTCCTCGACGTCTCCGCGGTGGAAGAGGCCCTCGCCCGAGGCATGACGCCCTTTGAGTTCCAGATCCTCGTGGTTCCCAACGACGGGATCATCCTCCCCGAGTCCGTGGTCGGTTTCGTGGTGCCCTATGCCCTGGACGGCACCAGCAACCTGCTCGAAGCCGGCATGGAGTCCGAAACGCCAGAGCACCTCTTTGGCGTGGGCGTGGCCCAGATCTTCGGTCACGGGGTGGGCCTGCTCGAACAGGCCAGCGTCGTTCATCAGCGCGGCGAGACCGACTGCTGGCGCTTCTTCGTCGTGCCCACCCGCCCCATCTGGGACAAGTTCCAGACCCTGGTGGCAGCCGGTCTGCCCGAAGACCTCGTCGGCTCCTGGTGCTACGCCCGCGAGCCCGGCTTCGGGCCGACTCGACTCCCGCTCGATCCCCGCGACCCGGCTGCGGCGCTGACGGCCCTCGCTTTCTTCAGCGTCAACCAGGACCTGCTCACCGAGGTATTGCGCCACCCGCGCGGTCTGCTCTGGTACTCCGACAGCAAGCAGGAGAGCGTGTTCGTGAACATGCTCGCCGAGGCGCTCAGGCTCGATTTCCTCCCGACCGCCAAGCTGTACACGCTGTTCGAGCGCATCGAGTCCAGCGAGGGAGCCGGGGGGGCCGACACGCCACTGGGCCTCATCGGGGCGCGCTGCCAGCAGGCGGTCGACGACGCCCCCGCGGTCCTGGAGCACCTCGGGCTGTCCGGGCTGCCGGCCGCCGATGGGGTGGCCTTCATGCAGCAGAAGACCGAGGCCTTGTTCGGCGGGGTGGGGCTGTACGTGACCTCGGGCGCGAACGCCGACGTTCCAGAGCAACACGTCCGGGCCGACATCGTGCCGCTGCCCCACATGTGGGCCGCCAAGACCTCGCCATTGACGCGGGAGGCCGCCCGGGAGCGCCTGTGGACCGTGCTCCCCGAGGCGATCGCTGCGCGTCGGTCCTCGTTCACCCGCGTCACCTTGATGTCGCTCGGGTCGAGCTACTACGTGTTCCGCCGCGAGGCCGTCCTGGCGGTCCGCACCCTGGCCGCCGCCTGCCCCGACGAGCTCATCCTGGTGGCGGTGGAGACCGAGGACGGGCTGCGGGCACTGCTCGACGGCGACAAGCCCGCCAACCTGCTCGGCATCGGCTGGCGTAACGATCTCGCCGACCTGCTCGCCGGTGTGGACTGCTACCTGTGTCGCGGCGGCAACGTCGGTTCGCTCTTCGACGGCGTGCTCGCGGGGGTGCCGGTGGTGATGCTGCCTCCCGACGCGATCACCGCAGCGATGAGTGACAAGCTCGCCGAGCTGAACGCGCTGCCCGAGCCGGATCGCATCGGCGTCTACCAGGTACAGCGCGAGACCGTGGTCGAGCGGACCGCGATGATGCTGGAGGCGGCTACCTGGATCGCCCGGTCGGGCGTCGATCCCAACGCGAGCGTGCTGGAGGTGACCGACCTGCCCGACGCCGACCACACGCGCGCCGTCATGGATGCCGCCACGCGCGACCAGGCGCTCGTCTCCGAGGCCCTGCGTGGCATTCCCAGTGCCCGGATCGATGACCTGGTGGCCCTGCTCGATCATCTGCGTCGGCGCGGTGACGTGGCTGGGTTGCGCGCCCTGGCCGAGCCTCTCTTCTAGCCGCTACGGCAGGATTTCCAGCTCCCAGCGATCGGCGTTGCGGTCGTGCTCGACGGTGCGGACGCGGATGACGTCGCCCATGCGCAGCACCGGGTGGCCGCTCCGTTTCTCGCGGATGGTCACGCGATCGAGTCCCTGGATGAGGCGCTCTCCGAGTCGATTCTCAAGGTGGTGCACGTAGACCTTGACGTCGATCGGCGGATCGTCGAGGGTGACGTGGACCTTGCGGCGGGAGAGCCCCATGACCGAGGCAGGCCGTATGGGCGCGGCCGTGCTTCTTGCGTTTCATGTCGGCGGCGAAGTTCTCGTCGAGGACCAGGCGGTTGATCTCCTACTCGGGCATGCTCCTTCCACTCCCACCCTCCGAGAAGTCTGATCGCTTCCGTAGGAATGGGGGTGGTGGTGGGAGATCGCCAAATCGCGCGGTCAGGCGGCCCGCGGATCCAGCCCGCACAGCACGACCTCACGCAAGAACGCTGATCGGCTACGCTCTCCTCGCGCCCTGTCGATCCGTTCCAGTTCCTCTGTCGTCAACAAGACAGAGATTCTGGCGGTTCTCGGCGCCTCGGCTGGCCGCCCAGGCCGTCCGGAAGGTGGGATCTCGGTGCCGTACTTCCGGCGCCAGGCAATTGCCAGAGCCTCGTCATTCACAGCCGCGAGTGCAGCATCAATGAAATCCAACGGCTGCTCGCCCGTGTCCGGATCGGCGCATCGCTCGCAGCGCCAAAGATGCGCAGTGTAGGCCACGGTGCGATTGGCCCGCCGGGCCATGGCTCGCCTGGTCCGGAGGATCACCTCGCATTCTGGGCCACTGCAGGATGGTGGTGTCAAATCCATGGGTCGACCTCGGCTATGTGGAAGCTGACGAGAAAGACGTGATCCGGTTGCTCGGCCAACCGGATCCACAAGAACCGATCCCCGTCGAACTCAGGGATAGGCGGACAGAACACCCAGATGATCGAGAAGTTGGGACTTCTCGGAAGCTCGGTTCGCAGCAGATCATCCTCTGTGAGGATGCCGAGTTGATCGAAGGCGTCCTGGCGGCTCCAGCCCAACTCGGCGATTTCGTCATCGGCTTTCCAGGTGAGACGCACACGTCTTTCTACCAATGCGCGAGAGAGCCGTTCGAGGAAGGCGAAGATGGGATCTGGCGCGGCCATGAACGGATATTATGATCGGAATTCCGTCACGTCCACAGTAAGCTGGTATCCTACCTGGTCGCTGCAGCATGGCCAGAGCTCTCGGGATGATGCCCTCCCCTGCTATGTGCACTCCCCGGAGCCGATCGTTCGACCGCCTCCGTTGGAATGGGCGCTCGGTAGGCCCACGATGCCCCGCACCATGCCCAACTCCAGCGCCATTTCTGGCAGCACCACCCTTCGAGAAGTCTGATCGCTTCCGTAAGAATGGAGGTGGAGTAGGACAGATGGTGCAAT
>CAYVQL010000362.1:0-10631 GCA_964454135.1 uncultured Enterobacterales bacterium | reverse complement strand
GCATGTCCTTCCGCCTCCTCCCTCGGACCCAGCATGCTCCTCCTCCTCCTCCTCCTCCCTCAGGCCGCCCAGGCCGGCAACTTCCTGCCCGCCGAGTCCTCCCTGCTGGACCGGGCCTTCAGCTTCATCGGCATCTTCGTCATGGTGGGCTTGGCCTGGCTGCTCTCCGAGAACCGCTGGCGTGTCAAGTGGCGCCCCGTGATCTGGGGCGTAGTACTGCAGATTCTGCTGGGCATCATCGTGCTGGCCCCGGGCCTGCAGGACTTCTTCTTCACCGTGGTGGACGGCGGCGTGCGGCGCCTGCTCTCCTTCTCGGAAGCCGGCGCCGACTTCGTCTTCCAGACCACCGAGCCCCACCAGATCGTCACCGGCTTCGGCGAAGGCAAGCTGGAGACCTTCATCGGGCGCATCTCGCCGCCCGTCAAGACCTTCGCCTTCTGGATCCTGCCCACCATCATCTTCTTCTCCAGCCTGATGAACATCCTCTACCACCTGGGCATCATGCAGAAGGTGGTCAGCGCCCTGGCCTGGGTGATGCAGCGCACCATGGGCACCAGCGGATCCGAGAGCCTCTCGGCGGCAGCCAACATCTTCGTGGGTCAGACCGAGGCGCCCCTGGTGGTCAAGCCCTTTGTCGAGGGCATGACCCGCAGC
Source organism: uncultured Enterobacterales bacterium (assembly GCA_964454135.1). Lineage (GTDB taxonomy): Bacteria > Myxococcota_A > UBA796 > UBA796 > JAFGLY01 > CAYVQL01. The sequence continues at coordinate 9,977 of CAYVQL010000362.1, read as the reverse complement.
GAGCTGCACGCCGTGATGACCGGCGGCTTCGCCACGGTCGCAGGTGGCGTGATGGCCGCCTACGTGGGATTTCTGAAGGACATCCCGGGCATCGCCGGGCACCTGGTCACCGCTTCCATCATGAGCGCGCCCGCGGCGTTGGCCATCTCCAAGGTGATGCTGCCTGAGACCGGAAAGAGCCAGACCGCTGGCGCCCTGAAGATCGCCGTCAAGCGGCTGGACGGCAACGTGATCGAGGCCGCGGCCCGCGGCGCCAAGGAGGGCATGGCCCTGGCCATCAACGTGGCGGCCATGCTGGTGGCCTTCGTGGGCCTGATCGCCATGATCGACTGGTTCCTGATCTGGGTGCCAGTGGGCTTCTGCGCCGACGGCGCCAGCTTCGGCTGGGCCATGGAGAGCTGCGAGCCGCTCTCCCTGTCGCGTATCCTGGGCTGGCTCTTCAGCCCGCTGGCCTTCGCCATGGGCGTTCCCTGGGCCGAGTCCGCCACCGTGGGCACCCTGTTGGGCGAGAAGATCGTGCTGACCGAGTTCATCGCCTACATCCACCTGGGGGAGCTGGTGAACGCCGCCACGCCCGTGCTCAGCGAGCGCTCGGCCATCATCGCCAGCTACGCGCTCTGCGGCTTCGCCAACTTCGCCTCCATCGGCATCCAGCTGGGGGGTATCGGGGGCATCGCGCCCAGCCGCATGCGCGACCTGGCCGAGCTGGGCCTGCGTGCCATGGTGGGCGGCAGCCTGGCGGCCTTCATGACCGGCACCATCGCCGGCATCTTGATCGGCTAGACGCGGGTGGGCGGGTGGGCGGGGGAGGATGGCGGAAGAACCCGCTTGCTACCAGCCCAACGCACCCCGGTTGGCGTCGTCCACCATGCGCGGCAGCATGATCATGTCGATCACGCTGCCGATGCCGCAGAAGCCGCCCGTGACGATCCACAACAGGCCGCTTAGCCAGCGGCCCAGGTACAGGCGGTGCAGCCCTGACAGGCCGAAGAGGGCCGGAATCAGCAGGACGTAGGCGGTGAGGATGCTGCGCTGGGGCAGGACCAGCTCGGTGGACTCGCGGATGGCAGGGACCATGTTCTCTTCGCACTCCTGGCTGTGGCGATCGCGGTGGTGCTACGCTCGGGGCGGACGGAGTATTTCCTGTCAGCTGTCTGTCCTGGAATTCCCGGCCGCGACAGCGGTGTAGATCCTCTGTCCTTCGCCGGACAACTACGAATATGCATATTCGCAAGCTGGACATTCGGGGATTCAAGTCCTTCCCGGATCGCGTCGGGTTCGATTTCTCCGACGGGATCTCGGCCGTCGTGGGCCCCAACGGCTGCGGCAAGTCGAACGTGCTGGAGGCCATGAAGTGGTGTATCGGCGAGCAGTCGCCCCGCGAGCTGCGCAGCCGCGCCATGGAAGACGTCATCTTTTCCGGCTCCGATGCCAAGGCCGCCATGGGCCTGGCCGAGGTGGGCATGACTCTGGTGGCCGGCAAGCGTCCCTTCGCCGGGGACTGGGCGCGCTACGAGGAGATCCACGTCTCGCGCAGCCTGGCCCGTGGCGCGACCTCGGTCTACCGCATGAACCAGCAGCGCGTGCGCCTGCGGGACGTGCAGGAGCTGTTCATGGACACCGGGGTGGGCAGCCGTTTCTACTCCTTCATCGAGCAGGGGCGCATCGGCGACGTAGTGCAGGCCAGCGCGGCGGAGCGCCGCGGCCTGATCGAAGAGGCGGCCGGAACCTCGCGCTTCAAGGCGCGCCGCGCCGAGACTCTCAAGCGTCTGGACAAGAGCCTGGAGAACCTGCGACGCTCTGTGCACGTGGTTCAGGAGCTCGAGGAGCGCCTGGAGGGCTTGGCGCGCGAGGTGGCGCGGGCCGCGCGCTTCCGGCGCCTGCGCGCCATCGCCGCCCAGGGAACGCTCTTCCTTGCCCTGTCGCGCTACGTGGCCTTGCTGGGCGATCGCAGGGCGCTGTCGGCCGATCGGCGCGCGTCGGCCGGGCGAGTGGAGCGCTGTAAGCGGGAGCTGGGCCTGCGCCAGGCGGACCTGCGGCGAGATCGCGAGCTGGCCAGGCTGGCCGAGCAGGCCGTGGGTCGACGTCGCGATCGCCTGGCCGATCTAGAGGCCAGCCGGCGGGAGCTGGAGTCGGCGCGCATCTACCAGGACCGCGAGCGCCGAGACCTGCTGGAGCGCGCGGAACGGCTGACTGTCGCCCTGGAGCGGGAAAAGGGGCGCGTCGAGGAGGCGCAGGAAGAGGGTCGCCGCGCCACCGGGGAGCTGCAAGAGCTGCAGGCCCGTCTGGACGAAGAGCAGCGCGGCCAGCGCGAGCTCCAGCAGCGCTCCGACCAGGCGGGCGCAAAGATCCGCCAGCTGCGGCAAGAGGAGATGGAACGGCAGAGGCTCGTGATGAAGCACCGCACGGCGCTGGAGAGGGCACGCGCGCGCATCGAGGATCTGCAGCGGCTCGGCGAGGAGATCCGGCAGGGCGTGGTGCGACACCAGCGTGACGTGGCCGCGGCCGACGACGAAGCCCAGCGTCTGGCGGACGCCCGTAGCTCGGCACAGAACCTGGAGCGCACTGCGCAGCAGCGGCTGGCCACCCTGGTCTCGGCCGTGGAGGAGCAGGAGGCGCAGACGCGGTCGCTGCTCGCCGCCACGCAGCAGGCGCGGCTCGACCAGGGGGAGGCGGAGCGCGCCTTGACGGCCCTGGAGCGCCAGCACGCGGGGGCCCAGGCGCGGCGAGACTCGCTGCAGCAGCTCCAGGCCAGGCACGAGGGCCTGACCAGCGCCTCGCGGCGCGTGCTCGACGCGCTGCCCGGTTCCTTTGCCGTGGCCGAGGAGCTGGAGGTGGCCGAGGCCCTGGAGGCGCAGCTGGCCGCGCTGCTCTCGGAGCGGGTGGACCTGGTGGGGGTGGCCGATCGGCAGCAGCTGCTTCAGGCCCGGCAGGCCGTTGGCAGCGGCGTGGCCTGGCTGCTGGATCTGAGCGCCCCCGGAGACGAGCCTGTGGCGGGCCTGGTCTCGGAAGTAGGGGGTTCGAGGCGCGCGCAGCGCGCCTTGGCGCGCCTGCTGGGCGAGGTGCGGAGCGTGCCGGATCTGGAGCAGGCGCTGCTGCGTGCCGAAGAGGGTGGCGCCAACGTCACACCGGATGGCTGCGTGGTCTGGCCAGGCGGGCTGGTGCGCATGGGCCAGCGCAACGACGCTGCGGGCGCACTCCTGGGACGGCGCCGTGCGCTGCGTCAGGCCGAGGCCAGCTGCGACGAGCTGGCCGCTCGCTGCGCCAGCGCGCAGGACCGCTGTCAGGCCGCGCGTCAGGGCACCGCGCAGGCCGAGAGCGCGGCGCAAGGGGCGGGCGCCGTGTTGGAGGAGCGCAAGGAAGCGCGCCGCGTGGCGGAGCTGGAGGCTGCGGGTCTGGCCCACAGGCTGCGCTCCTGCGGCGAGGCCGAGCAGCATCACCAGCGGGCGGTGCGCCAGCTGGAGAGCACCGGAGAGCGACAAGCGCAGCGCCTGGAGGCCCAGCAACAGGAGCTGGAACGCTGGGAGGCCACGGTCGTGGTGGAGGAGGAGGCGCTGCAGCGGGCGGAGGAGGAGGTGAGGGCCCTGGTCGGCCAGTTGGAGACGGCCTACGCGGCGCAGCGCGAGGTGAGAAGCGCCCTGCAGCGGGCTGGCGAGGCCCTGGCTGCATTGCAGGAGCGCCTGCGGGCGGGTCGACGGGCTCAGCAAGCGGCCGAGCGCGAGCTGGGCAGGGCTGCCGAAGCTGTCGAGGCGGCACAGGAAGAAGCGCAGCGAGTGGCCACCCGCCAGGTGGAGCTGGCGGAACAGGTGCAGCAGACCGAGCAGCGCGTGGGCAAGATCGCTACCCAGCAGGAGGAGGCCTCCACCGCGCTGGAGCAGGAGCGCCAGCAGCTCCGTCGCAGCCGCAGCCGAGTGCAGCGCAGCGAGGAGGTGGTGGCCGAGGCCGCGGAAGAGCAGATGCGTGCTTCGCAGACCCTGCAGGAGGTGGAGCTGGCCCTGGCTGAGACTCGCACGCGCCTGGAGGGACTGCGGCAGCAAGCCGAAGAGGAGCAGGGGGTCTCGCTGCCCTCCATGCTGGATCGGCTGGAGAAGAACGGCCAGCTGCTGGTACCCCATGGGCTGGAGGACGAACGACGGCTCCCTGTGGACGTGAAGCGCCTGCCGGTGGTCGAGGTGCTGGTCATCGAGCCCACCCATCTCGAGGACGGTGAGCGGGTCCGGCGCTGGAGCGAGGCCTCGGAGCGCGCCCGCCGCGCCTTGACCCGGCTGGGAGACGTCAACCTGACCGCCGTGGAGTCCTACCTGGAGCTGCGGGCCCGTTACGAGGAGCTGGAGGCCCAGCGCCAGGATCTGGCGGAATCCGTGGCCGAGATCCGCGCCGCCCTGGCGCGCATCAACCGCACCTGCCGCCACCGCTTCCGCGACACCTTCGACGCGGTGAACCAGCACTTCGAGGCGCTCTACCGACGCCTGGCTGGGGGTGGCAGCGCCAGCCTGCTGCTGACGGACGAGCAGGATCTGCTGGAGACGGGCGTGGAGATCCTGGCCTCTCCCCCTGGCAAGCGGCTGCGCAATCTCAACCTGCTCTCAGGCGGTGAGAAGGCCCTGGTGGCCATCGCGCTGATCTTCGCCCTCTTCGAGGTCAAGCCCTCGCCCTTCTGCATCCTGGACGAAGTGGACGCGCCCCTGGACGAGGGCAACGGCGCTCGCTTCAACGAGCTGTTGCGGGACATGGCCCGCGTGTCCCAGTTCGTCATCATCACGCACAACAAGAAGACCATCGAGTGCGCCGACACCCTCTACGGCGTCACAATGCAGCAGGCGGGCATCTCGAAGCTGGTCTCTGTGCGCATGCACTGATTCTGACGGGCTCTTGGCCTGCCCAGGGACGGCGGAGGCGTTAGTTCTGGCAACGAGGGCCAGCAGCGCCGGCTCCCCGCCACCTCCCGAGAATGCGTATGGGCGAGACAAGCCAGTTACTAAGTGAGATGACGCTGGGTGCGGTCAGCATCCTGGCAGCCCTTGTGCTGGTGTTGCTCGGCTACTGGTTTGGTTGGCGCGGGGCCCCCAAGCAGCTGGAGGATGAGGAGCCCCTGGCTGGGGGGGACAAGCCAGTCGATGAGCTGACGCGCTCCGCTCCTTCCCAGCTGGATCCCCACCTTGCCGAAAGGAAGAGGCCGGTAGACAGAGAGCGGCGGCTGCCGCCCAAGCTCAGCGACTCCCTCGATGAGGGGGAGCCCGGGGAAGCGCGCCCCGAGTTGGCCGAGGAGCGAGCGCCCGAAGAACGGGCGCCTGCACTCCCCGAGGAGGACGAGGCTGCCGCACCCGTTGGCTTGCTGGGCCGCCTGGCCCGCGGCCTGGCGCGCACGCGGGAGCTGGTCGGTGGGCGCCTCGATCGCGTGTTCTCGCGCCAGAAGCTGGACAGCGAGTTCTTCGAGGAGCTCGAAGAGGTGCTGATCATGGCTGATGTGGGCGTGGGCGCCTCCGCGGACCTGGTGCAGCTTCTGAAAGAAGACGCCCAAGAACGGGGAATCGCGACGCCGGCCGAGCTGCGGGAGTGCCTGGGCGAGCGCCTGCGGCAGGTCTTGACCGACAAGGTGGAGATCGCTCGGGCCGAGGGCGACGGACCCCTGGTGATCCTGGTCGTGGGCGTCAATGGCGGCGGCAAGACCACCACCATCGGCAAGCTGGCCGCGCGCTATTCGCGCGGGGGAAGCCGGGTGCTGCTGGGGGCGGGCGACACCTACCGCGCCGGAGCCATCGAGCAGCTGCGCATTTGGGCCGATCGGGCGCAGGCCGACATCGTGGCCCATGCCGAAGGAGCGGATCCGGCCGCGGTGCTCTTCGACAGCCTGCAGGCCGCCAAGGCCCGCGGGCACGACGTGGTGATCTGCGACACCGCCGGTCGCCTGCAGAGCCGCAAGCCCCTGATGGACCAGCTGGGCAAGGTCACCCGTGTACTGGGCAAGGCCATTCCCGGGGCACCCCACGAGGTGCTGCTGGTCCTCGACGCCACCATCGGCCAGAACGCGCTCTCCCAGGCCCGTCTCTTCGGCGAGGTGGTGGGGCTGACGGGGCTGGTGCTCACCAAGCTGGACGGCACGGCCAAAGGGGGAGTGGTGGTGGCCGTGCGTGCCGAAACCGGCTTGCCCATCAAGTTCGTCGGTGTCGGCGAGAAGGTCGACGATCTGCGGCCTTTCGACGCTCAGGCCTTCGTCTCCGTCTTGCTGGAGCCTCCGCCGGAACCCGTCTCCTGAGGTGCGTCTCTTGACAATCCCGGGGCGAGGGTCCTATTAATGGACCCTGTTCCGATTTCGCCATTTGCTGGCTGAGCTTTGCCGTTTGGAGCGCGCATGTCGGTTACTATCACCTTGCGGGGGCGGCACTACACGGTACGGAGCGACGAGCCCGAAGAAGACGTGATCCAGGTGGCGCGCTGGCTCGACGGTCGTATCGGGGAAATAGCCTCCCGAACGCCAGGTGTGGACGGCGAGACCGTCGTACTGCTGGCCGCCCTGAACGTCGCCAGCGAGTACGCGCGCTTCCGCAAGCAGGTCGTAGGTGAGCTCGATGACGTGGATCGGGAGCTGGCCGCCATCTCGGCCATCCTGGAGGTCACCCTGCCCGAAGAGGGAGCGGACGCCGCGGACGGGCAGGAGGCCGAGGGGGACTGATCCGTGGGCACGGAGCCCAAGGCCGGTCGCACCGGCGTGGAGCCTTCAGCTGGGAAGAACGAGCCCACTGGTGAGAAGAAAGCGGCTGGCAGGCCTGCGCTGGACAGGCTGGCGGCGCTGCTGCTGGCGATTCCCAGCATCGCCGTGCTGGTGGTCGCGGCGCTGTTGGAGCCCGATCCCAGCGGCATCGGCACCCATCAGCAGCTGGGCCTGGGTACCTGCACCATGCTGGCGATCACGGGTTGGCCCTGCCCCATGTGCGGGATGACCACATGTTTCTCCCTGGCCGTCCGCGGGCGGCTGTTCAGCGCCTTCATGACGCAGCCCTTTGGCTTGCTGCTCTTTCTGGTCACGGCTGTCGTGGCGCTGACCTCCCTGCTGGAGCTGATCCGGCCGGGCGGGCGCTGGCTGCGCTTCTGGGACTGGCTGGGGCCCCGCGAGGGTTGGGTGGCCGGGGCGCTGATGGCCGGGCTGGTTGTCGGCTGGCTGCACAACCTGGTCAAGGCGGCTCTTTGACCCGTCTCCCTTGACCGGGCGCGCCGAGTTCGCTAGCCTGCGGCCCATGAACGCCATCCGCCACGGCCTGTTCTCCGCAGCCTGGCTCCTCTGCGGGCTGGCATGGGTTCCTGTGGCTTGGGCCGGGGAGCTCTACCTGGGCACCGACCAGAACGGGGTGCTCACGATCACGGATTCTCCCTCCGCGCTGGAGTCTTTCCAGCCCTTGTTGCCCGTGAAGCTCCGTCCTGCGCCCAGTGCCAGCAGCAGCGCGGGCAAGACCAGCCTGCGTCACCGGGACGAGATGGACCGCTTCGACGCGCTGATCCAGGGTTCGGCCAGGCGCTATGGGCTCTCGCCCGCGCTGGTGAAGGCGGTCTGCGTGGTGGAGAGCGACATGAACCCCAGGGCGGTCTCCCGCTCCGGGGCCCAGGGCCTGATGCAGCTGATGCCCGGCACCGCCGGGGAGCTGGATGTGCGCGATCCCTTTGATCCGGCCTCTTCGCTGGATGGCGGCACGCGCTACCTGGCCAGGCAGCTGCGTAGCTTCAAGGACCTGCGTAAGGCGCTGGCGGCCTACAACGCGGGTCCGGCCACGGTCAAGGCCCATGGAGGGGTGCCCCCCATCCCCGAGACCGTGCGCTACGTCAAGAAGGTGATGGCCTACTACCGCTTCTTCCTGGAGGAGCACCCCTTGGAAGAGGTCCTGGTCCCTACCAACCCAGGCGCTTGACGCGGATCCAGCGGCCGGCGCTGTTGCGCACCTCGTTGGTCTTCTTCAGCTGCCGCAGCTCGGCCAGCACCTCGGCCCCCAGCATGTTGGGGAAGGGGCTGCGCCGGCGCGTGCCAGCCACCAGCACGCTCTCTTTCAGGCCGCGCTCGCCGTGGGTGTCCAGCCGCTCCAGCACATCCTGCCTGATCCACGAGGCCCGTTCCTGGTCCTGGCGTGCGGCGGGCGTGGGCGCGGGCGTGCCGCTGGGCTTCTTGCGAGCTTGGGCCCTCTTGCGAGGCTTGCTGTCGTCGGGAACCTGCAGGCGCTTGGGCACCGCCGGGCGCTGGATGGCCTGCACCGAGCGGTTTCGAACGCGGATCTCCTCCGGCTCCACGCCGTCCCAGCCCTCGGACAGCCTGTCGAGGGCCTCGCGGGCTTCCTGGCACTGGCGCTGCGGCTCGGCCAGATCGAGGACGGCGCGCCGCAGCCGGGCGGGCACGGCCTCCGGCGGCACCTGCTCCAGGCGCTCCAACAGCTGCGCCAGGGGGGGGCCATCGGGCAGGTCCCGCAGCTCACGCACCTTCTGCTTGGCGAAGGCGTCCAGGTCGCGGAGCATATGCGGCGGAAGTTGGTCCCGCAGCTCCGAGAGCGCGAACAGGTCCGCCAGGGTCTGCGCCGCGAGACGGACGAGGTTTTGGTTGAACAGGTCTTGCGTGATCACCGAGAGGCTGGTGGCATCCGAGCTGCGCAGGCCTTCGACGGAGATGAGCGTTGGCTGCCGGGGCAATGGGCGGTCCTGGTTCGTGGTGTGAGCCTGCGCAGTATCCCGCCCGATGGGCGGGCGCCCGGGGCCCGCGCTCGACGAATTCGCGTCATGGCATATCTTCATCCCAAACCTGTGCTGGAGGCTTCGAAATGGCGAGCAGGATCTACACCCGCGCCGGAGATGATGGGAAGACGCAGCTGGTGGGCGGGCTGCGCGTGGCCAAGGACCATGCGCGCGTGGAGGCCTACGGCTGCCTGGACGAGCTCAATGCGGCGCTGGGCCTGGCGCGCGCTCTGGCCAGGCGCGAGACAGCGGCCAGGCCGGCCATGGAGCGCCTGGAGGCCGTCCTGGTGGCCCTGCAGGGCGACCTCTTCGGCCTGTCTGCGGTGGTGGCTTCGCCCTGCGAGCGCGAGCAGCGGGGGCCGAGCCCGGAGGCGCTGGAACGCTGGATCGACGAGCTGGACGGCGAACTCCCCCCCCTGCGGCAGTTCATCCTGCCGGGGGGCGCGCCGCTGGAGGCCCAGCTCCACGTCGCCCGCACCGTCTGCCGGCGTGCGGAGCGGCGCATCGTCGTCTTGACCGAGGCCTGGGATCGGCGGGCCCTGCGCTACGTCAATCGCAGCAGCGACCTGCTATTCGTGCTGGCGCGCTGGGCGGCCCAGGCCCTGCAAGCCCCCGAGCAGGGCTGGTCCGGCCCGCCCTCGTGATGGAAGTGGGGCCCCGAGATCAAGAAAAACGCCCTTCTGGGGCGCCTGATGCGGTCTTGGCTGGGAAGTGGGATTGGACTTGAAGCTAGCTAGCGTGAGGCGCGGCAGGAGCCGAAGCCGCAGCGAAAGATGAGGTTGTCGCCGGCTTCCACCCCGTGCACGCCCAGGGTGAGGTAGCCCTCGCCGGCCTTGGGCTCTGCGAAGACTTCGTAGCTGCCAGCTGGCACCTCGCCGAGTGGGCTGCGCCCGCTGGGACCCATCAGGTAGCCGCTGGCCCCCACCACGGTGATGGAGGCGAAGGTTGTCTGCACATCGCTCGCCGTGGTCTCGTCGGCCTCGGGGGCCTGCTCCTGCGCGGCCGCTGCGCTCTGCTGGGACTCGGCGTCGCTCCGGGCGGCGGCCTGGTTCGAGCCGCTCGCTTCGGGCTGGCTGGCGGCGGGGGCGGCGGCCACCGAGGCTGGCTCTTCGGAGGACGCTTCCACGGGGGCGGGTTGCGAGCTCCCGCCGCGGCGCTCCTCTTCGGCGGCCACAGCGGGCGCGGCGTCTTCTCCTCCGACGTCTTCTCCCCGGACGTCTTCTCCCCGGACGTCTTCTCCCCGGACGTCTTCTCCCCGGACGTCTTCT
>CAYVQL010000361.1:1605-10645 GCA_964454135.1 uncultured Enterobacterales bacterium | reverse complement strand
AGTAGTGCGTGGGGGAAAGGGATCTCGGGGAGGGTTTTCGGGGTGGGGATCTCGGGAGGGGGTCTCGGGGTGGAGATCTCGGGGAGGGGGCGTCGGGAGACGGGGTAGTCGGGCAGGCAGGGTATCGGCCGGCTCGACCTCTGCGCATCGCTGCCCACGAAATGCCAATACGCGTTCTCTCACGGGCCTTGGGGATAGTTTTGGGCGCGAGGGCGGCGCCCAGGGAAAACCATTCGGCCGCAACGATGACCAAGGCCCTCCGCCGATGGCCGTGCCCGTGCCAGCGGCGTTCTCCGCTCCTGGCCAATGTGCCCGGACCGCCCCAGCCCGACCAGCTGACCAGCTGACCAGCGCCTCGTCGGTCTCCACCTCTTCACCTTCTTCGTAGCGCCCCCTCTCTTCCGCATATATCGTGAATCCACGCTCGACGAGCGCTCCACCAACCAAGGGGGATTCCCATGACACGCCGGCTGGTGGATGCTGGACGGCGCCATGACGCTCTACGACAACCACGTGCCCGACCCCGCGATAGTCACCCGCGCCCTGGAGATCGATTTCGACCTCGTGCTGATGACCGCTGAGATCGTGGCGGAGTACGACCTGGGCGCCAGCTGCGAGGGGCAGGGCAGCGCCTTCGACATGCTGCCAGGGGGGCATGTCGTGGCCGCTTGCAGCAGTGATTCCGACACAACCAGCGCCATCGACCCCTTTGTATACGAGTTCGATGCCGCCGGTTCCGACACCGTCTGGGTGCTGCAGATCTCCTGCGATGATCAAGCGCAGCCTACTGGCGGATATCGCGGCCTACCGATGTACCGCGGCCAGCCCTTCAAGTTCGTGCACTAGCGGTGGGGGCGAGAATGCGAATCCCCGCCACCAAGATCCCGCCCCTGCTCCTTCTCCTCGCGGGCTGCCCGCGGGGAGAACCCACCGACAGCGCCCCCCGGTCGTAGAGACAGGCGACAGCGAGCCCGCCTCCGAGGATGCCGACGGCGACGGCTATCCCGCGGACCAGGACTGCGATGACGAGGACGCCACGGTCCATCCCGGGGCGACCGATCACCGCGATGGCACCGACCAGGACCGCGTTGGCGCTATCGACGAGGACTGCGCGCCCGGCCCCGCGGGCGAGCTGGAGCTGCCCAAGGCCTCCCAGGCCCGGCTGCTGGGCCCGCAGGGCAGCGCGGCGGGAGCCTCGCTATCGGGAGCGGGCGACGTGGACGCCGATGGCTTCGACGACGTGCTGGTGGGGGCCTATTACGACAGCACCAACGGCGAGGAGGTAGGCGCGGCCTACCTGGTGTACGGGCCTGCCAGCGGGACGATGGCGCTCTCCTCGGCCGACGCCAAGCTGACCGGCGAGGTGCCAGACAAAGCTGGAGGGGCCGTGGACGGCGCCGGAGACGTGAACGGAGACAGCTACGACGACTTCCTGATCGGCGCTCGCTCCAACGACACCAACGGAGACAACGCGGGCGCCGTCTACCTGGTCATCGGGGGGCCCTAGGGGGACCACCCAGGCTCCAGCTTGCCATCGCGTTCCGGAAGCGCCATCTGGCGCACCCGGGTGCGATTCCCATGGCCCGTCGCCCACCCCACCTCAATATGGCCCCGACTGCCCATCATCGCACAGGTAGCTCCCCACTCCCGCGCTGTCCCAGATGTACTTGCAGGTCAGGGTCTCTCCGTCCTTCTCCCCCACCACGCTGCCATGGCCACTGCCGTCGTAGCGCAGCACCCAGCGCTTGTGCAGCACGTCCCAGCTGCCGTCCTCGGGGTAGCGCCGGAAATCGTAGGCCCTCGTCCCCTCGAAGCTGCGCAAATAGCCCCCCTCCTCGTAGCCCAGCCCGTCGCCGTCGCGCAGCCAGAACTCCACCTGCCGCGTGCCGTCACCGGGCTCGTCGGCCTCGTACCAGCTCTCGCCGTCGGAGCTGGTGTGGCTCTCGTGCGCGCTCAGGTCTGCGTAGCGCTCGGTGGTCACGGTCCACGGGCTGCTCGGCGAGGCGGACACCTGCACCAGGCGCTCGTCGTCCAGCAGCTCGCCCACGGTGCTGACCTGGGTGAGCAGGCCCTCCGCCTCGCTCTCGCTCTCGCGCTGGAACGCGCAGCCCTGCCAGCTCTCCCAGACGTAGCTGGCGCTGGTGGCCCCCAGCACGTCGCGCTGCAGCGTGCCGCGCTCCAGCTGCAGGTCGCCGCCCGCCGCGAAGCTGGCGCTGCCCGTGACCGCCTCGGAGACCAGGTAGTGCCCCGCGGCGTAGCGCAGCTTCCAGGAAAAGGCCCCGCTCCGCTCGTCCCAGGATCCCTGCACGCGAGCGATATGGTCCTGGACAGGTTCGTAGTCGAAGATGCCATCCTGGTCGACCTGCAGCAGGTGGCTGCGCAGGCCGCCGATCCAGCTGTCCGCCTGGTGGGGGCAGGAGGGCGCGCTGTCATCGACGGAGGACCCGGCGCAGGCTGTCGCGATGCAGGCCAGCAGGGCGAGGGCGGTACGCATGCGCTTCCGGTAACCAGAAACAGCTGGGGGAGGAGGACTCAGCTCCCCAGCTCCCGCAACCGCGCCACCTCGCTCTCCTGCAGGCCCCAGGCCTCGCTCAAGGGCAGCGCGGGTCGCTCCAGCCAAGCCCGCGGGACCGGCAGCTGGCGCAGATCGCGGGGATAGACGTCCACCCGCTCGCCGCGCTCCAGGCGCAGCACGGCGCGGCTCAAGGGGCTGCGGATCAGGTCCAGCAGGCGCTCGGGGGCGACGCAGGGGTCTGTCGGGCGCACCACGGTCAAGGTGTGACCGGCGAACAGGCCCTCGGCATCCAACCAAGCCCGCAGCGGACCCTGACCCGCGATGCGCATCACCAGGATCTTGGGTGGCGCGAAGAGCCCCGGCCGCTTGGGCCGGTGCATGCGCTCGGGTTGGTACGCCAGCCAACGCCGTCGTCCTTGCTGCAGGTCCCGGGCATCCACGTAGGGCACCCGCCCCGGTCCTGGCTCGTCGTGCAGCAGGGCCTCGCGCCCGTGCCCCGGTCCGTGGCTCACCACGCCGGTGTCGATCTCCGCCAGGTCGCCCAGCACCAGGGAGCGCTCTCGCAGCCGCTGCAGCAGCGGCCAGTCCCCGGGGCGCTGGCTGGGATTCAAGGGAACGGCCGGCAGCGCCAGGACCTCCTCGGGGGGTGTGCCGTGCGCGGGCAAGGGGGCCGGTCCGGCGCCCGCCCGCAGGGCCAGCATGACCACCTGCACGGTCGCCCCCGGGAAGCGCTGGGCCTGCCCCAGCCAGGTCAGGCGATGGCTGGCCACCCAGCGACGCCGCAGCTCCAGACCGTAGGGTTGCACGAGAAAGGGCGCGGGCAGCAGCAGGGCCAGCCCCCCTCCCTGGTGTACGCGCAGGGAGGCGGCCCAGGCGAATGGCACGGCCAGGTCGAAGCGCCCGTGCAGCCACGGAAAGCGCTCCTTCAGCGCTCGCCGAGAGGCCTTGTCCTGCCGTTCGGGGGGAACATAGGGCGGATTTCCCACCACAAGGTCCACGGACTCCCCGGGAAGCAGGCCGTCGCGCTGGCTGAGCCGGGCCCTGGGAGCCACCACGCGAGCCACGGCCAGCGCAGCTTCGTCCAGATCTTCGCCGCGGATCTCCTCCACGCCCGCCTCGGCCAGGGCTGCCAGGAAGCCTCCGGTCCCGCAGCCGGGATCGAGGGCGCAGCGGGGCGTGGTCTCGCAGGCGCTCAAGCCCAGCGCCACCAGCCGACGCGCCATGGAGGGGGGCGTGTCGAAGGCGCCCAGGGCCTTCTTGCGCCGCCGGTCCGCCACCGGAAAGGGAGCCCCCGCCGGCAGGCGCAGCGCAGCCCGCGGGCTGTCCACGGGCAAGGGCCGCAAGAACGCGTCCAACCCCATGTCGCCGGGCGCGATCGCGGCACGGGCTCGCGCCAGGGGCCCGGCAGCAGCCAAGACGTCCCATGGCGAGCCTGCGACAGCCTCTGCGGCCAGGCCGCAGGCGCGCGCATGTCCCAGCCCCAGCCCCGCAGCCCGCAGCCAGGCATCCAGGGCGGACAGGCTCGCTGGGTGCGGGCGAGGCTCAGACGAGGGCAAACCCTTCCCGCCCCGCCAGGCGGACGCAGGCCTCCACCACATCCGGATCGTACTGCATGCCCTTCTGCTGGTGGATCTCTTCCAGGGCGCGCTTGATCCCCAGGGAGGGGCGATAGGGACGGTGGGAGGCCATGGCCTCCACCACGTCGGCCACCGCGATCACGCGCGCCTCGAGCCGGATTTCCTCACCGCGGATACCGTTGGGGTAGCCAGATCCGTCCAGGCGTTCGTGGTGTTGCAGGGCCACCTCCGAGACGGGCCAGGGAAACTCGAGCTTGCTCAAGATGTCGAAGCCCACCTGCGGGTGCATCTTCATGATGTCGAACTCCAGGCGGGTCAGACGGCTGGGTTTGGTCAGGATCTCGGAAGGCACGGCCACCTTGCCCAGGTCGTGGATGATGGCGGCCATGCGCACCGCGGCGACCACCCGCTCGTCCAGCCCCATCTCCAGCGCGATGGCGCTGGCCAGGCTGGCCACGCGCTGCTGGTGGCCGGCCGTGTAGGGATCCCGCGTGGCGAGCATCTCCACCAGGGCGTTGATGACGCCCCCCATGGCGCGCTCCAGCTCGTCGCGGCTCTCCAGGGCCTCCTGGGCGGCCAGCTTCTGCTGGGTGATGTCCTGCAAGCAGAGCAGGAGCATGCGCTGCCCCTGAAGGCTCATGGGCGAGGTGGTGACCTCGAAGTCGCTCTCCACCTCCTCTTCTCCCAACCGCACGGGCAGGCAGACCTCCACGTCCTGGTGCACCATGCCGTTCATCACCGAGTTCTCGGCGCAGCGACAGATGGGACAGCGGCGACAGCTGGGGGAGAAGGCGCCAGGGTCTCCGTTCTCTTCGGCCCACAAGCAGCGCAGGGTCTGTCCCACCGACTTGTCCAGCAGCTCACTCTGCGTGCGCTCGGCGTAGTCGGCCACCGCCAGGTTGACCTTGCGGATCCGCAGGCGCTGGTCGAGCAGCATCATCATCAAGGGAGCGTGATCGAAGACCGCGCCCAGCTCCTGCTCGCTGGAACGCAGGGCCCTCTCCGCCAGCTTGTGCGCCGTGATGTCCTCCAAGCTGCCCTCGTAGCAGAGGATCTCACCGCGCTCGTCGTAGACGGCTCGCGTGTTCTCACGCACCCAGATGCGCCGGCCGTCGAAGCGGCGGAACTCCGCCTCGAAGTCCTTCACCACCCCGTGGTCGTCCAGCAACGCCAGCCACTGGGCGCGCCGCCCGCGGTCCATGTACACCTCGGCGGTGTCCAGCGAGCGGATGCTCTTCTCGGCGGGATAGCGCAGCATATGCCGCAGCGCGTGGTTGGCTTCGAGGATCAATCCCCCAGGGGTCGTCCGATAGAGCCCGATGGGCAGATCCTCGAAGAGCCTGCGCCAACGGCCCTCGGCCTCGCGGGCCGAACGCTGGCTGTCCAGCTGAGCCAGCGCGCGCTGCGCCACCACCGGCAGCCGCGCGAAGTGCACGGGGTGCTTGACCACGTAGTCGGCCAGGCCCAGCTTCATGGCCTGCAAGGCCACATCCTCGTTGCCGACGCCGGTGAACATGATCACAGGGCAGGAGGGCCAGCGCTCCTGCACCTGCCGCAGCACCTGCAGCCCGTCGGCCCATAGCAGGTGGAAGTCGGTGATCACGAGGTCGTAGGGCTTGCCCTTCAGGGCCTCGTCGAAGCGCTCCTGGTCCCAGACCTGGGTCAGGCGCAGATCCGCGTACTCCTTCCTCAACAAGCGGATGGCGAGAGCGCGATCGTCGGGATCCTCGTCCACCAGCAGGATCTTCGGGGGGGCGCTCTTCCGCTTGGGCTCAGGAGGACCTGGAGGTCGCACCGGATCCGGGAAATCGAGGCCGACGGGATCGGTCTTCTCCACCACAAGCCGGCGCACCCGCGAACCGGAGGCCAGGGGCTGCTCCTGGTCGACCTCCAGGGTGGCCATGGACTCCAGCTGGCTATCTAGGGAAGATTCCTCCTTGATCCTCTTGCGGCGCCCCCTCTTGGAGCGCCTGCCCTTGCCCCGCGCTTTCTTCGTCTGCTCACGAAGCAGTCGCAAGACGGCTTTCGGATCTACGGAGACAGGATCCAAGGGACCACCAGTTCGATGCGCAGAGACAGCTTAGCAGCTTCTGCTTCGGTGCGAATCCCATGCTGCTGCAAGAATTGGGATTTTTGCGACATTTCTCGACATTCGGCCTCACCAGGCGCCGCGTCGCGCTCATGGCAGGCTCCGCAGGAAGCGCTCCAGCTCTTCCGCGCGCTGGTCCCAGCTGCGCAAGCGGGGCTCACCGCGCCCACGGCCCGCGGCTTCCTGGATGGCAAGGGCGACAGAGCGCTCGTCGCCTGGCCGATAGGCGAAGAAGGCATCGCCGCAGATGCGACGAACAGAGGGGAGATCGGGAGCCACCACGGGCAGGCCCGTGGCCAGGTAGTCCCAGAGCTTGAGGGGAGATGCCAGCTGGCGCCCGTACAGGTCATCGCCCAGGGACAAGACCAACACGTCCAGGCCCGCGAGCACCTCGGGCACCTGGTGGTAGGGCACAGCGGGCCGCAGCTCCACCAGCCCCCCTGCCCCGCGGCGCACATCCTCGAACTCGGCCTCGCCGGGCGTGCCGCCCACCAGGCGCAACCGCAGCCCAGGGGCCAGCAACCGGGCAGCGGCCAGCAGGGTGCGGATGTTCTTGTAGCCCCGCAGGGATCCCACGTAGCCAGCCACCAAGCCCTCGTGGGGGATGCCCGGCCGCAGGCGGGAGGGATCGCAGCCATTGTGGATCACCTGGCAGCGCCGCGGCAGGCCGGATCCGTGCGCACGCCGCAGCACCTCGAGCGTGCCCTCGCAGTTGGTCACGAGCCCATCCGCACCCGCGAACACGCGGCGTTCCAGGCGCTCCAGGGCTCCGTGGGCTCTCCCCTGCTCCCGGAGCTGGGCGGACTCGGCTTCATGAGACTCGAAGACCAGGGTGAAATCCCACAGCCGACGCAGGCTCAGCGCCTGGTCCGCATGGCGCTTGGTGCGCGCGTAGATCACGGGCGGCTCGCCCCTGGCCCGCTTCGCCCTGCGAAAGAGCCAGGCCAGGGCGCGGCGGCGAAACTCGAGGCCAGCCAGCCCTGGGTGGCGAAAAGGCAGGATCTCCACGCGCAATCCTGGATGAGGACGCAGGCCGTAGCAGGCCAGCGCCTCGGTCTCGTCACCCGCGAAGCCCTGGGCGGTCTGGGCGAAGACCGTGACCTCGTGACCGCGCCTCGCCAGCGCCGCGCAGCTGTGCAGCACCTGGATGGCCTGCGCCCGCAGCTCGGGCATGCAGGGTCGGTACAGGTGGAGCAGGTTCATGGGGACGCCCGCCCCGCCATGGCGCGCAGGGACGCCACGAGCTTGTCGGGCCCGTGCCGCTTGCGCAGCCATGCCCGCTGCCTGGCGCCCACCCCTTCGTCGGCCAGGTAGGCTCGCAGCTGGTCCGCAGAGCGCGCCGCGTCGTCCGCATCCGCGAAGACCAGGCCGGGACCGACCGCCTCGGGCAGCCCTCCCACCGGCGACACGGCGGCGGGCAAGCCGTGGGCAGCGGCCTCCAGCACCACCAGCCCCAGGCCCTCGGCCCCGCTGCCGTCGTCATCGGCGCGCGAGAGCAGGACCAGGCAGGTGGCGCGGCCGTAGTGCTCGCCCATGCGCTCACGTGGCTGCCGCCCGAAGAAGCGGGCCTGCACGCCCAGCTGTCGGGCCAGTGCCTGCAGCTGGCGGCGCTCGGGGCCGTCCCCCACCACGGAGACGGGCCAGCCCAGCGCCTTGCCGAGGCGCAGCGCCCGATCCACGCCCTTCAGCGGCGTGCAGCGCGCCACCACCAGCAGCTCGTGTCGCTCCGGCGCGAGCCCCGCCACAGGGGCAGGTCTCACCGGCGCGGGCAGCACCCTGGCGGCGATGCCCAAGGCCTCGAGCACGCCGGCCAGGAAACCGGATACCGCGCCAAAGCGCGCCCAGCGCGCCAAGCTCAGCAGGGCCTCCGGCGCCCGTTCACCGAGGCGGGTCACATCGCTGCCATGGGCCACGACCAGCAGCGGAACCTCCAGGCGCCGGCAGCGCTCCGCCAGCTTCGCCGCCACGGGCCAGGTGGTGGCCAGCACGCAGTCCCCCTGCTTCAGCGTGGATCCCAACGCCCGAGCAGCGATGGCCGCCTGCCGGCGGTTCCAGGAGCGCCCCCGCAGACGGCGCACGGGGAAGGGCGCGCGCCCGTCCCAGGCCCCCTCCCGCAGCCGGGCCACGGGATGGCGGCCGCCGCGCACGTGGACGGCCAAGGGCTTGCCCGACCGCCACAGGGCCTGCGCGACCTCGACGCTCCAGGCGGAGACGCCGCCGTCGAAGCCCGGCGGGAAGTCGCCACCCACCATGTGCCAGGTGCCGGTGATGGTCATGGTCGCAGCTTCTCCAGCGCCTGCGCCACGCGCTCCGTCGACAGCTGGGTCATGCAGAGATGGTCGCCGATGGGACAGCGCTGTCGGCCGTAGCGCGAGCAGGGACGGCAGGGAAGCTCCTCCTCCAGCGCCAGGCAGCGATCCCCCCAGAAGCCGTCACGAGAGGCGGTGGGCCCGAAGATCACGGCCGTGGGGATTCCCGCTGCGGCGCAGAGGTGCGACAGGCCGCTGTCTCCCCCCAGCGCCAGCGCGGCACGCCCCAGGATGCGGAAGCTCTGGGCGAATCCGCGCTCGCAGACCAGCTCGGTCCCGGCGCCGCAGCGCCGCGCCACCTCCTGGCAGAGCGCCTCCTCGCCTGGCCCGCCCAGCACAAGAACGGGCCCGTCCCAGCGTCGCCCCACAGCGGCGAAGCGCTCCGCAGGCCAGCGCTTGGTGGCGTGGGCCGCCCCCGGCAGCAGCAGCAGGGCGTCTCGCGGCCCCTCCACTCGTAGCTGGAGACAGCCGGGGGAGGGGAGCTCCCCTCCCCCAGATCGCGCTCCGCGCTCCCCCTCCCCCTTCATCCATGGCGGGCTGGCGGGAGACA
>CAYVQL010000361.1:0-1595 GCA_964454135.1 uncultured Enterobacterales bacterium | reverse complement strand
CCCGGGGGGGGGGGGGCCCCCCCCCCCCCCCTGTCCGCCCCCCGCCCCCCCCCCCCCCCTTCACCGTGGGGGGGGGGGGGGCACACCCCCCCACGGCCTGGCCGTAGCGCGCGCACACCTCCGGCGCGGGCGCGGTCTTGAAGGCCACCCGCAGGCGCCGCCGCAGGTCGTAGCGCGGGATCACATCCCACCCGCCCCCCAGGCGCAACGCCAGCAGCCAGGAACGCAGGCTGCGGTGCAGGTCCGCCTGCCGGACGCCGCGCGGCAGGCGATCCGCCAGGGATGCCAGGGACTCGCCGGACCGCAGCGCCACCACGCGCTCCACGCCGGGCAATCGCTGGGCCACCTCGGCGTAGCGCGCCATGGTCACATAGGTGACAGGGGCCAGGGCGCCGGTCACCGCGCCGGTCAACACGATGTCGCCCAGGGAGGAGAAGCGCACCACCAGGGTGCCGTCCTGGCCCTGCCCCGCGCTCATGGCAGCGCCTCCAGCACCTGCTCCACGCCCACGGCGCCCAGGCAGGGCACGCCCCGGGGGCAGCGCTTGCGATAGCAGGGCCGGCAGTCCATGACCGGAGCCTCTAGCGCCACAGCGCCAGCGCTGCCCGTCTTGTAGGCCGCCGTGGAGCCGTGGATCACAACCACCGGTCGCCCGCAGGCCGCCGCGAAGTGGGCGATGCCGCTGTCGTTGCTCACCAGCGCCCGACAGCGGGACAGGGCGCCCGCCAGGGCGCCCAGGGGCAGACCCGCCAGCTGCTCTGTGTCGGGCACCAGCCGGCTGGCCTCCTGCTCCTCGCCGGGGCCGGCGTAGACCCGCACGGTGCCGGCCAGGGCCCGTGCCAGCTCCTCGAAATGGGGCCATTGCACGGTGTGACCGCTGCGGCTGACGGGATTCAGGCCGATGTGCTCGGGCAGGTGGGCGAAGGCATCCAGCTCCTCTTTCCTGGTGCGAAAGCGGGGCGCGCCCCGGACCCGAACGCCGCAGGCCGCAGCCAGGGCGGCGTAGTCCCGCGCACGATGCCCGCCGCCAGGCACGACCGCGTCGCTGAGCAGGGGCCAGCGTCCATCGGTGGCCAGGCCGACACGCCGGGGCAGGCGGCGCACCCGCCAGGCGGCCCCGAACGAAGGCGCAAGCAGCACGGCCGTGCGCGCGCCGTCCGGGACCTGCTCCGCCGGCAGCAGCTCTACGGGCAGCTCCCGGTAGATCGTGCGCCCCCAAGCTGGAGCAGCGACCCAGCATCTCTCGCCAGCCAGGGCCAGGGCCCGGATGGTCGGCAGCGCCATCACCCCGTCCCCCAGATGGTTCGGAGCCCGAATAAGCAAGGGGCCAAGCACGCGTTCAGCCATCAGCCAGCGCCTCGAGACTACTTGCGACCCTTCTTCCCACCGGTCTTCCCTCGACGGGCCTTCTTGCGCGCCTTGCGGGCCTTGCGGCGCTTCTTGACTCGCTCGGCCTTCTCGGCCGCGCTGAGCTTTGGCTTCTCTTGCCCTCCGCCCATGCCCTGGAGGGCACCCAGAGCGGAGGGATCCATGCCACCCAGGGCCGACGGATCCATGCCGCCCATGCCGCCCATGCCGCCCATGCCGCCCATGCC
>CAYVQL010000360.1:0-10667 GCA_964454135.1 uncultured Enterobacterales bacterium | reverse complement strand
CACCCACCCCCAACCGTCTGCCCTCCCGGGCGCCCCAGGCCCAGGCCGTTCCCGGGACGTCGCGGCAGTCCTGCACGCTGCCACCCGCGGCAAGCCGGCGGGCCACCTCTGCCACCGCCAGCTCCCCCATGCCGTGCACCAGCAGGTCGGCCTTGCTGTCGAGCAGGATGGAGCGCCGCAGCTTGTCCTGCTGGAAGTCGTAGTGGGCCAGGCGCCGCAGGCTGGCCTCCACGCCGCCTATGAGCACGGGCACCCCGGGCCAGGCCTGGCGCAGGCGCGCCACGTAGGGAATGGTCGCGCGCAGGGGGCGGGCGCCCGAGCGCCCGCCGGGCGTGTAGGCGTCCTGATTGCGGCGACGACCGCTGGAGGTGATGGCGTTGACCACCGAGTCCATGTTTCCCGCACTGACGCCGAAGAAGAGGCGCGGGCGCCCCAGGGCTCGAAAGGCGCCGGGATCATCGTAGGCGGGCTGGGCGATGATGCCGACGCTGAAGCCCGCCTGCTCCAGCCAGCGCCCGATGACCGCGGCGCCGAAGGAAGGGTGATCCACGTAGGCGTCGCCCGTCACCAGCACCACGTCCAGCGCATCGCCGCCGGTCTCTCTCGCGCAGGTGGGCAGGAAACGGTGAGGCAAGGCTGGTGGTCGGAGGGCGGGCGGGTGGGGGAGGATGGCGATAGAAAACGAGCGTCAGAGCAGGCGCGCCGCCGCTTCCGCCAGCTCGCTGCGCTCCCCCTTGCGGAAGGTCATATGACCGGCCAGGCCCATGCCCTTGAAGTGCTCCACCACGTAGGTCAGGCCGTTGGACGTGGCGTCCACGTAGGGATTGTCGATCTGGTAGGGATCGCCCGTCAGCACCACCTTGGTGCCCTCTCCGGCCCGCGTGATGACGGTCTTCACCTCGTGGGGGGTCAGGTTCTGGGCTTCGTCGATGACCAGGAACTGGCGGGGAATGGAGCGGCCGCGGATATAGGTCAGCGCTTCGACCTCGATGATCTTCTGGTCCAGCAGGGCCTGGTAGGAAGGCGGGCCGCCGCGGCGGTTGCGGGCCGGGTCGTCCGACCCGTTGAGCAGCAGCTCCAGGTTGTCGAAGATGGGCTTCATCCAGGGATTGAGCTTGTCGCTCAGGTCGCCGGGCAGGAAGCCGATGTCGCGCCCCAGGGGGAAGATGGGGCGTGCGACCACCAGGCGGCGGTAGGCCTTTTCGTCGGCCACCTTCTGCAAGCCGCAGGCGATGGCCAGCAGGGTCTTGCCGGTGCCCGCGATGCCGTCCAGGGTGACCAGTCGTACGGCGTCGTCCAGCAGCAGATCCAGGGCGAAGATCTGCTCCTTGTTGCGGGGGTAGATGCTCCAGACGCTGTCTTTGGGGCGCGTCACGCGGCGCAGCCGCCCCTGGCGCTGATCGAAGCGCGCCATGGCGGATTGCTTGGCGACGCTGTCCTCGGCCTGCAGGATCAAGAACTGATTGGCGTAGAGCTGCTCGTCCTCCCAGGGGATCCAGCCCCGCTGGTAGATCTCCTGCAGCAGCTTCTCGGGGACCTGTAGCTCGGCCACGCCCGTGTAGTGCTCATCCACCCGGATGTGGGCGTGCTGGTAGTCTTCCGCTCGGATGCCCAGCGCATCCGCCTTGAGGCGCATGTTGACGTCCCTGGTGACGAAGACCACCGAACCAAGGGGGCGTTTCTTGCACAGCCGCAGCACCGTGGCCAGGATGCGGTTGTCGTTGCTGTCGGGCACGAAGCTGGCGGGGAGCTGATCGCTGTCCAGCCCAAGGTCCACTACCAGGCTTCCGCCACCTGGCAGCGGCAGGCCCTTGGACAGGCTGCCGGAGCTCCGCAGCTGGTCCAGCGTGCGCGAGACGGAGCGGGCGTTGCGTCCCGTCTCGTTGAGGTCTCTCTTGAAGCGATCGATCTCTTCGATGACCGTGATGGGGAGCACAAGCTCGTGCTCCTCGAAGACCTGCAGCGCGCGAGGATCGTAGAGCAGGACGTTCGTGTCCAGCACGTAGGTCTTTCGCTTGCTGGGATCGGGGCGGACGGAGGGAGATGTCAAGACCGACTCCCGGGGGTTTGGCCGGCGCCTGCCAGCACGAGCTCAGGGCCAGGGCGGGCTGTGGGCCTGTGGGGGGGCGTCACCGCGCGGTGAACTGGTAGTCCTGCATGCCGCCGCTGGCAGGGTCGGAAGAACGGCGCACGTAGTCGATGTCGGGATCCTGCAGACGGACCACACCCGCCTGGTTGCTGCCTGAGCCGATGTAGACGTGCAGCGCACCGCCCGCGGGCTGCGGGCCGGGCAGGGCCGAGATGGTGATGTTGTTCTTGCCCGGCTCGAGCCAGGGAGCAAGATCCAGGATCACCTGCGGATCCCCCGAGCGGATGCGGCGCACCAGGGTGCCATTGGCGTAGACCTCCAGGCTGTGGCCGGAGGAGCGGTGGTCTTCGGTCACCAGCCAGTAGGCCCCCCTGGCGACGCCCTGGGCCCCGCTGGGGCTGACGGGCACCGAGCTCTCGGCAGGCGTGATGGTGCGCACGACGTAGTTGGGGGCGTCGACGTGGATGTTCCCCTGGCTGTCGATGGTGATGTCGACACCCTTGAAATCCTGGCTGCGCAGGCCATCCGCGCGGACGCCGTTGACGTAGAGGTCACCCGCGAGGCTGGCGGCACTGAGGGCTAGCAAGGCGCAGATCACGGTCAATCCTGGTCCGGATCCAGGCGGCTGGCATTCAGCCGGCAGTGGATGTCCTTGCCCGTCCTGAACACGGGCAGCGCCTTGGGCTTGACCTGTATTCGAGCCCCGTTCTTGGGGTTGCGGCCCTGGTAGCCGTCGTAGCGCTTCACCTGGAAGGTGCCGAAGCCACGGATCTCGACGCGGCGCTCCTGGCAGAGCGCGTCGCGCATCTGCTCGAAGAGACCGTTGACGACGCGCGCCGCCAGGGCCTGCGAGATACCGGCTCGCCCGGCGACGGCGCGAATGAGCTGGGTTCTGGTCATCAGTCGGTTTCCAATTCGCGTTCGGCCACCCTATATGGAGTGGGATGCGAGGGGTCAAGACGCGGCCGAGGCCAATATCGTCGGCTGCGCCGACGATGCAATCAGCAGTCAGCCATCAGCAATCAGCGTCTTAGCTGCCCGGGCAGAGCAGATCATTCCACCTGCCTGTTTCGCGTTCAAGATCCGCCTCCGTCGTCCGGATGCAGCGAGCTGACGGCTGAACGCTGAAGGCTGACAGCGCGTCGGCCGCTCTGGGGCCGACGATCGGAGGCCGAGGCCAGAGCCTCCAGCACCCGCAGGGCTATATTTTCGGCTGCCTCTGCCGGAGAGGGCGCCTCGGGCTGCAGCTTGTGCAGGCTGGTGACCTCCGCGTCCGCCATACCGCACGGAACGATCAGATCGTAGGGTGCCAGGTCGGTGCGCAGGTTGATGGCGAAGCCGTGCATGCTCACGCCGCGCCTGATGTGCAGACCCAGCGCAGCGATCTTGCGCCGATCCAGCCAGACACCCGGGTAGCCTGGCCGTCGGCCCGCGCTCAGCTGTCGGCTGGCGAGCCAGCGGATCAGGCCCTGCTCCACGGCAGCCACGAGGCGCCGCACCCCCAGGCCCAAGGCCGGCAGATCAAGCAGCAGGTAGCCCACCAGCTGCCCTGGTCCGTGGTAGGTGGCCAGGCCTCCGCGCTCCGTGCGTTGCCAATCGATCCCGGCGCGGGCCAGCGCCTCCAGGGGCACGGGCGGGTTCACGGGCCGGCGACCCTCCGTGATCACGGGATCGTGCTCCAGCATCCAGAGCGCAGGCTCGGCCTCGCCGCGCAGCACGGCTTCTCTCCGTGCCCGCTGGCGCAGCAAGGCCTGCTCGTAGGGCAAGCGACCCAGCCACTCCCAACGGGGCAGAGCCCCGGGCCTGGTCACGGGTCCAGCACGACCACCACCCGCGCCTCGGCCAGCAGGCGGGCGTCGCGGGTGGTGGTGGCGAAGCGGATGGCGTCTTCCGCGGGCAGCACCAGGTCCACGTCGTTTTCCACGGCGCACGCCTGCAGGATGAGCGGCTTGGTTCCGGCTCTCTCCAGGGCGCGAGGATCGGCCGGATCGCTGACGTAGCGGACGGGGTGACGTACGCGGGCCGCGGTTCGCAGCACCTGGTCCAGGCCGTAGAGCTGCTCGCCTTGCGGGGAGAGGATGCGCGGCGCCAGCGCGGCCTCGGCGTCCAGCCCGCGCGCGTCCAGCAGGATCCCCGTGAACGAAGAGGGCTCGCTGGCGGGCAGTTCCTCGAGCTGGGCCCGCGTGTAGCGCACGGGCTTCAGCCAGGCTGCCAGATCAAGCACGCCATCCACCTCGACGCGCCCCGAGGTGAAGAAGCGCGTCTCGACCACGTTCCAGGACGAGCTCTCCTGGTCCAGGTGGTTGCCCAGGGCCTCGCCAGAGGTCATCAGGTCCCCCGCCGTGGTCTCGTGGTCCAGCCGCAGCTGACCAGCTGCCTCGAGCATGCGCGGACCCAGGCGGGTGCGCGCCTGCTGCTCCACTACCGAGACCTCCCCGCGCGCCCCGGCCACGGGCGCGGCCTGGGCGCTGAGGCGCAACTCGAGCTCGGTCCAGTCCGCCACGGCGCTGCCATGCCTGGTGGTGACGGGCTCGAACAGCTGCTCCGCGGCAGGGCTGGAAGCGGCCGGCGCGGTGGAGGGCAGGAACAGGAGGCAGGAGAGGAAGGCGGGGCTTGCTGTCACATGAACCTCACGGCGTCGGGACGCCCGAAGAGGGCCTCCAGCTCGTCTCGCAGGGTGTCGTCGGCCAAGACGCCTCGATCGGGGGGAAAGAGCAGCACGACGTCGGCCTTGTCCCGGTAGCGCAGGTGGATGCGAGCACCACAGGGGCCCGCATGGCGCTGGAAGAGCTCCAGCAGGCGCTCGGTTCGGGACTCGTCTAGCTCCTCGGAGCGTAGCGCGATGCGGACCTCCCGCGTGCGCCTGGACAACAGCTCGGACACCAGCTCCGCGCTGGTCGCCAGCAGGCTGATGTCATCCGAACCCTCTTTCCGCTCGACGTTTCCACGGACCAGGATCGGCTGCTGGGATTCCAGGACCTTGCGTGATGACTCCCAGGCATCGGCGAAGAAGGTGCACTCCACGCTGGCGCTACGATCATTGAGGGTCACGAAGCCCATGCGGGAGCCCCGTTTGGTGCGGAAGGCGCGCTTGGCCGTGACGATCCCGGCTACCGTCACGTCTGGCTCGGCGTTGCGGCGCCGGTGCTTGGTGGCGGGCTTGGCGAAGCGGTGGATCCTGTCGATGCCGCAGGTGACGTGGCGCTTCAGGTCATCGCCGTAGGCGTCCAGCGGATGGCCGCTGATGTAGAAACCCAACGCCTCCCGCTCGTAGGCCAGGCGCTGTCCCGTGGTCCACTCGGGGACCACGGGGAAGCGGAAGCTGGGGAGTGGGGTGGCGGGCCCCCCGAACAGGCTGACCTGGCCGCTGGCCCGCGTCTCCTGGGCCTGCTGGGCCACCTTCATGGCCCCGTCGAGCCCCTGGGCCAAGGAGGCCCGCGTGGCACCGGTCCAGTCGAAGGCGCCGCAGCGGATGAGGGCCTCGAGCATGCGCTTGTTGACCTTGCCCAGGTCGATGGACTCCAGCAGGTGGCTGAGGTCGCGAAAAGAGCCTTCCTGCTCACGAGCCTGGATGATGGCATCCACGGCGCTGCTGCCCACGTTCTTGACCGCGGTCAGCCCGAAGCGGATGCTGCCGCGATCCGCAGCGGGCACGTCGAATCCCGCCAGGCTCTGGTTGGTGTCCGGGGGCAGCACGGGCAGCCCGGCCCGGCGACAGTCGTTGATGTAGGTGAGCACCTTGTCCGTGTTGTCGGCCTCGATGGACATCAGGGCGGCCATGTACTCGGCGCGGTGGTGGGCCTTGAGCCAGGCGGTCTGGTAGGCGATCAGCCCATAGGCCGCGGAGTGGCTCTTGTTGAAGCCGTAGGCGGCGAACTTGGCCAGGTTCTGGAAGATGCTCTCGGCCACCTCGGGATCGATGCCCCGCTCCTCGGCCCCGGAGAGGAAGCGGCTGCGCTGCTTGTCCATCTCCTCGGCCTTCTTCTTGCCCATGGCCCTGCGCAGCAGGTCCGCTTCCCCAAGGCGGTAGCCGGCCAGCACCTGGGCCACCTGCATCACCTGCTCCTGGTAGAGCACCACGCCGTAGGTGCTGTTCAGGATGGGCTCCAGCTGGGGCAAGGCGTAGCTGATGGGCTCCCGGCCGTGCTTGCGCTCCACGAAGCGGTCCACCATGCCCGACTGCAGCGGGCCCGGCCGATAGAGCGCGATCAGGGCGATGGCCTCGTCGATGGTCTGGGGCTCCAGCCGGATCAGCAGCCGCTGCATGCCGTCGGACTCCACCTGGAAGACGCCCAGGGAGTCGCCATCGGAGAGCAGCTTGAAGGCGGCGGGATCGTCCAGAGGGATGCGGGAGATGTCGATCTCTTCGCCGGTGTTGCGCCGCACCAGCTCCACGGCGTCGCGGATCTGGTCCAGGGTCTTGAGCCCGAGGAAGTCGAACTTGATCAGGCCGATGCCCTCGGCGGCCTTCATCTCGTACTGCACCACGGGGCCGCCCTCGGGGCCGTCCCGATACAGGGGAGCGTACTCGGTCAGGGGCTTGTCGGCGATCACCACGCCGGCGGCGTGCACGCCGGTTTGACGCGTCATGCCCTCGATGCGCCGCGCCAGGGAGACCACCCGGCGCACCTTGGGATCTCCCTCGGCCACCCCTCTGAAGCTCTTCTCTTCGTCCAAGGCCTTGTCGATGGTGATCTTCAGGTCGTTGGGGACCAGCTTGGCGATGCGATCGGCGTCGTTGAAGGTCAGGCTGGCCACGCGCGCCACGTCCCGGATGGCGAGCTTGGCCTTCAGCTTGCCGTAGGTGATGATCTGGGCCACCAGCTCGCTGCCGTACTTCTGCCGCACATGCTCGATCACCTCCTCTCGCCGATCCTGGCAGAAGTCGACGTCGATGTCGGGCATGCTGACACGCTCCGGGTTCAGGAAGCGCTCGAACAGCAGGGTGAAGCGAATGGGATCCACATCCGTGATGCGCATGGCCCAGGCCACCAGGCTGCCCGCGGCGCTGCCGCGCCCGGGGCCCACGGGGATGCCGCAGTCCTTGGCCCAGTTGATGAACTCCGCCACGATCAGCAGGTAGGCAGGGAACTCCATCTCGATGATGATGCCCAGCTCTCGCTCCAGGCGCTCCTGGTACTGCGAGTGCTGCTCGGCGGGGACCTGCTCCAGGCGCAGCTGCAGACCGCGGGTGGCGTACCAGCGAAAATAGCCCGCCAGGTTGCCGGCGCCGGGAACGCGTGGCGGGATGCGCTCGTTGGGGCCGGGCAGGCCGAAGTCCTTCGGGGGAGCGAAGGCCTTGAAGAAGTAGGCCCAGTTGGCGTCGCTGTCGGCCTGGTCGTCGGTGTCGGGGGGCGTGGTGGCCGGAAAATGGTACTTGCCGAAGCTGAACTCGAACTGGCAACGCGCCGCCAGCTCCACGCTGCGCTCCAGGGCCGCGCTGTCCTGCGGGAAGACCTCGCGCAGCTCCGCCTCTTCCTTGAAGTAGAGCTGGTCGGTCTGCGGCCCATGGCGCTTGGGGCTGTCGAGGGCTTCGGCCCAGGCGATGGCGTGCAGCACGTCCTGGGTGACCACGTCTTCGGGGCGCAGGTAGTGCACGGGGTTGGTGACCACCGTGTCCAGGCCCGCCTCGGCGGCCAGCTCGCGACTGAGCTGGTTGGCCTCGGGCTGCCCCTGCAGGCCGTAGTCCTGCAGCTCCAGGAACAGGTTTTCCCGCCCAAAGATCCGCAGCAGCGCCTCCAGCTGTTGGCGCGCCTCCTGGGGGCGCTCGAGCGTAGCGGCACGCCCCACCAGACCCTTGAGCCCGCCGCTGAGCGCGATCAGACCCTGCGCGTGAGCCTCCAGCTGCGCCAGGTCCGCCCGTGGACGGTAGTGCATGCCGTCGAAGATGGCACCGGTGATCAAGCGGCACAGGTTGCGGTAGCCCTGCTCGTCCTGCACCAGCAGCACCAGCGACCAGCCACCCGCCAACCCCCTGGGATCGCGGTACTCGATACCTTCGGGCTGGATGGCGATTTCGCTACCGATGACCGGATGCACCTCGGCGGCCTTGCAGGCCTTGAAGAACTCCACCGCGCCGTAGAGGTTGCAGCGGTCGGTCAGCGCCAGGGCGGGCTGCCCCAGCGCGGCGGCCCTGGCCGCCAGGGCAGCCGGTGACACTGCGCCGTCCAGCAGAGTGTATTGGCTATGGGTGTGCAGGTGGGCGAAGGCCATGGCTTCTCCCGGGGGGCTCCTGGAGGTCTAGGCCCCGTACTTCTTGATCGCGGCGTCCAGCCTGGGCAGCAGCATGAAGATGAAGCCCGCCACGGCCAGGGCCGCCACGGCCAACCAGACGAAGATGGTGGTGGTGGGCTCCAGGCCGCTGATGAAGCCGGAGAGCTTGTTGCCGATGGCGCTGGCCAGGAACCAGCCGCCCATCATCAGGCCCACCAGGCGCTTGGGCGAGAGCTTGGTGACCAGCGACAGGCCCATGGGGGACAGGCAGAGCTCGCCGACGGTGATGATCATGAAGGTGAAGAAGAGCCACAGCACCGAGACCTTGTCCTCGCCGTTGCCTCCGAGGCTGGTGGCCACGATCATGATGCCCATGGAGACCGTGGTCAGCAGCATGCCCAGGAAGATCTTGCGGGCAGTGGTCAGCGGCGTGCCGCGCTTGACCAGCCAACCGAAGAAGAGCACCACCAAGGGGGTCAAGACCACCACGAAGATGGGGTTGAAGGTGCCGGTGATCAGCTCGGCGTTGACCAGGGGCAGGAACTGGCCCGGCTCCATACGCGGCGTGCTGGCGTCGGTCTTGACGTAGACCCCGTCGTAGCTTTCCTGGCTGAGCAGCATCAGCGGCGCGGCCTGGCCCTCGACCTGCCGTACCAGGGCCACCTCGCGCAGCGCTGGCGTGCCCTCGGGATCGATCTGCACGGACATGGAGCTGCGGCCGTGGGTGTCGGTGGCCGTCTCGATCTTGACGTTGGCTTCGGGGTAGACCTCCAGGCCCAGGAAGCCCCAGTCGGAGGAGAAGCCCGGATCGTCCGTGGCCAGCTGCTGCACGTCCGGGTTGGCTTGCAGCAGGGAGTCTACCGCCGTCTCGCCCATGATGCGGGCGCCGAAGGTGGCGGCCACCTCTTCTTCGGCCACCAGCAGCGTGCGCTCGTCGGGGCGAGGCACGTCGGAGGCGGCGTTCTTGAAGTAGGAGGGCATGGCCTTCTGACCGTAGAACTGGGCCACCGACTCGGGCATCCAGTTGCCACCGCGGTAGGTGTCCTCCTGCGTGAACACGGTGATGAGCCCGCCGTTGAGGTGCAGGATCATGAAGAAGGTGCCGCCCGCCAGGTAGACGGGCATCAGGGCCTTCAGGCCGACCTTCTCGTCCGGGCTGGCCTGCCGGATGAGCAGGGCGAAGTAGGATAGGATGGGGATGGTCCCCACAAGGAAGCCGAACGTGATGGGGCCGATGGAGCTGCGGATGGCCTCCACGGCGTTGCCGATGAAGTAGCCGAGGGTGCCGCAGAGGGCGGCCGGCAGCAGGATGATGAGCACCACCTTGCCGAAGCCGATGTCGTCGGGATCGGGCTCGGGCTGCCGGTCGGCCCGCGCCAGGGTCTTCCAGTTGGCCAGCAGGATGACCACCGCGATCAGCAGCCCCACGCCGGCGCCCATGAAGGCCACGTTGAAGTCCCACAGGTTGCGCAGGGGCGCCGCCAGCAGGGCCGAGACGGCCGCGCCGATGTTGATGCCCATGTAGAAAATGTTGAAACCGGCGTCGCGGTTGGGATCGTCGGCGGCGTAGAGGTTGCCTACCATGGCCGAGATGTTGGGCTTGAAGAAGCCGTTGCCCAGGCAGAGGCAGGTCAGGCCGCCGTAGAAGGTGGGCATGCTGCGCACACCCAGCATGAACAGCCCGGCCGACATCAGGATGCCGCCTATCAGCACCGACTTGCGGTAGCCCAGGAAGCGGTCGGCGATCATGCCGCCCAAAAAGGGCGTGAAGTAGACGAAGGCGATGTAGGTGCCGTAGATCTCGGCTGCCTGACCCAGTGGCAGACCCAGACCGCCGCGCTCGGTGTCGATGGCGTAGAGCACCAGGATGCCGAGCATCAGGTAGAAGGCGAGGCGCTCCCACATCTCGGTGAAGAAGAGGGGGAAGAGTCCTTTCGGATGTCCGAAGGCCATGGGCGGAGCTCCTGGGCAAGGTGTGCGGCGAGGTCGCAGGAAGGTATCACGGCCAGGGGGCCCGCACTCGGGCAGGAAGAACCGCGATCATTGGGGTCAGATCATTGGGGTCAGGATGCCACCATTACGATTTATCCTACGATCCCCGGCAGAAGCGCAAGATCATCGTTGTCATGAATTCACGACCGGGCACCGAACAAATAACGCCGATCCTGCCGACAGTTCGAGGGGCTTCCGCAGCGCTGTGTCAGGGCTGCTTGTGCAGCCCTGCGCCGCTCATCAAGCGGCGAAGATGGGGGGGAGAGGCGGTGTCCGCCTCGGATAGGGGGGGAAGAATCTGTCTTCCCCCCAAAAAAAGGTGGTGGTCCAGATCAGCTGCACAGGTCATCTGGGCGGCAGCGCAACAGCTCAC
>CAYVQL010000359.1:0-10681 GCA_964454135.1 uncultured Enterobacterales bacterium | reverse complement strand
ATACCATCCACGGCGGAGAGGGCTGGACCAGGGAGAGCCTGACCAAGTGCGGCGATGCCGTCTATGCCCAGGAAGGCGTGACGACCTGGGACGGAAGCTCGGGCTTGCTGCTGGAGAACAACCTGCTTGCGGACGGTCTGGGCGCCGGCCTGTTCCTGGAGAACGCCACAGCCACCCTCTCGGGCAACAGCTATGCGGAAAACGCCGTGGACCTCGTCATCCAAGGCGCCGACTGCGCCACGCCTCCGGACGGCTACGGGGACGAGGTCATCGGAACGGTGGAGCTCTGCCCCGCGTACGACTATGCCACCTGCGAGGACGAGTTCACACTGCGCCTGATGCTCGAGGAGCCGAAGTCGGGGCACGGCGCAGCGTTCACGCGCCCCGGCTTCCCAGATCCAGTTGCCCTGCAACGCCCCGCCGTGCCGGTCGCGCTCCCCCACGTGTTCGAGCCCGCGCCGCTGCTGCCTCCAGCCCCGCGCTCGAAGCCACGGAAGCTGCGCCTGGAACCACTCCGGCACGAGCCGACGGATCCGGTCCCCCTCATCGCGCCCAGGGAGCGTTGAGATGCTCTCCATATTCCGCCATGCCTGCGAGTTCCAGCTTCCGATCCTCGCAGCGCTTCTCTTCCTCGCCTGCGACAAGGTCAAGGGCCCGAAGCCCTCTACCGACGACACGGCTCCCACCCACGACACCGGCCCCATCGACGAACCTGATCCCGGATGCGACACCGGCTACCTCGACGACGACGGCGAGTGCGTGCCAGCCTCCTGCGGCACCGGCACCTGGGGGAACCTGGAGGTCGACGAGAGCACGGTCTACGTGGACGTCGCAGCCGCGAAAGGCGGCGATGGCAGCGAGGCCGCACCCTTCACCTCCATCCAGGCGGGGCTGGATGCGGCGGGCGATGCTGATGGAGGGATGGTGGCCGTGGCGGCGGGGAGCTATCCGGAGACGCTGGAGATGGATCGCGGGCACGACGGCGTGCACCTGGCCGGCCGCTGCAGTGAACTGGTGTTCGTCGACGCGAGTGGGGGGACGGAGAGCTCTGCGGGGATCGAGGTGGAGGTCCGTTCGTCGCAGGTGGAGGTCTCGGGAGTGACGGTGAGCGGGTCGCGCTATGTCGGGGTGCGGGTCGGGTCAGGGACCATGTCGATCCGGGATTCCGCCGTAGTTGACAACGAGTTCATCGGTGTCGCGGCCTACCAGGCAGGAATCTACGCGACGACGCTCACAATGGAGGCCTGCGGGGTCGAGGGGAACACCGCCGTAGGTGTGCTCGCGTACGACTCCGGCTCCTCGGTCACCCTCCGGGAGACTGCCATCGAACACACCGAGTCCGACGAGAAAGAGGAGGGCGGGTACGGCATCGAGGTCTACGGCGGCGCGAGCCTGGACGCGGAGGGCTGCGAGCTCAGGGAGAACACCGGCATGGGCGTGGCCGCGTACGACTCCGGCACCTCGGTCACTCTCCGAGAGACTGCCATCGAGGACACCAAGCCCGACGAGAACGGAGGGGACGGGTACGGCATCGAGGTCTATGGCGGCGCGAGCCTGGATGCGGAGGCCTGCGAGATCAGGGAGAACACAGGCGCAGGCGTGGCCGCGTTCGACTCCGGCACCTCGGTCACCCTCCGGGAGTCCGCCATCGAGGACACCAAGCCCAAGCAAAGCGGGGAGGGCGCGTTCGGCATCCAGGTCGCGGAGGGCGCGAGCCTGATCGCGGAGGCCTGCGAGGTCAGAGGGAACACCGGAATAGGCGTGGCCGCGTTCGATCCGGCCTCCTCGGTCAGCCTGCGGGATACGAGCATCGAGGACACCAAGCCCGACGAGAACGGGGAGGGCGGGTACGGCATTCAGGTCAAGAAGGGCGCGAGCCTGGACGTGGAGGGCTGCGAGGTCAGGGAGAATACCAACGCGGGCATGCTCGCGTACGACTCTGGCACCTCGGTCACCCTCCGAGAGACCGCCATCGAGGACACCCAGCCCGACGAGAACGGGGAGGGCGGGTTCGGTATCGGAGTCTTGGTGCGCGCGAGCCTGGACGCGGAGGCCTGCGAGGTCAGGGGGAACACCGCCCTGGGCGTGGCCGCGTACGACTCCGATGCCTAGGTCACCCTCCGGGAGACGATCATCGAGGATTCATAGCGCGACGAGAACGGTGAGTTCGGGGTCTGCTTCCTGTTCCATGACGGCGCGAGCCTGGACGTAGAGGCCTGTGAGGTCATGGAGAACACCGGCGTAGGCGTGACTGCGGTCGACTCCGGCACCTCGGTTACCCTGCGGGAGACGGCCATCGAGGACACCGAGCCTTTCGAGGACGGGAAGGGCGGGCACGGCATCCAGGTCTCGGAGGGCGCGAGCCTGGACGCGGAGGGCAGCGAGGTCAGGGGGAACACCGGCGCAGGCGTGGCTGCGTACGACTCCGGCACCTCGGTCACCCTCCGAGAGACTGCCATCGAGGACACCAAGCCCGACGAGAACGGGGCACACGGGTATGGCATCCAGGTCTCCTATGGCGCGAGCCTGGACGCGGAGGCCTGCGAGGTTCGGGGGAATACCGGCGCAGGCGTGCTGACACTCGAGTCCGGCACCTCGGTCAGCCTCCGGGATACGAGGGTCGTTTCCACGAAGTGCGGAGAGATCACCACCATCGGAGCAGGCCTTGCAGTCCAG
Source organism: uncultured Enterobacterales bacterium (assembly GCA_964454135.1). GTDB lineage: Bacteria > Myxococcota_A > UBA796 > UBA796 > JAFGLY01 > CAYVQL01. The sequence goes on along the minus strand of CAYVQL010000359.1, from coordinate 8,005 downwards.
GATCTCGCATCCGTCGTGGCGACGGACATCGAGCTGTCCTCGAACGAGGGGCCAGGGATTCACGTCACCTCGGAAGACACCCAGCTCAGCTGCTCGGGCTGCACAATCCGGGAAAACCAGTTCGCCGGGGCGGTCGTGGTGGACGGTGCTTCCCTCCAACTCGCCGACTCCCTCATCGAAGGTACTGCCGAGCAGGAGAACCTCGGTGGCGGTATGGGCATCTATGCCTGGCCCTGGGATGGCGCTCCCCCAAGCCTGTCGGTCACCGAAACCTCCATCCAGGACAACGCCATCGCCGGCGTCTGGCTCTACGGCGAAGGCAGCTACTTGCTCCGCGGCAACACGATCCGTGGCGGAGAGGGCTGGACCCGCGAAACCCTGACCAAGTGCGGCGACGCGGTCTACGCCAGGGACGGCGTGACAGCCTGGAACGGAAGCTCGGGCCTGCTGCTGGAAGGCAACGAGCTCCTGGACGGCCTGGGTGCCGGCCTGTTCCTGGACAACGCCACGGCCACCCTCTCCGGCAACAGCTACGCCGACAATGCCGTGGATCTCGTCACCCAAGGCGCGGACTGCGCCACGCCACTCGATGGCTACGAGGGCGAGGCCTTCAACTCGGAGGTAGAGTTGTGCCCCGCCTACGACTACGCCACCTGCGGTGACGAGTTCACGCTGTACCTAACGCTGGCAGACCCGGAGTCAGGACATGGCGGGACGCTCCAACACCCCGGCCTCCCCGGTCCAGGAGTGCTGCCAGCGCTGCCGGTCGCGCTCCCCCTTGCCTTCGAACCTCTACCGCTTCTGCCACCAGCGCCGCGCGTAGATCCACCGAAGCTGCGCCTGGACCCAATCCAGCACGAGCAGGCGCCCCCGACCACACTCGTCGCGCCCAGGGGGTCTTGAGGTGCTCGCCGTGTTCAGCCTCGACTGCAGGAACCTGCTCCCTGTCCTCGCACCACTGCTCGTCCTCGCCTGCGACAAGGGCCAACGACAGAAGCCACCGACCGACGACACGGCGCCTACCCACGACACCGGCCCCGATCCCGACACTGGCTCCGGCTGCGACACCGGCTACCTCGACGACGACGGCGAGTGCGTGCCCGCCGCATGCGGGACGGGCACCTGGGGAAACCTGGAGACGGATGAGAGCACGGTCTACGTGGACATCGCGGCCGCGGAAGGAGGCGATGGCAGCGAGGTCGCGCCTTTCACGTCCATCCAGGCCGGCCTGGACGTGGCGGGTGATGCGGACGGCGGCCTAGTGGCTGTTGCGGCTGGGACCTACCCGGAGACGCTGGAGCTGGGCCGTGGGCATGACGGCGTGCATCTGGCTGGGCGCTGCCGCGATCTGGTCGTCATCGATGCGAGCGTGGGGGATGAGAGCACTTCGGGAATCGACGTGGACGTCAAGTCCGCGGAGGTGGAGGTGTCGGGGGTGACGGTGCGCGAGGCGCATTCCGTCGGCGTACGGATCGGCTCGGGGACCATGAGCTTCCGCGATTCGGCGGTGACAGCGAGCGGAGTCGTCGGTGTCGGCGCATACCAGGCGGGAATCCAGGCTACGGCGCTCACGGTGGAGGCCTGCGAGGTCAGAGGGAGCATCGGCATCGGCCTGGCTGCGATCGACACCGGCACCTCGGTCACCCTGCGCGAGACGAACATCGTGGACACCCAGACCGACGAGAACGGCGCGTATGGAATCGGCATCCAGGTCCAGGACGGCGCGAGACTGGACGGGGAGGGCTGCGAGGTCAGCGACAGCTACGGCCTGGGCCTGCTCGTTTCCGGCTCCGGCACCTCGGCCACCCTGCGCGAGACGAGCATCGTGGACACTCAGACGGACGAAGAGGGGGATTTCGGGTACGGCATCCAGGTCTCGGAGGGCGCGAGCCTGGACGCGGATTCCTGCGGGATCGGGAGAAACACCCTCGCAGGCGTGCTCGCGCTCGACTCTGGCACCCTGGTCACCCTCCGGGAGACCGCCATCGAGGACACGCGGACCGACGGGACCGGGGAGGGCGGGTACGGCATCCAGGCCTACGACGGGGCGGAGCTGGACGCGGAGTCCTGCAGGATCGGGGGCAACGCCAACGTAGGCGTGCTGGCGCTGGGCTCCGGCACCTTGATCGCCCTCCTGGAGACGACCATCGAGGACACCCAGACCGCCGAGGACGGCGCGTATGGAGTCGGCATCGCCATCCAGGACGGCGCGAGCTTGGATGCAGAACGCTGCGAGATCCTCGGGAGCACCACGACCGGCGTGAGCGTGGCCGACTCCGGCACGTCGGTCGCCCTCCGAGAGACGTGCATCGAGGACACCAAGCCCAACGAGAACGGCGAATGCGGATTCGGCATCGACGTCTACGACGGCGCGAGCCTGGAGGCGGAGGACTGCGAGGTCAGGAGGAGCACCTCCACGGGGGCGAAGGCGTCCGGCTCTGGCACCTCGGTCGTCCTCCGGGAGACGAGCCTTCGGGACACCCGGCCCGAAGAGAGCGGCAAAGGCGGTCTCGGCATCGAGGTCCGCGACGGCGCGGACCTGCAGGCGGAGGGTTGCGAGATCCGGGGGAACAGCAGCACGGGCCTGCTCGCGTACGACTCGGGCACCGCGGTGGCGCTACGGGAGACGATCATCGCGGACACGCAGCCCGATGAGACCGGTGGGGGTGGGTTCGGCATCCAGCTATACGACGGCGCAAGCCTGGATGCGGAGGCCTGCGAGATCAGTGGGAACGAGATGGTGGGCCTGGCCGCCTTCGACTCCGGCACCTCGGTCAGCCTCCGAGAGTCGGCCATCGGGGACACGCGAATCGACGAGAACGGGGAGCATGGATCCGGCATCGAGATCTGCGACGGCGCGAAGCTGGAGGCGGAGGACTGCGAGATCCGGGGGAACACCAACGTAGGCGTGCTCGCGCAGGGTCCCGGCACCTCGGTCACCCTCCTGGAGGTGAGCATCGAGGACACCCACCCCGACGGGCAAGGGGACTTCGGGTTCGGCATTCAGGTCAGCGACGGCGCGAGCCTGGACGCGCAGGACTGCGTGGTCGGGGGGAGCACCAGCGCAGGATTGCTCGTGCTCGACTCCGATACCTCCGTCACCCTTCGGGACACGAGCATCGCTTCCACGATGCGAGGGGAGATCCAGACCGTCGGCATCGGCGTTGCCGGCCAGGAATCCGCGACTGTCGTGGCAACGGGCCTGGAGGTGTCTTCGAACGAGGGGCCCGGATTCTACATCTTCGACGAGAACACCCAGCTCACCTGCTCGGATTGCGTACTCCGAGACAACCAGTTCGCCGGCGCGGTCGTGGTCTGGGATGCCACCCTCGAGCTCGCCAGCTCCCTTATCGAAGGCACCACCGACCAGGAGAACCTCGGTGGTGGCCTCGGCATCTTCGCGGATCCCTGGCTTGGCGGCCCTCCGTCCCTGTCGGTCACCGACACCACGATCCAGGACAACGGCATCGCCGGTGTCTGGGTCTCCGGTCAGGGCAGCTACTCCTTTTCAGGAAACACCATCCGCGGAGGAGAGGGGTGGACCAGAGAGAGCCTCACCAAATGCGGTGACGCGGTCTTCGCCGGGAACGGCGCGACGGCCTGGGACGGAAGCTCGGGGCTACTACTGGAGGACAACGAGCTGCGGGACGGGCTGGGCGCCGGCCTGTTTCTGGACGACGCCTCGGCCACGATCTCCGGCAACAGCTACGCGGACAACGCCGTGGACCTCGTGGTTCAGGGGACCGACTGCACCTCGCCTCCGGACGGCTACGATGACGAGGCCATCGGCACCGCGGAGTTCTGCCCCACCTACGACTACGCCACCTGCTGGGACGAGTTCGCGCTGGTCCTCGAACTGGCGGAGCCAGAGTCGGGATACGGCGCGGCTTTCCTGCACCACAGCCTCCCTGGTCCAGATGTCCTGCACCTCCCCGCGCTGCCGGTCGCGCCACCTCATGCCTTGAACTCCCTCCTAGTCCTACCTCCTGCCCCGCAACTGGAGCCGCTGAAGCTGCGCCTGCGTCCACTCCGGCACGAGCCGGCTCCCACGGTTCCCCTCGTCGTTTCTGGGGATCATTGAGATGCTCTCCATGCTTCACCACCATCGCAAGATCCAGCTCCCCGTCCTCACAGCGCTTCTCCTCCTCGCCTGCGACAAGGACAAGCGGAAGAAGGGCCAGTCCGACGACACCGGCGAAGCTGCCGACACTGCCCCCGACACCGATCCCGCCTGTGACACCGGCCACCTCGACGACGACGGCGAGTGCGTGCCCGCCGCCTGCGGCACCGGCACCTGGGGGAAGCTGGAGGTGGACGAGAGCACGGTCTACGTGGACATCGCGGCCGCGGAAGGAGGCGATGGCAGTGAGGCGGCGCCCTTCACGCCCATCCAGGCGGGGCTGGATGCGGCGGGTGATGCGGGTGGTGGCATGGTGGCGGTGGCGGCCGGGACCTACCCGGAAACGCTGGAGCTGGGCTATGCCCACGACGGCGTACATCTGGCGGGGCGCTGCAAGGAGCTGGTCGTCATCGACGCCAGTGCGGGGGACGAGTGGACGCCGGGGATCGAGGTTGACGCGAGGTCATCGGAGTTGGTGATCTCAGGGGTCACGGTGAGTGGTTCGCACGATATCGGGCTGCTTGTCGGAGCGGGGACCTTGACGTTCCGGGAATCGACGGTCTTGGGGAGCGAGTACATCGGTATCGAGGCCTGCCAGTCCGGATTGTATGAGACTTCGCTGGTAGTGGAGTCCTGCGACGTATCGGGAAACACGGCGGTGGGTGTCCTCATCGTCGAATCCGGCGCCACGGCTACGCTCCGCGAGACGACCATTCGTGGCACCCGGCCAAAAGACAACGGTGAAAACGGGTCCGGCATCCAGGTTTCCGGTGGTGCCAATCTCACCGCGGAGGAATGCGAGGTGTCGGGGAACGCGGCAGCGGGCATCGTTGCGGTTGAATCCGGCACCGCGGTTACGCTCCGAGAGACGGCCATCCAGGACACCCAGCCCAATGGGAACGGGGATTTTGGATTCGGCATCGATGTCTTCGGAGGCGCAAGCCTGACCGCGGAGGACTGCGAAGTATCTGGAAACACGACAATCGGTGTCTTCGCGAATGAACCCGGCACAACGGTCACGCTGCAGGAGACGACCATCCTGGACACCCAGCCCAACGAGGGAAGAACCGGATACGGAATCGAGGTCAGTGACAGCGCGAGCCTGACCGCGGAGGACTGCGAGGTATCGGGGAGCACGCCAATCGGCGTCGTCGCAGCCGACTCCGGCACCGTGGTCACGCTGCGGGAGACGACCATCCTGGACACCCAATCCGACGAAAACGGGTTCTTCGGTTACGGCATCGAGGTCTATGGTGGTGCGAGCCTGACCGCGGAGGACTGCGAGGTGTCGGGGAATACGGCAGTGGGTGTCCTTGCGGCCAACGCAGGCACCAGGGTCAACCTCCCCGAGACGACCATCCATGACACTCAAGCCAACGTGGACGGAAAGTCAGGATTCGGCATCCAAGTCTCCGGTGGTGCGAGCCTGGAAGCAGAGACCTGCAAGGTGGTGGGAAACACTGAGGTGGGCGTACTCGCACAAGATTCCGACTCCACTGTCAGCTTGCGAGAGACAATCGTCCAGGGCACACAGCCCAACGGGTTCGAAGAAGGCGGGAACGGGATCGAAGTCTCCGGTGGCGCGAGCCTAGACGCGGAGGATTGTGAGGTGTCGGGAAATACTGCGGTGGGTGTCTCGGTGGGTGGGGACGACTGCGTGGTCATCCTGCGAGAGACGAGGATCCGGGACACGCTGCCCAACAAGAACGGGGATGGCGGATGGGGCGTCAATATCTTCGGCGGCGCGAGCCTATACGCGGAGGCCTGCAAGGTCAGCGGGAACACCGCCATAGGCGTGTCTGCGTCCCATCCCGGCACCTCGGTCGTCCTGCAAGAGACGACCATCGAGGACACCAGGCCCGACGAAAACTGCATGCTTGGGTACGGCATCCAGGTTTCGGAGGGCGCGAGCCTGGACGCGGAGGCCTGCGAAGTCTGGGAGAACAACGGCACAGGTGTGCTCGCGTCCTACTCCGGCACCTCGGTCACTCTCAGGGATACGAGGATCGCCTCTACGATGCGTGGAGAGATCGCCACGGTCGGCATCGGCATTTCCGCCCAGTATTCCGCATCTGTCGTGGCAACAGGTATCGAGGTCTCCTCGAACGAGGGGCCTGGATTCTACGCGTACTACGGGGATACCTACCTCACCTGCTCGGGTTGCGTGGTCCAGGACAACCAGTTCGCCGGAGCGGTCGTAATAGGTGGTGCATCCCTCGATATCACCGACTCCCTCATCGAAGGCGCCAGTGAGCAGGAGAACCTCGGCGGCGGTGTAGGCATCTATGCCTTGTCAACGAGTGGCGGCCCTCCCACACTCTCGGTCACCAGCACCACTCTCCAGGACAACGCCATCGCCGGCATCTGGCTCTCCGGTCAGGGCAGCTACACGCTTTCGGAGAACACCATCCACGGCGGCGAGGGCTGGTCCAGGGAGAACCTGACCAAGTGCGGCGACGTCGTCTACGCCAGGGAAGCCGTGACGGCCTGGGACGGAAGCGCGGGCCTGTTGCTGGAGAACAACGAACTCCTGGACGGCCTGGGCGCCGGCCTGTTCCTGGACAACGCCACGGCTACGCTCTCGGGCAACAGCTACGCGGATAACGCCGTGGACTTGGTGGTCCAGGGTGAGGACTGCGCCACGCCACCCGACGGCTACGAGGACGAGGCCCTCGGCTCGCTGGAGCTCTGCCCTGCCTACGACTACGCCACCTGTGGGGACGAGTTCGCGCTGTACCTTGAACTTGCGGATCCTGAGTTGGGGCATGGCGCAGCGTTGATGCGCCCCGGCCTCCCCGGTCCAGGAGAACTGCATCTCCCCGCGCTGCCGGTCGCACTCCCTCACGCGTTCGAGCCCCCGCTGCTTCTGCCTTCAGCCCCGCGCATTGAGCCACATGAGTTCCGCTCGCAGCCACTCCGGCGCGAGCGCACGCCGCCCAAGCTCCCCGTCTTGCCCAGCACGCAATGAGAGCCCGCCCGCTGCATCGCACCCAGAGCGACAACGGCGCCCGGGAGTTTCGTAAGAAAGCCCCTCGAACCTCCCAGCTTCCAAGAAGGTCATCCCTGGCGGGATGAACCCGCACGACCTTGGCCCACCGCGCCCAGCTCCCCGCAGCCGGGCGCCCCCACCATCAGCAGGTTGTGCCCTCCCGACGCCGCGATCTCCAGCGCCCGGCGCGCCATCAGCTGCCCCCGCACCTCCGAGAGATCCCCCCCGCCGCGCCGCGCATCGGCACGCGCCGGCATGGGCGTGGGCAGGCTGGGCCCGTCGTCCAGGTGGGCCAGCACCTCGGCCAGGTCGCGCGCCGCCCGCACCTGCAGGCCCTCCACCACCGCCGCCTCGGCCGCGCACTCGGCCGGCAGGATCAGCTCGCGGCAGCCCTGGCTGCGCGCCATCAGCGCCAGCGACAGCGTGCCGCGCACCTGGTGCAGGCTGCCGCTCAGCGACAGCTCCCCCAGCAGCATGCGACCCTCCAGCCGCTCGGGCTGCACGTGGCCCGCCGCGGCCAGCACGCCCACGGCGATGGGCAGGTCCAGGGCCGTCCCCTCCTTGCGCAGATCCGCCGGGGCCAGGTTGACGACAACTCGATAGCGGGGCCAGTCCTTCTCGCTGGCGTGCACGGCGCTGCGCACGCGCTCCGCGGCCTCGCGCACCGCGCTGGCGGCCAGGCCCACGATCTGGGTGGCGGGCAGGCGCCGCAGGATATCCACCTCCACCCGCACGGGGATCCCATCCACGCCCACCAGGGCTCCGCTCATCAGCTGCACGGCCATGGACACCTCCTTCCTGGGTCGGGTGGGGCCATGAGCAAGGGGCGTGCCGAGGGTCAGCGAACGATGGAAAGGGGGTTTTCGGGCAGCGAGCGTCGAAAAAGCGTCGAAAAG
>CAYVQL010000358.1:0-10708 GCA_964454135.1 uncultured Enterobacterales bacterium | reverse complement strand
CACGTGGGTCAGGCGCTCTGCGACGCCGAGATCCTGGAGATGCGCCAAGGGCCCAAGCGGGGCCACCTCTCGCGCTTCATCCCGCCCGCCACCCGCCGGGCCGTGCTGCAACGCGACCGCCACCGCTGCCAGGTGCCGGGCTGCGGCAACCGCCTCTGGCTGGACCTGCACCACCTGACCTACCGCAACGATGGCGGCGACAACTCCGAGGAAAACCTGCTTACCATGTGCTCAGTTCACCATCACCTCGTTCATGATGGGCTGCTCGGCGTCGAGCGCTGCGAAGGGGAGCTGGTCTACCGGTTCGGAGACGGGAGGGAGTTGCGGACGACCCACGTGGGCAATCACGGGGCCAAGGCGCGGTCGGGGAAGCCTGCCGGCGGGGCGCGCGCGGGGGCGGACGACGGTGTCGAGGGGTCATCGCCAGGTTCATCGGATCCTGCCCCAAGGGCTCCCACTCAGGAGGTTGTTTCGAGTCCGCGTCTCTCGTGCGCCTGAGCGTCCAGCGAGCTGGCCGACATCTTCCCGGCGACCTCGACGGCCGCCGGCCTGAAGCTCCGCAAGCACCTCTCGCTGGGTCGCAACGACGTCGTCGCCATCGATATCAGCCCGGCTCGGCGGAACCACGACGCTCCCGCGCTGCGGCTGGACGAGCGCTGGCGTGGAATGGGGCTCATCGTGGACCTGGGCTCTGTGAGCCAGGATCTCATCCGCGAGAGGACACCATGAGAGCCCGGTGCTGATCCGTGGCACAGTCAGGACTCAACCAACCGGATCCTGACGCGGTAGTGAAAAGCACATAGGCGGGGCGGCCTTCCTTCTTGGCGAGCTGGTTGCGCCAACTGCGGAGAACCTCGAAGAGCGCGCGGTCGGCGGCGCTGAGCGTGAGATCGGGGGCGGTGGACAGGCGGGGACGGGGGGCGGGCTGGGGAGCGTCCTGATAGCGCAGCACCACGGCGAGGGTGGGCACGCCGGCGAAGGTGAAGGCGTGCTCGGTGATGGTGACCGCGGAGTGGTCTTCGAGGAAGGCAGCCAGCTCGCTGTCGTCGAAGGTTCCCGTGGTGGGGTCGAGGCGGACGGTGAAGACGCGGGCTCTCATGGGGCTCCTGAGATTTTGGTCGCGATCGCTCGCTCTGCTCGCTCGCTTGGTGGGTGGGCAGAACGCTGGTGGTCGAAAACCCGTCCAGTCCCTCCACCTGGCTGCGGCCTGGGCTTGCTTCGCGCCCGGCCTGGCCGGCTCCAGCCCTTGGACTGGTCGGAGGCCGCTCTTGTCAAGGGTTCAAGTGATCAAGCATCAGGGGTCCGTCCTCGCGAGACGGAAGCCGATGTTGCCGCGGCGGAGGCCGGGGCCGAGCCCGTAGCGGTGGGCGACCCGGACGCTCCAGGCGGTGCTATCCCAGGAGCCGCCCCGGAAGACGCGGTAGGAGCCGGACTGAGGCCCAACCGGATCAACGCTGGAGTCTGACTGGTAGTCGCGCTGATACCGGTCCCAGCACCACTCCCAGACGTTGCCCGTCATGTCGTGGAGCTTCCATGCGTTGGCGCGGTAGCTCCCCACCGGAGCGAGCCCGGCCCGCCCGTCATCGCAGTTGAAAACCGTCGTCCACGAGAACTTCGCCTTGGCGGTCGCGTCTCCGACGTTGGCGTACCTGCAGGCACTCCGCTCCTCGTCCGTTCCCGCGTAGCGATCGCTCGACCCCGCCCGCGCCGCATACTCCCACTCCGCCTCCGTGGGCAGCCGATACCCGCCACAGTCCTGCCCCTTCGGCCAGGTCGCCTTATCCTCCGAGATCCGGTAGCAGGCCTCCAGCCCCTCTCGCTTCGACAGCGCGTTCGCGAACCTCACCGCGTCCAGCCACCTCACGTTCTGGACCGGCAAGTCGTCGCCCACCAGCGACACCCCCTTGTACTCCTCGCTCGACGGGTTGCTCCCCATCACCGCTTCCCACAGCCCCTGCGTCACCTCCACAGCCCCCATCGAGAAGCCCTGGCTGATGGTCACCTCATGCTGCGCCTCGTCGTCGTCTCTGTCCTTCTCCGACGACGGCGACCCCATCGTGAAGCGACCCGCCGGGATGGACACCATCGGGTAGTCGCTGGGGCCCACCACGACGCTCACCGAGGCGGTCTTCAGCTTCGTCAGCAGCGCCTCGGCCTCCCCCACCTCCGGCGCCACCACCGCGCGCGCCCTCTCCGCCATCGGCACCGGCCGCGACCCGCAGTCGGTCTGCACCGTCTCGAACCCCTCTGGAAGCGTCACCGCCACCCCCCGCGACGACGCCAAGAACTCCTCGACCGCAGCGATGCACGGCGAGCGAGCGCTCACTTCATCCAGCGCGAGGCAGTCCGCCGCGGCCCCGGACAGCGAAGCCCACGCCGCCGTCAAGTTGGCCAGCAGCTCACGCTCCGCTTCGTCCAGGCGCACCCGTCGCGCCGACGCAGCCCCCGACTGCGCCGCCTCCTGGCAGGCCTGCTCCTCGAGCGCGCCCGACACGTCCAAGCCTCTCCCGATGTCGATCTCTGGCACTATCGCCGCGACGTTCTTCGCCGGCACGGTGGGCGCGGACGCCGGCGGCTCGGGCTCCTCCGCCACGGGAACGACGCTCGCCAGCAAGAGCGAGATCGGCCGCGTCTTATACGCAAACGCCACATGCCCCTCCGACCCCTGCTCGCATGACTCGCTCACGCCGCCGCTCACACCAGCGACCCGCACATCCAAGCCGGCCTCCACCTCCCGACAGAGCCGCTCCTTCACCTCCGCCATCAGCACAGACCCGATCACATACCACCCGCTCAGGTCCTCTCCCCGCTCCTGCTTGTTCTCCAGAAAATCGCGACAGTCATCGGTGAGGTTCTTCTCCATGGCCATCTCAGACAGATCGCGCACATAGGGCTCCGCGAACGTGAGCCGCTTGTACTGCGCACCCTTCGCCTTCACCTTCACCATCCCCAGCGGCACCTTCGCCCCCACCTCCAGCGCCTGAACCACCTCGTAGCTGGTGTAGAGCTCCTCCTGATAGTCGGTGGCGAAGCACTCGGTTCCCCGCGCCTTGAGCACTCCCTGCGCCGTGTAGATGTCTCCCACCCGGTACGCGGCGGAACGCTCCGGCGTCATCGTCCAACCCGCCGCCTCCAGCGCCGCGCGCAGCTGCGGAAGCTCCTCCTTCGGCTCCTCGGAGGAGCCCCGGCGGGCGGACGCGGGCAGGGACAGCAGCAGCAGAGCGAACAGGGAGCGATGCATGACGATCTCCTGCGGCGCAGCCTAACACCGTGTCAAGAGACGAGCAGGTCCTCCCCCTTCTAGCGAAAATCCCTGCTGGACGCATCCACCCGCGGCGGCCGCCGCAGCTCGCGGAAGCGCCGCGCCACCACGCTGATGGCCTCGGCCTCGCGCTGCAGCTGTCCCTCCACCTCCACCATGGAGGCGCTGCGGATCAGCAGCCGCTGCCGCTGGTAGAGGCGGGGCCAGACCACCACGTTCAGCGAGCCGGTCTCGTCCTCCAGGGTCATGAAGAGCACGCCCGAGGCCGTGCCGGGTCGCTGGCGACAGGAGACCAGGCCGCCCACCCGCACCCGCTGCCCGGGCGGGGCGCTGGCCAGCTGCGCTGCGGTCAGCAGGCCGCGCCGGCGCAGCTGGGCGCGCATCAGGCCCACCGGATGGCGCTCCACCGAGAGCCCGGTGGCGCCGTAGTCGGCCTCCACCTCGTCGAAGGGGCTGGGCTCGGGCAGGGGGGGCTCCTCCTCGCGGCGGGACAGCCCTGCGAAGAGGGGGCTGCACCACAGCCCCTCCACGGCCCAGATGGCCTGCCGCCGGCGCAGGCCCAGACTGCAGAAGGCGTCGGCCCGCGCCAGGGCTGACAGGATGCCCCGCCCCAGGCCCGTGCGGCGCGCCAGATCCGCCAGGTCGCGAAAGGGGCGTTCGGCGCGCGCGCGCTCAATGCGCAGGCCGTCCTCCCTGCCCACGCCCTTCACCAGGCGAAAGCCGAGGCGCACGGCGGGCGGAGCGACCGCACCGGGTTCCGCATCTTCGGGCCGCTCCAGGGTGCAGTCGTGGTCGGAGCGCGTCACGTCAGCCGGCAGCACCTGCACGCCGTGGCGCTGGGCGTCGGCCACCAGGGCCCGCGGGGAGTAGAAGCCCAGGGGCTGGGCGTTGATCAGCGCCGCCAGGAAGGCGGCCGGGTAGTGCAGCTTCAGCCAGCAGGAGACGTAGACCAGCAGGGCGAAGGAGGCGGCGTGGGACTCGGGGAAGCCGTACTCGCCGAAGCCCTTGATCTGGCTGACGATCTGATCGGCGTACTCCCCCTCGATGCCGTTGGCGAGCAGGCCCTGGTAGAAGCGCTGCGAGATGGGCCCCAGGGTGCCCTTGCGACGCCAGACCCCCATGGCCCGCCGCAGCTGATCGGCCTGTCCCGCGCTGAAGCCAGCCACGGCCATGGCCATGGCCATCACCTGCTCCTGGAAGATGGGCACCCCCAGCGTGCGCTCCAGGATGGGCTCCAGGGCCGGGTGGGGATAATGAACCGACTCCAGGCCGCGCCGCCGCTGCAGGTAGGGATGCACCATGCCCCCCTGGATGGGCCCGGGCCGCACCAGCGAGATCTCGATCACCAGGTCGTAGAAGCAGCGCGGCCGCAGGCGCGGCAGCATGGACATCTGGGCCCGGCTCTCCACCTGGAAGGTCCCCATGGTGTCGGCTCGGCTGATCATCTCGTAGACCGCCGGATCCTCGGCCGGCACCGTGGCCAGGGTCCAGCGCCGGCCGTAGGGGGGCGCGGCGCAGGGGTCGGGGGCCTGGCAGCCGGCCGAGGGCGTGGTGAAGGGCTCGGCAGCGGCGCGCGCATCCTGGCGGGCTCGCTGGCGACCGGGGGGGTAGCCCGCCACCAGGTCGAAGGCCTTGCGGATGGCCGTCAGCATGCCCAGGGAGAGCAGATCCACCTTGACGAAGCCCAGCGCGTCGATGTCGTCCTTGTCCCACTGGATGACGGTGCGCCCCTCCATGGTGGCCGGCTCCACGGGCACGCGCTCGACGAGCGCGTCGTCCGTGAGCACGAAGCCGCCCGAGTGGATGCCCACATGACGCGGAAAGCCGGCTATTTCGGCCGACAGCTCCACGGTCAGGCGCACACCGCGGTCCTGGGGATCCAGGCCGGCGGCGCGCAGCCGCGCGTCGTCCATGGGCTCGCGCCCCCAGTGGTCGGCCTGCCGCGCCAGGCTGTCGACCTGGTCCAGGGAGAGCCCCAGGGCCTTGCCCACGTCGCGCAGGGCCGAGCGGCGCCGGTACTGGATCACCTCGTTGACCATGGCCGCCCGGTGCCGGCCGTACTTGCGGTAGAGGTACTGGATGACCTCCTCGCGGCGCTCGTGCTCGAAGTCCACGTCGATGTCAGGGGGCTCGCCGCGCTCGGCGCTGATGAAGCGCTCGAAGAGCAGCGTGGAGCGGCTGGGATCCACGGCCGTGATCCCCAGGGCGTAGCAGACGGCGCTGTTGGCCGCCGAGCCCCGCCCCTGGCAGAGGATGCCTCGCTCGCGCGCGAAGCGCACCGCGTCGTAGACGGTGAGGAAATAGGCCGGAAAGCCCAGCCGTTCGATCAAGCTCAGCTCGTGCTCCACCTGGCTCGCGATGGCCTCGGGCACACCGTCGGGGAAGCGCTGGTCGGGGAAGCGCCAAGCCAGGCCGCGGCGCACCAGCTGTCGCAGCCAGCCCATGGGGGTCCAGCCCTGGGGCACCACCTCGCGGGGATAGCGGTAGTCCAGCATGTCGAGGCTGAAGCCGCAGCGCTCCGCCAGGGCGGCGCTGCGCCGTACGGCCGCCTGCAGGCTGCGCTGGGCGCCATGGCCCAGGGCCCGCCCCGCGGCGCGGTACAGGGCCATGACCTGCCCAGGCTCGCGCAGCACGCGCTCGGCGTTGGGAGCCAGGGCGCGCCCGGCTCGCTGCAGGGTGGTGCGCCGGCGGATGCAGGTCACCACGTCCAGCAGGCGCTTTCGCTCCCGCCGGTGCAGCTGCACGTCGCCGGTGGCCACCAACGGCAAGCCGCTGCGCTGGGAGAGCTCCAGCGCCCGCGCCAGCTGCAGCCCCTCCGTGGGCTGGCCGCTCAGGCTGACCGCCAGGGCGGCGTGCTCGCCGAAGGCCTCGCGAAAGGGGACCGCCTGCGCCGCGCTCCAGGGCCCGTGCAGCAGCGCCAGCAGGCCCTCGCTGCAGGCCAGCACGGTCTGCGCCTCGTGCAGGGCCCTGCCCTTGGGCTGGTCTCGGCGGCCCTCGGTGAGCAGGCGACAGAGATTGCCCCAGCCCTGGCGCGTGCGCACCAGCAGCGCCAGGCTGGGGCGCTCGCGCACGGTCAACAGAGAACCCAGCACCAGGCGCAGGCCCGCCTCCCGGGCCGCCCGGTGGGCCCTGACGAGCCCGTACACGCCATCACGATCCGTGATCGCCAGGGCGGACAGGCGCAGCTCGCTGGCCCGCGCCACCAGCTCCTCGGGAGAGGAGGCGCCCTCCAGGAAGGAGAAGAAGGAGCGACAGAGCAGCTCGGCGTAGGCGACCATCGCGCCCTCAACGCGCGCCCGCCGCCGCGGGCGCTCCCTGGTCGAACAGGCCGTGCAGGAAGCCGTGCCCCAGCTCGCGGTAGACCCAGACGCGCCTGCCGTCCGCCAGGCGCAGATCCCAATAGGCGCGCTCGAAGCCCGCGCACCACCACTCGCCCACCAGCCGCTCGGCGCTGGAGCAGGAGACCACCTCTTGCCAGCGCCCGGCCAGGCGCACGCGGCGCGGCGGCCCTTGCTCCGGCAGCAGCTCCACGGGCTGGGGCTCGGCCAGCAGGAGCGCGGGCCGCGGTTGCGGCTCGGCCAGGCGCCATGCCTCGTGGACCCAGCCAGGATCCTCTTCCCGCAATCCCTCCTTGAAACGGGAGGGGAGAGCCTGCTGCCTCCAGCCCACCAGCAGCGCCTGGCAGAGCGCGCTGTCGGCCCCGCTGGCGGATCGCGGCTCCCAGGCCGCCTCGGGACGCCAGCTGTCGCGAGCTGCAGGCGTGGCGAGCGCCTCCGGGCCCAGGCCGTCGGCCAGCTGGGCCAGCAGCTGCGGCAGGGCCAGCTGCACGCTCTGCGGGCCGAGGTCCTGCTCCCCGCCGGCGAGCAGGACCGCCTGGGCGCCGCTGAAGGGCACGGCGTCCAGGGCGCGCAGCGCCACGCCCAGCACCGGGGCACCGAGCCGCAGATCCTCCAGGCGACGTCGCAGGAGCCGCGAGAGGAGGGCGGGATCGCGGCAGGGCCGGCCGACGCGAAAGGCGAGGCGCAGGGCGTCGGACTCCTCCAGATCCAGATCGATGCCCAGGCTGGACGTGGCCCGGCCGGCGCGCTCCAGACAGGCGCAGAGCTGGACGCAGAGGCGGTTCAGCACGAAGAGCAGGGGCTCCACCGCGTCGACCGAAAAAGGCAGCTCCTGGGCGTGACCGAAGCCGCCATCCTCCTCTCCTGCCGCCAGGGGCAGGCTGCCCAGCTCGCCGCGGGCCAGGCGGTGCAAGCGCAAGCCCTGCGCCCCGAAGCGCCCGGCCACGGCCGAAGCCGAGAGCGCCGCCAGCTGACCCACCTGTCGCAGCCCCAGATCGCGCAGCAGGCCCGCCAGCCGCGGCGCCAGCGCCAGGGAATCCAGGGGCAGCGGCGCCAGCGCCTGGGCCAGCTCACCGCTGGGCACGATGCGATCACGGCCGCCAGCGGCTGCCAGCAGGCGCGCGCCGAAGAGGTCCTCGGCCACTGCGATCCGCACCTGGTGCCCCAGCTCGTTCATGCGCTGTCGCACCTGGCGCAGCCGCAGGCGCTCCCGCTCCTGTCCGAGCCCCAGCTCCAGCTCGGCGGCCAGGGCAGCGGGGGGCAGGGACGCCACGGCCGGCGACACGCGCTGCAGCTGCTGGCAGAGCTCGGCCAGGTCCTCGCGCTCCCCCAGCTCGTCCAGCAGCTCGACCCGCAGATCCGGTACAAGGGCGCGGGCCTCGGAGAGGGTCATGGAGGGCCGCAGGCCGCAGCGCGACGCGGCGGCGCTGCAGTCCAGCACGCGCAGCGCGTTGCGCTGCTCGGCCACCAGGGCCACCTGCTCTCGGGCCTGCCAGCCGCAGCGCTCCAGGCGAAAGGCCGGCAGGTGGCAGACCAGGTAGCGCGCCGGGCGCAGGGGCGGGGAGGGGGGCATCTCTTGAACATATGTTCAAAAGACGCCAAGACGCAAGTCCCCTCTTCGCAGACCACGCTCTCCCGGCTGAGCGAGGGGCTGGTCTTCGCGCTGCCCGCGCGGGGCTGGGCCCGCTACTTCAGCAGCAGCTCCTTTTCCTCGAGGTAGGCGATGATCTCAGCGACGGCCTGTTCCTGAGACAGCTCGGGGGGGATGGTGATCTCGGGATCCAGCGGCGGATGGTAGGGCGCATCATCGCTCATGCCGGTCAGCGGATTGAGCAGCATGCCGGCCTTGGCCTTTGCGTAGAGGCCATTCGGATCGCGCTCGGCGCAGACATCCACCGAGGCGCTCAGGTAGACCTCGATGAAGCGCCCCGCGGGAGCGATGGCGCGCGCCCGGTCGCGATCCTCGCGGTAGGGGCTGATGAAAGCCGTGGCCGTAGCGACGCCCGCCTTGGCGAAGAGGGCGGCCACATGGCCAATGCGGCGGATGTTCTCGTTGCGCGCTACCGCCGAGAAGCTCAGGTCCGCGCAGAGCCCCTTGCGGATGTTGTCGCCGTCCAGCACGTAGGCCAGCACTTCCCGTCCCAACAACTCCCGCTCCAGCAGTCGCGCGATGGTGCTCTTGCCAGAGCCCGACAGGCCGGTGATCCACACCACGAAACCCTTCTGCTTCGTGGCTGCTTCACGCTCCCCGAGGCTGGCATAGCGTTCGACGTGGAGGTTCTTGTCTTTCTCGTCTGTCATCTCGCGGCTCCCTCGAATGGCGGAAAAGGCCGCCCCCCTATCGCAGCGCCCTGGCGGGATCAAACCTCCGTCACGCAGAAGACAGCCGGCCCCGCCCCTCCGCCCAGCACGCGCTACGCACCGTGCTCCCCGCGCGATAGGCCTTCCCCCGAGGAGAAGCGCCATGAACGCCCTCGAGCGACGCTTTCCCACACTCGGCCTGCCCCGCCTCGATCTGGGCCGGTTCCCCACCCCCGTGGAAGAGACCGCGCTCGCCAGCCAGGGCGCCAGCCTGTGGGTCAAGCGCGAAGACCTGTCTGGCGCCATCTACGGGGGCAACAAGGTGCGCAAGCTGGAGTACCTGCTGCAGGCCCCGGCCGCGCGAGGCCAGGCGGTGCTGAGCTTCGGCGCCCAGGGCTCGAACCACCTGCTGGCCACGGCCGTCTACGGCCGCCAGCTCGGCCTGGCGGTCCACGCCGTGATCGCCCCCCAGCCCTCCACGCCCCACGTGGATGCCAACGAGGCGGCCCTGCTGCCGCGCCTGGACGAGCACCTGCGGGTGAGCTCCCGTCCCTTGATCCCCCTGGGGGCCCTGCGCCTGCTGGCCCGCTTGCGCAAGCTCGGCCGACCCGCGCCCATGACCATCGCGGCCGGTGGTTCCAACGCCATCGGCAGCGTCGGCTGGGTGTCCGGCGGCCTGGAGATCGCCGAGCAGGTCGCGCGGGGCGAGCTGCCCGAGCCCGACCAGATCTGGCTTGCCCTGGGCAGCATGGGCAACGCGGCGGGCCTGCTGGTGGGCCTGCGCCTGGCAGGCCTGCGCAGCGAGCTGATGGCGGTACGCGTCGTGGAACGGCCGCTCACCACCCTCACAGCCACCCTGGCCATCGCCCACCGCACGCTGTCCGTGCTGCGCCACTACGGCCTGCAATCCCCTTCGGGCACGCGCCTGCGCGGGCTGCGCGTGGTGAACGACTTCGTCGGTCCAGGCTACGGCCACGACACCCCCGAAGGGCGCCGCGCCATGGAGATCGGCCAGCGACAGCTGGGGCTCAAGCTCGAGGGGACCTATACGGCCAAGGCCCTGGCCGGCTGCCTGGCGCAGCTCGAAGCGGGCGCCGCAGGGCGCCACGTGCTGTTCATGAATACCGTCAACTCGAAGCCACTGACGGGGCTGCCGCCAGCGTCGAGCAGCTGATCAGGTGCCCTCGAGGTAGCTGTCGGCGTAGGCGATCTGCTCTTCCGTCAGCTCGTCGATGAACAGGCCCTGGGTCTCGAGCTTGATGCGAGCCAGCTCCTGGTCCTGCTCCTCGGGCACGTCGTGCACGGCCACGTCCATCTCCTTGCCATCGCGCGCCAGGCGCACCATGGCCAGGAACTGGTTGGCGAAGGACATGTCCATCACCTCGCTGGGGTGCCCCTCGGCGCAGGCCAGGTTCACCAGCCGACCCTGGCCAAGCAGGTAGATGCGGCGACCGTCCTCGAGCACGTACTCTTCGCAGTTCTCGCGGATGGTGCGGCGGCTGACAGCCAACGCCTCCAGCTCGGGGATGTTGATCTCGCAGTCGTAGTGGCCCGTGTTGCACACCACGGCGCCGTCCTTCATGATCTCGAAGTGGCGCCCGACGATGATGTCCTTGATGCCAGTGGCCGTCATGAAGACATCGCCCCAGGCCGCGGCCTGGTCCATCTTCATCACCTGGATGCCCTCGAGGGTGGCCTTGAGGGCGGCGGTGGGCTTGACCTCGGTGACGGCCACGTGGCAACCCAGGCCCTGGGCGCGCATGGCGACGCCGCGGCCGCAGTGGCCGTAGCCCGCCACGACGAACTT
>CAYVQL010000357.1:0-10712 GCA_964454135.1 uncultured Enterobacterales bacterium | reverse complement strand
CATCGTGGATACGCTGCCCGATGAGAACGGGGATGTCGGGTTCGGAATCTATGTCGAGGAGGGCGCGAGCCTGGACGCGGAGGGCTGCGAGGTCGGGGGAAACACCACCGCGGGCGTGATGGCCTTCGACTCTGGCACCTCAGTCACCCTCCGGGGGACCACCATCGAGAACACCCAGCCCAACAAGAACGGGGAGAGTGGGTTCGGCATCCAGGTCTCCGATGGCGCGAGCCTGGACGCGGAGGGCTGCGTAGTCAGGGGGAACACTGGCGTGGGCATACACGCGCACGACTCCGGCACCTCGGTCACCCTCCGGGGGACTACCATCGAGAACACCCAGCCCGAAGAGAACGGGGAGGGCGGGGTCGGCATCGATGTCAACGGCGGCGCGAACCTGGACGCGGAGGCCTGCGTGGTTAGGGGAAACACCGGCGCGGGCGTAGCCGCGGCCGACTCCGGCACCTCGGTCACCCTCCGGGAGACCACCATCGAGGACACCCAACCCTACGAGAACGGATATTTCGGATTCGGCATCGATGTCTCCGATGGCGCGAGCCTGGACGGGGAGGCCTGCGAGGTCTGGGGGAACACCGCCGCAGGCCTGCTCGCGTACGGCACCGGGACCTCGGTCAACCTCCAGGATACGAGGATCGCTTCCACGATGCTGGGGGAGATCTTGACAGTCGGTATTGGCATTGCCGCCCAGAATTACGCATCTGTCGTGGCAACGGGCATCGAGTTGTCCTCGAACGAGGGGCCAGGGATCTGGGTTCACGGAGAAGACAGCCAGCTCACCTGCTCAGGTTGCACAATCCAGGACAACCAGTTCGCAGGGGCGGTCGTGGTAGCCGGTGCCACTCTCGATATCGCCGACTCCATCATCGAAGGCACCACCGAGCAGGAGAACATCGGTAGCGGTGTCGGCGTCTACGCCGAGCCCTGGGGAGGAGCCCCTCCAGTCCTCTCGGTCACCGACACCACCATCCTGGACAATTCCATCGCCGGCGTCTGGCTCTCCGGCGAGGGCAGCTACTCGCTCTCGGACAACGCCATCCACGGCGGTGAGGGCTGGACCCGTGAGAGCCTGACCAAGTGCGGCGACGCCGTCTATGCCCAGGAAGGCGTGACGACCTGGGACGGAAGCTCGGGCCTGTTGCTGGAGGGCAACGAGTTCCTCGATGGCCATGGCGCCGGCCTGTTTCTAAACAACGCCACGGCCACCCTATCCGGAAACAGCTTCGCGGACAACGCCGTGGATCTCGTCACCCAGGGCGCAAATTGCGCGACGCCTCCGGACGGCTACGAGGACGAGGCGCTCACCTCCGCGGAACTCTGCCCCACCTACGACTACGCCACTTGCGGGGACGAGTTCATGCTCTACTTGGAACTCGCAGACCCGGAGTCGGGGTACGGCGAAGCGTTCATGCGCCCCGGCTTCCCCGGTCCAGGAGCGCTGCCCGCGCTGCCGGCCGCGCTCCCCCACGCCTTCGATCCCCTACCGCTCCTCCCCCCAGCCCCGTGCCTGGAGCCGCTGAAGCTGCGCCTGCGTCCACTCCGGCACGAGCCGGCGCCCCCGGTCCCCTTGGTCGCGCCTGACGAGCATTGATCCCCCGCTGGCCGCTGACGGCGCTGGTCACCACGCGGCCCTTCTGCTGCCCAGCGCGCCGTAGCCCGCAGCCCCGCGCCCAGGCCCTACTTCGGCGTTCCGTCCAGTCGCTGGCCAAGACGATGACCAGGCACATGGCCAGCAGCTGTTCCGGCAGCACAGGTCAGCAATGGTCTGCCAGTCTCCCCGATAGCACCCATCCAGCGCGCAACAGCTCCAACGTGGTCGGCAGCCTGCAGGTCCGCAGCCTTGCGCACTGACAATCCCGTGTTATCCAGCCTCCATCCTTGCGTTTCACGTTTTGGAAATCGTTCGCCGGAGGCTCGACCGTGTCCAAGAAAGATGACCAGCTCATTGTACCCGAAGAAAGCACGAACTCCTCTGAGGTAGAGCAGAAAGAAGCTCCCGCTCCGAAGCGCCGCGGCCGGCCCCGCAAGCCCAAGCCGGTCATCCCCTTCGTCTCGGGCATCCCCGAGGGCCAAGTGGTAGAGGTCCACCTTGACGACATCGACCTGGATGACACGGAGTTCGAGTTCCGCGTGGACCACAAGATCAAGGATCTGGTGGACGACATCGCCAGCAACGGCCAGCAGTTCCCGATCATCCTGCGCCAGCCCAGAGAGGACGGGGCCAAGCCGAAGATCGTCTCCGGCTTTCGGCGCACGCGCGCCATCCGGGCGCTCGGCTGGACCTCCATCAAGGCCATAGTCCGCGACGACCTGGACGACGACGAGGCCTACCGCCTGTCCTACCTGGAGAACGAAAAGAGGAGGAACCTCACCGGCGTAGACAAGGCTCACGCCATCGTCAAGCTCAGGATGAGGGGCAAGACGGACGATGAGATCCGTGCCATCTACGGCATCGGGCAGCGGCAGCTGGACAACTACAAGCGGGTCTCGACCTTCCCCCAGGTGCTCAAAGACGCCGTCTCGGAGGGCCTCGTCCCCACCACCCACGCCCTGATCCTGATGAAGAACTACGACATACGCCAGGGCCGGATCGACCTGGAGGAGTGGATCGCCAAGGTCCACGACGAGGGCCTGTCGGTGCGCAAGCTCACCCGGGATCTGAACCTCCGTTACGGCAAGCTAAAGAGGCAGAAGCGGTACATGGAGAGACTCCGTGATGGGGGCTTTCGCCTCTATCCGATGAAGTTCGATCCGAAGCGCACGCCCCCAGAGCTGCGCAAGGCCATGCTGCGCCGGCTCAAGGAGGCGGTGGAGAGGTTGGAGGCGGTGGACGAGAAATAGCCGAAGAAGACTTCTTCCGGTCGCGTCGCCCGGCCCGGGCAGGCAGCGTGACCAGCGAGATGATCGCGAGGAGATCGGCTCTGGAGGAAGGCGGCATGAAGGCTCCCGCAGGCGTGTGGGTCATTGTCGATCATCCGCAGGGGGAGGGGAAGTTGATGTCGGAGGCAGCCAGCCCGTCCCATGGTGTCGATGTGGCTCCGGGCGCGGAGTATCAGGTGTTTTTGCTACTCCTCATCGGCCCAGTGAGCATCGCAAGCAGCAAATCTACTATGCAGGTACGCCTCGTCTGGAGCAGAGATGCCGAAGTGCTCGCCTACCGCAAGAAGCTCTCCCATGGTCAAGTCTGAGTAATAGTTGCGGATATCTGTCTGTGAACGGACGCAATACGCAGCGGAATGCGCGCTCTTCCACAATCTCCAAGTCAGCATTCGAATACGAAATGAAGATCCAAACACTTGGCATAGGGTGTTCATCGACACCAGAAGAGCGAAGTACCCAGTGTCCTCTGCAAGCCAGCGCCCATCTCGTTGTTTCCGAGGGAGGTGTTTCTCATAGCCAGGCTTGAAGGACGCGAGCAGTTGGCGCGTTTCGGACTCGGTGAGTGGGTTTTCATGAGGTATCGAGACGAAGGCGTCAGAGATTGGCAGCGAAGGATAGAGAGTCCACCGCCAAGAAGTGGACCCGATAAAGCACTTGCCGGCAAAGAAGGCGGCAGAATGCGCGAGCCACCAGAAGATTCGCTGGTCGAGAGTGAGCCCGATGCTGGGTTGGAAACGATGACGCGTGATAACGACACCACGATACCGGTTGGAGCTCCATGCGATGGTGCGATCAGGGTGGGAATCGACACGGCGAATTTTGTCGAAATCCAGAAAAGTGTTCCAGAATCCTTGGACCGTCAAGCCCAAGGGGCTTGGATGCACCTTGTGGAGCTTCATCCTCTTGACGAAGAGTTCCTCATGATCTCCAGGCATCCAAACCCGCGGTTCGACCACCCGCTCCGCCGCCTTCGGGGACAGAATGGTCTGTACGGACTCCCGGAACCGCCAGTTGTTCATTTCTTCTATGATTTCGGAAAGGTCGGCGGGCAAGGCAGACTTCGGATACTTCGACATTCCGCTTAGATAGCCGGCAACAGGGTGAAGATCAACAAGCCGCTGAAGTCGGCCATTCTGCGCTTCTGCTGTGCAGTCAACGGCCTCCTGGTCCAGTCCGAAGTCTGCCGGTTCTTGTCCAGCACCAACCCCAGCTCCCGCTCGCAGACGGCCTTCAGGCTGTGCCCGCCTTGGGCGCTTGTGCGCAGCTGGCGGGGTAGCTGCAGCGTATCCACAACGTTCTCGAACCCGATGTCCAGGCCCAGGCAGCCCAGCCGGCCCCGCCTCAAGAGTCGCCCACGTGGACCTCGCGGCCCACCACCAACCGCGCCCCCTCCACGTCAAGCAGACTGCGCGCCAGCAGGTCCCGCTCCAGCGCCTCGGGCAGGCAGGGCTGGAATTTAGACACCCGACCCCGCGCGGCCGATGGAGCGAACCGGCGCGCAGCTTCCCACGACACCTTCCCCGGCTCCCCCAAGCCCCGAATGGCCTGCTGCACGGCCACGTCGCTGCACGCGGCCTGCTGCGCGAAGGTGACGCAGAGATTGTTGGCGGTGACCTTCTCGCCCAGCTCTGCCTCCAGCAGCAAGGCCAGCAGCCCGTTGGCCCGGCCACCTGCGAAGGTCCACCAGCGCAGCTTGTCGAGTTCGCTCACCAAGGGCGCCTCAGCGTCTGCCAGGAAGGCGTGGGACTCCCGAAGCTCCGCGATCACCTTCCGCGCCCGCTTCGACCACCAGGGATCCTCCCCCACGTCCAGCAGCACCTCGCGCATGGCCTGGCACAGCTCGCGCGAGAGAAGCGTGGGCCGGCCTATCCAGCGCGGATACACGCCCGACTCTGCGGGCTTGACCTGACAGAGCCCACGCCTCCAGTCCAGCCGCGCCACTTGCCAGGCCCGCCCTCCCAGCACGAAAGCCAGGGGCCGGCTGCGATTGTCCTGCTGCACGAACCAGGCATCGATGCTGCCGACTTCCTGGCGACCGTGCATGACCTTCAGCACCGGCGGCGTGGAGAAGACGGCGTACAGCTCCAGGAAGTTGCGCCCGGCGTAGAGGCGCTCGCCACGCTGGCCCAGGGAAAGGCGCGCGTCGGCCGAATAGAGGATCTCCTCGTCGAGCATGTGGCGCAGCAGGCTCTCACGCTCCTCGGCCCCGAGGTCCTGGAAGGCTGCGGCGCCCTCCAGCCACTCCCACCACGCATGGGGCGGCACGCCAAGCTCCTGGATGCCCAGGGCAATGAGCTGGTGGGCCAGGACGTGGGCGGCCCAGGGCGACGGCGATGCGGGCTCTACGTAGCCGCGCGCGTGCAACCGCAGCAGCCCCGCCGCCTGCAGCACGGCGTCTTCGTTTCTGGCCAGGAAGGTACAGTTGGCGCGCGTGCCAGGCCGGCGCCCGGTGCGCCCCATGCGTTGCAGGAAGCTGGAGACGGTGGCCGGGCAGTCCACCTGCAGCACGTGGTCCAGATCGCCCACGTCGATGCCCAGCTCCATGGCGCTGGTGGCCACGATGACGCAGTCGCGGCCCTGCTCGAAGGCGCGCTCTGCCGCCCTGCGCTCGCTCACGGACAGCGAGGAGTGGGCCACATGGACATCGACGCCGCGGCGGTTCAGCTCGTCGCCCAGGGCCTCCACGCGCCTGCGGCTGTCCACGAAGACCAGACGGCGGGTGCCCGGGTAGAGACGGTCCGCCACCAGGGCGGCGTTGGCCAGGTCGCCCACGTGGTCGAGCTGGATCTTCGGGTCGGCGCCGGCCCCGCCCGGGCTCACGACGCGCTGCGGGCGCTGAGAGCTGCCGGATAGCCAGGCGCAGATGATTTCGGGATCGCCCACGGTGGCCGACAGCCCGATGCGCTGCAGGTCGCGGCCGGCGAGCCGGCTGATGCGCTCCAGCAGGGCCGACAGGTGCGCGCCGCGGTCGTCGCCCGCGAAGGCGTGCACCTCGTCGATGACCACGGCCTGCACGCCACGTAGCAGCGCCCGGCCCGGCACGCGGCGGCTCATGAGCATGGCCTCCAAGGACTCGGGCGTGGTGGCCAGCACGTCGGCCGGGTCGTGTACGAAGCGCTGGCGGGCGCCGCTGCCTACGTCGCCGTGCCACTTGAAGGCTCGGCGGCCCAGCAGCCCCGAAAGGCGCTCCAGGCGGGCCTCCTGGTTGTTGAGCAGGGCGCGGATGGGGGCCAGGTAGAGCACGGAGACGGGGGGCCGGTCCTCCTGGTCCATCAGCGAGAGCAGCGGGAAGAGGGCGGCCTCGGTCTTGCCGCCGGCCGTCGGGGCCAACACGACGCAGTTGCAGCCGTCGAGCACGGCGTGGATGGTCTGCTCCTGCACGGGGCGCAGGGCCTTCCAGCCCAGGCCGTTGACGATCTGCACCTGCAGCGCGGGGCTCAGGCGGTCGAAGGCGTCCACGGGCTACAGGTCCAGCTCGATGTCGTCGGCCGAAGCCTCGCGCCCGGCGCGCGCCTCGCGCTCTTCGACCGTCAGCTCCGTGGGGTCCACCACCAGTTCGAAGTCGCGCACGGGATCGAAGTCCTCGTGCAGGTCCGCCTTGTCGAGCACGCCGGCCACCAGCTTGCGCAGGTAGATGCGCGGGGCGACGCCGGTGCGGCCGCCCAGCTCACCGGCCACGCCACGGGCCAGGCCCTCCAGGATGTCGTCGCCCACCTTCTCGGCCAGGCGTTGCGGGTCGCGCGCCGGGAAGAGGGCGCGCACCTTGCGGCCCACCTCCAGGAGCTTCGGCAGGTCGAAGGGCTGCAGGCGGATCTGCACGTCGCGGGGGTTGTCGAAGCGCGCGTCGCGGGGCCAGTCCACGTGCAGGCGCTGGGCCAGGGGCGGCAGACGGCGTACGCCTTGGGGGCCGTCGAAGAAGGCGGGGGTGCCGGTGATGAGGATGTACAGGCCGGGGAAGCTGCCGCCGTAGACCTGGTCGATGAGATGGCGCAGGGCGTTCAGGCTTCGCTCGCGGCTGTCGGCGCGCACGCGCTGGATGGTCTCCACCTCGTCCAGCACCAGCATGAGGCCGGGCCGGCCGGTCTGGCCCAGGACCGTGAGCAGGCCGCGCAGGAAGGCCAGGGCGGCGGTGTGGTCCACATCGCCCTTGAGCCCCGCGCCGCGCTTGACCGAGGCGCCCACGTTGGGCTGGCCCATGAGCCAGGCCATGAGTCCATCGGAGGTCGCGAGGTCCCCCTTCACCTGGGCGGCGTGACAGGCGCGCAGTGCGGCTGCAAAGAGCGGCTGGGTGGCACTGACATCGGCCAGGCGCGCCTCCATCAGCTCGCCCACGGCGTGCTCCACGGCCTGATCGTCATTTTCGTCCACACCCGTAGCGATGACCTCGTCTTCCATGGATACCAGCCAGCCGGAGAGCAGGTTGCGGAAGGCTCCGCGGTCCCACTCGCGGGTGCGCAGGCCCTCCATGGCGCGACGGTAGACGGTCTCCAGCTTGTGCAGCGGGGTGTCGTTCTCGCTGATCTGCACCTCGGCCACGGCGAAGCCGGCCTCCATGGCCCGCTGTTGGAACCAGCGCGCGGTGAAGCTCTTGCCGCAGCCGAACTCGCCGCGCACGGCCTTGAACACGGCGCCGCCCGCGGCCACGCGCTGCAGCTCCTCGTCCAGCACGGCGGCGAAGCGCTCGGTGCCCACGGCGATGCGGTCGAGGCCGCGCCGGGGGACGGTGCCGCGGCGCAGAGCCTCGATGACCTCGGTGCGCAGCAGGTGGCTGGGATCAGCGGTCATCGGGGCCCTCCAGGCCGTACTGGGCCAACATTCGACCGAGATGCAAGCGCACCTGGCGGCTCACGGGGTCGCTCTCGACGATGGCGTAGCCGTCGGCGTTCAGGAAGCCGGCGTGGGCGATGAGCCCGGTGACGCGGCGCGCGGGCACGCCCACGCGGTTGGCGAAGGTGGCCGCGGCGAGTTGGTTGCCCTCGGCCTGCAGCAGGGCGTCCACGAACTGCAGGGCGCGCTTGACCGCTGTGTGGCTCTGGTCTCTGGCCTGGGCCTTGAACAGGGAGGACTCGGCCAGGGCCCGCGTGAGGGGGTGGCCCTCCTCGCTGGCCACGGTGGGCACAGCAGCCGGGGTCGGCGCAGGGGTGGGCTGCACGGGCAGGGTGAGCTGGCGCGGGGCGGCGGGGGCCTTGCGACGCACGGGCGCTGGCCGCAGCAGGCGCCACCAGGCCGGGACGTGGGGGTCCACTGTGGGCAGGTCGTCCTGGCGCCAGCGGGGGGCCATCATGCGCAGGGGCACAACCACCTCGGCCATGGAGGCGCCGCCGTGGACGCCGACTCCGCCACGGCCCCAGCATCTACGTTCGTCCCAGAGCAGGGCCACGGCGCGGCTGCGCTTAGGCTTCCAGCAGCCCTCGGGCAGGGGCACCTCGCCCTCCTGGGGGGCCTGGCCAGGGCCCAGGGTGCGGTAGCGGTGGCCGCCCTGGGCGCCATCGGGCAGGGGCTGGCCGGATATCGCCTGGGCCGGGACGTGGCCGTGGTCGCTGGCCAGCAGCACGGCCCGCTGGCTGTCGCGCGCGGCGCGCAGCAGGCGCTCCAGCAGGGGGATGGACTGGGGTCGGTCGTAGTCCACGGCCACCTGGTCGCTGCCCCACAGCTCGGCGTCCACGGCGTTGAGCACTACGGCCACGGCGCGTTCCTGCTCGTCGGCCAGGACGCGGGCCAGCTCCGGGTGCAGGTCGCTCCCGCGCTGGATGGTGCCCTTGAGGAAGAGGCGCGGGCCGGCGTCGGTGCCGGCGAACTGAAAAACAGCGTCGTTCTCGGCCCAGCGCTGCGGATCCAGGCCCTCGCTCTCGTCGCCATGGCGCGGCAGGCAGCGGCCGGCGAAGAGGGCCGCGCGGCTGGTGGCGGAGGTAGAGGGCAGGGCGGCCAGGGCCGGGGGGACGGTGGCGGACTGCGGGGGGGCCCAGGCCAGCGGTGCCCATTCGTCGAGGCCGTCGAGCAGCCGCGTGGCCACGGAGACGGACATGCCGTCGAGCACCAGGACGAGCAGGCGGCGCGTGGGGTGCTCGCGCAGGAAGGGGGCCACCACGCGGCGGGCCACGTCCTCGATGGGCAGCACGTCGCTGGCGGGCTTGTCGGCCTGGTGCCAGGCCACCAGAGCCTCGGCGAACTGCTGGTCGAGCTGGCGGCGCTGGGTGTCGGCCCGGGCCAGCACGGGCTGCAGAGCGGCGTCCAGGCGCGTGTTTCCGGTGGTGTGGCTGCGCAGCTCGTCGCGGGCCCAGTCCGCCCCGCCGCCCTCGGCATCGTACCAGCGCACCAGGGCTGCGAGCCCGGTCCAGCCGGGGCTGTCGGGCAGGGGGCGGCGCCTCAGCCAGGCCAGCCAGGTGGCCAGGCGCACGCCCGCCAGGCGCACGGCGTCGCGCCTCTTCGCGGTGTCGTCGATGCCCACCAGGCGGTGCTGGCCGATGCGCTCGGCCAAACCGATGGCCAGGTCCAGGGCGTTGCCGCCCTGGCAGGCCGGCTCCAGGACCTTGGCCAGCTCGTCCTCCAAGGCCTCCAGGCCCTCGGGCAGCCAGGGGCTGGCGCGGCGGGCGGCCGCGAAGTCCGGGTCGTCGAAGAGGGCCGCGGCCCGCTGCAGGATGCGCCGGCGCGGCTCCTCGGATAGGGACTCCAGGCATCCGTCCAGGGCGTCGCAGAGGGGGCCGGCGACGGGCTCGTCCAGCAGCGTGGGCTCCACGCCGGGGGCGTAGCGCAAGGCGCTGCGCAGCACGACCTGGGAGCCCGGGTGCTCGGCGCGCCGGGCGGCGTCGATGTGCACCAGCCAGGCCAGCAGGTCCTCCACGCCGCCGGCCAGCCAGGCGCGCCACAGGGGCAGGCCGGCCGGGCCGAGGCCGTGTGTCACGTACTCCTCGGCCTCCTGCAGCAGGCGCCCCCAGCGGGCGTCGTCACGGCGCAGGCGGAAGGCCGGTCCGGCCTCGGGCTGCTCCAGCGTGCTGCTCAGCAGGGATCCCAGGTCCAGCTTGCGCTCGGCGGGCAGGCGCAAGTGCAGCGCCAGGTAGCGGCGCCAAGCGTCTTCGAGCTGCAGCACGGTGCCGCCGATGGGCAGCAGGCCCGCGGGCAGCTCCTCCAACAGCACGCGGGCCAGGACGGTGTGCACCACTCCGGGCGCAGTGCCGCGGGCGCCGAACATGTGCGCCAGGCGCTTGCGGCGGTCGATGACGTGTACGCGCTGGCCGGCCAGCCGGCAGGCCACGTCCAGGGGCAGGGGGTCGGTGCTGTCCACGAGCAGCACCAGGGCGGGGTTGCTGCCCGCCTGCATCAGGGCCGCGCGCAGCTCCAGCTCGCAGCGCACGGGCTCCACCTGCCAAGCGTGGCCCTCCAGCTCCACCTGGCCGCGCTCCCCGCAGCCGTGCAGGGCCACGGGCCTGGGGTGCTGGGCCAGCCGCGACAGGGCCCGCAGCTGGGAGCGGATGTCGGCTGCCCGCAGCCTGGGGGCGTCGCCGCTCACCGCTCCTCCTCCGTGGCGCTGCGGGTTTCCAGGGCGGCGCTGAAGCGCACGCGGGTGGGGGCTTCGCCGGCCTCGGCCAGGGCGCGCTGCAGCTCCTCGCGCAGCATGTCCAGGGCATCCAGGGCCTCGCTGCCCGGGAGCTGGTCGAAGCCTTCGGACCAGGTGCGGCGCCATTCGTCAGGTTGTTGGACGGGATCCTTCAGCAGTTCCCCAGCAAGATCGGCCAGCTCGCGCAGCCTGGCCGCCAGGGGCGCGTTCAGCTCGTCGTCCAGCAGCAGCTGGGCCACATCGTCCAGAACGGCGCGTGCGC
>CAYVQL010000356.1:0-10728 GCA_964454135.1 uncultured Enterobacterales bacterium | reverse complement strand
CGAGCCGCTTTCTGGCTCTGGTGCACACCGCCCTCGCGGCGCTGGCAGGACTGGCCGTGGCGGGCACACAAGCGCGGCTGCGTTGGGCTGCCCTGGGCGTGGTGGCGTTGAGCGTCGGCCACGCCAGGGCCAGGGCGCTTCTACCCGCCCTGCCGAGCTTCGAGCTGGTCCAGCTGCCCTGCCTCCGGGGGTTGGAGCCGGGCGGCGCCATCCTGGACCTGGCGGGCTACTGGTTTCGCGGTCGCAAGACCCGCGCCACCGTCATCGCGGCTCAAATCGCCCACGAGCGCCCGATCCAGGCCATCCCCTTGGACAGGCTCTATTCCTTCGCTCTCGACGGGGCCTCTTTCGCGGGTTCCCTCGACCTGGTGCTGGATGCGGAATCCCCTCCGACCGGGTCGGGCAAGGACTATCGGGCGGACTTCTTCGTGCTGCGCGAGGCCGGCTTCACCCAGGTCTTGGCGATCCCGCAGGGGGGCAAGGGGCCGCTCGAGGAGAGCTTGCTGTCCTTCCTCACTGCCCAGCTCGGGCCGGCAGAGGCGTCTTGCGGGGGAGTGGCGCTCTTTGACGTGCCGTCCGTGGAGGCCACGGAAGAGCAGGCGGCCGCTTGGCGGCAGGAGCACGCTCGGCGAAAGCTGAAGGCTCGCCAGGCCATCGAGAGAGGTGAGAGGCCGGGCCCCGTGGTCAAGGGCATGCGGCCTGGGAGGCTCGCTCCCAAGGCGCGGCGCCCGCAGGGAAAGGGCGGCAAGCGGTGAGATCAGCGCTCGCCTCCGTCGATCTCCAGCAGCTCCAGGACCTCCGGCGCCAGCCGCCGGCTCACCTCCCGGTGACCTGCGGCCGTGAAGTGCACGCCATCCCGGAACCACTGGGGGGGCGGCGCGCCGAAAGCGGCCTCGACCTCGGCCTCCAGGTCCAGCAGACGGGCGCCGGATCGCTGGGCGGCGCTGCGCACGGCATCCGTCATGATGCGGGTCGCCCGTAGCGGGAGGGGATCGGCCTCCAGCGCCGCGCGCAGGTCGGCGTAGGCGCCCTCCTCGTCGCGCTGCAGGCGCAGGCGCCCGCGCTGGAAGCGCAGCTCGGGGCATTCGGGATGGGCCAGCAGGGCCCGCTCCAGCTGCGCCTCGGTCTCGGTGACGATCTCGGCGCAGCCTCGGCCCAGGGGCGCGGCCGAGACCCAGTCGGAGATGGGCGTGACGAGCAGCGCCTGGGCGCCCGCGGCTTGGATGGCCTGCACCATGGCCAGCAGGTTCTGCTCCAGCTCGGCGGCGACCCGCGCGCGGATCGGATCGTCGGCAGGGATGAACCGTGCGCCGGGGGCGACCACGCCCACCAAGCGCGCGCCAGGCGCGGAGAGGATCTGCCTCTTCAGCAGAGAGTAGAGGCGCAGGTGTCCCAAGAGCAGGCGCAGGCGCAGCGCCAGGGCCTCGGCCGGGCTGCCGAAGCGCGCCTCCTGCACGACGTTGCCCAGGTCGTTGTGCCCCATGTAGAGCAGCACCAGGGCGGGCTGGAACTGCAGCGCCTGTTCCAGCAAGGGGCGCAGCTGGTGGCTGTCCAGGCCCGGGCGCGCCAGGTTCACCACCTCCACCGCGCCTTTCAAGCGATCTCCCAGCTCACCCGGGAACTCGTGCTTCGGGGGCAGCCGGCTGCCGCCCCGCACCGAGGAGCCGCCAAAGGCCATGATGCGCGCCACGCCGGTCTTGGGACGGGCGCGAAACGGCCCGATGGCGTCGACCCCCTGGTAGCGCGGAAAGACGTGGGAGCGGCGCTGCACGAAGGGCGCTGGGCCCGGCTCCCAGCGAGGGCGCACCATGGGCTGGGGCTCGGCGGGCTCGGACAGGACGCGCAATGCGCCCTCCAGCGCCAGCAGCATCGCCAGCGCCACTGCGCAGCCCATCCATGCCCGGCGAAACCGCAAGGTCACCTCCTCTGGCGACAGGCCCGCTCTAACGTGAGCGGGGCGCGCGTGGACTGTCCGGGCCTCGGCACGTAGCGCCCCTCCACTCCTGGTAGAGTGGGACGCCACCCTCTGCGCTTGCGAGGTCTCCATGCGGCTGCGTTCACTCCTTGCTTCCTCCTTCCTCTTCCCGTTGGCCCTGGCCGCCGGCTGCACCGGCAGCTCCGTGGGCGGCTTCGAGGGCGCCAACGATGGCGAGTGCTCCGACGGCATCGACAACGACGAGGACGGCTGGACCGACTGCGAAGACCAGGACTGCGCCGGCGCTTCGGAGTGCGCGGATGCGGACACGGGCCAGCCACCCGAAGACACTGGCGAGCCGGAGGACACGGGCGATCCCGACGCGCCGCCCTCGGATTTCCAGTCCGGCAAGTACCTGTTGGCAGCCATGGAGATCCTGCCCGAAGAGGAGGGCTTCGATCTGGACGGCGACGGCGAGATCGACAACAAGCTGCCCGTCGTGCTCTCGCTGCTCGATTTCGCCGTGGACGACGACATGTCCCGCGAGGGCATCAACCAGATGCTGGCCGATTCCATCGACAGCGGCGACATCGTGGAGCTGTTCCAGGCCAGCTACGCGGACCTGGAGCTCGAGTACGATCTGCTGGTGGGCTACCTGGACGACGACGACGACCCGCAGCTGGACGAGGAGCAGTCCTACGACGGCGACGGCGAGCCCTACAGCCGCTACCACGGGATCTTCCTGGATCAGACGAACATCGCCCTGGGCCCCGACGACGTCGCCATCCCGGCCACCTTCTACCCCGACGAGCCGGCCATGATGCTGCCCGTGGCCGAGAGCGTGGTGGAGGGCACGCTGGACGACGACGGCACCGGCGGCATGCTGGGAGGCGCCATCCCCGTGGAGCGGCTGATCGACGACGTGATCGAGCCCCTGATCCCGGAAGAGGGTGCCGCCGGCATGAGCAAGAAGGAGCTGCTGGAGACCATCGGGGACGTGCTCTACGACGAGGAGGTCTCCGACATCGAGCTGGCCACCGGCGAGCGGGCCATCAGCATGGCGGTCTCCTACGACGCGGTGGAGTCCTCCTGGTAGCGGGCACCCCTACCAGCTCTTCCAGCCCCAGGTCCCGTCGGACCAGCGCGGCGCAGGCTCCTGGCCGTAGGTCACCCACTCGGTGGGCCGCTGGGTGTAGCCGTCGGTGACCAGGCTGCCCACGTAGGCGGCGCTGGCGTAGACGCGGTCGATCTGGCGCCGGATCTCGGCGATGTCGGCGGCCTCGACCACGCCGTTGGAGGTGGCCTTGTAGAACTGGACGGTGACGCGGATGGGGAACTGGGGATCGCGCTCGATGGCCAGGTCGTTGATCTCCTCGAAGGGTCCCTCAACCTCGCCGTGGCCGATGACGGCGTTCTCCACGTCGCTGCGGCTGCGGGCCGCCTTGCTGGCCATGGGCGCGGCCATGTCCATGCTGGCCTCTCCCTCCGCCATGCCGAACCATGAGTCGCGCCGGGCCTTCTGCTTCAGCGGCACCTGGATCAGCAGCACGGTGTTCAGTCCGTCCTCGTTGCTGGCGGACAGGGAGCCCGGGTTGCCGTCGCCCCCGGAGGCCACGAAGTCTGAGTGGCGCGTGGCCGTGAAGGGGGCGCGCTGGCCGTCCTGGTTGAAGTAGAGCACGTCGGACATGTAGCCGCCGTCGTTCTCCACCACCTGGATGCTGGTGCCCTCGCGGGTGGCCACGATGGTCAGCACGGCCGGGTTGCCCGGGTAGGACTGGTAGTTGTAGATCACTGGCGTGAAGGTGGCTTCGCCGCGCCTGGGGATGGGCAGGAAGCAGGCCTGGGCGCTCACCAGCACCTTCTGATCCCGCTCGGCCCACAGCGAGTTGCGCCAGCCGTCCCAGCTGCCCGGATCGTGCAGGTAGCTGCGGGGGGCCTGCAGGATGTCGCTCAGGGAGACCGTGCGCAAGGACTGGCCGCGGGCGTTGCCCACGCGCAGCCAGAACTGGTCCGGATCCAGGTCGCCCGTGATGTCGTTGAAGTTGTCGAAGCGGATGACCGGCATGGGGTGCAGGGCGCCCGCGGCGTCGCGCACGCCGATGGTCATGTCGCTGATGTTGGGGCCCCAGACGGAGCCCTTGGAGCGCCCGGTGTCCTCCCAGGTGACGTTCAGGGCGCGCAGGCCGTAGTCCTGCAC
This sequence comes from uncultured Enterobacterales bacterium, assembly GCA_964454135.1. Classification (GTDB taxonomy): domain Bacteria; phylum Myxococcota_A; class UBA796; order UBA796; family JAFGLY01; genus CAYVQL01. Next base: position 6,616 of record CAYVQL010000356.1, on the reverse strand, counting down.
GATGCGGTTCACCTGCTGGTCCCAGACCATTGCCTCGGTCTGGTGGATGGCGCTGTTGAAGTCGCGCTGGATGTGGGTCAGAGCGGGGGCGGCCGAGATGAGCAGCAGGGCGGGCAGCATGGCTTTCTCCTGGATTCTTGCGCGTGTTGTCGCGCGGTCGGCCCTGCAACGGCGGGGGGGGCGGTGGGCTTACACCTCGGTACGTGGATAGGACTCCATTCCCCTTCACGCCGAGAGGTCCCCCATGAGCAAGGTCTGGTTCGCCCCCCTGGATCCTCATCACGGGCCCGATGCCCTGCGGGCGCGCCTGGGAGCCCTGGCGGACGCGGCGGGGCTCGCGTCGCTGGTGCAGCCCGAGGACCTGGTGGCCCTCAAGACCCACTTCGGCGAGGAGGGCAATGACAACTACATCCGGCCCGCGCTGCTGATGCCGCTGGTGGAGCGCGTGCTCCAGGCCGACGGCAAGCCCTTCTGGACCGACACCAACACGCTGTACGTAGGCGAGCGCGCCAACGCCGTGGAGCACCTGCTGTTGGCCCATCGCCATGGCTTCTCCATCGAGGCCACGGGCATCCCAACGGTGATCGCCGACGGGCTGACCGGGCGCGAGGAGCTGCGGGTGCGCGTGGACGGGCGCCACTCGGCCGAGGTGGGCATCGCGGCGGGCGTGGCGGCGGCCAGTGCCTTGCTGGTCATCACCCACGGCACCGGGCACCTGGTCTCGGGCTACGGTGGCGCCCTGAAGAACCTGGGCATGGGCCTGTCCAGCCGCAAGGGCAAGCTCTACCAGCACTGCGTGGTCAAGCCCTGGGTCAAGGCACAGAAGTGCAGCGCCTGCGGCAGCTGCCTGGACTGGTGCCCCGAGGACGCCATCCTGCTGGAGGAGCACGCCAGCATCGACGAGCAGCGCTGCATCGGCTGCGGAGAGTGCCTGGCCGCCTGCCGGGTCGGCGCGGTGCGCTTCGCCTGGAAGATGGCCTCGGCGGGCCTGCAAGAGCGCATGGCCGAGCAGGCGGCGGGCGTGGTGCGCCACTTCGACGGCCGCATCGGCTACGTCACCTTCCTCACCCAGGTGGCCAAGGACTGCGACTGCCTGCCCTCCCACCCGGACGACGTGCTGCTACCTGCGCTGGGGCTGTTGGCCTCGCGCGATCCCGTGGCCCTGGACCAGGCCAGCATAGACCTGATCGAGCGCCAGCTGGGGCGCCCGCTGCGCGCTGCGGCCTACGACGTGGACTGGTCCCCCCAGCTGACCGAGGCGGAGGCCCTGGGCCTGGGCAGCCGCAGCTACGAGCTGCGCACCCTGGAGGGTTGAGCTTGCGCTGCGCGGCGGCGGTCCTGGCCTTGACGCTGCTGGGGGCCTGCGCCTGCCAGGGGCCGGAGCCCGAGGCCCGCCCCACGGTGCGCAAGGCCTCGCGCGAGATCATGAGCACGCAGTTCGAGGTCTCGGTCTCCACCACGCGCGGCGCCGAGGTCCAAGAGGTCATGGGCGCCGCCCTGGACGAGGTGGAGCGGGTGGAGCGCGTGATGTCCAGCTGGCGCCAGGACAGCGAGCTGGCACGGGTCAACGCCGCGGCCGGAGGCGCGCCTGTGCCCGTCTCGGCTGAGCTGCTGGGCCTGGTGCGCCGCGCGCAGCAGATCTGCGAGCTGAGCGAAGGTCGCATGGACATCAGCTTCAAGCCCCTGGGCCGCATCTGGAACTTCCGCGCCCAACCCTTCGTGCCGCCGACGGAAGAGGCTGTTGCCGCGGCCAGGGCGCTGGTGGACTGCAGCGCCGTGGAGATCGACGACCAGGCCTCCACGCTGCGGCTGCCGCGCAGCGGCATGGCCATGGGGCTGGGGGCCATCGCCAAGGGCTACGCCGTGGATCGGGCCTCGCAGGTGCTGCTGGAGGCGGGACTGGTGAATCACCTGGTCAACGGCGGGGGCGACCTGGTGGCCCGCGGGAGCAAGGCCGAGGGCCCCTGGACGGTGGGGGTGCAGCATCCCCGCGAGCGGGGCGGCTTGATCGGCAAGCTGCCCTTGCGAGATCGCGCCCTGGTCACATCGGGGGACTACGAGCGCTATGCGGTGCACGAGGGCAAGCGCTACCACCACATCATCGATCCGCGCACGGGCTGGCCCGCCCAGGGCCTGATCTCCGTGACCGTGCTGGCGGACAGCGCCGAGCGCGCCGACGCCCTGGCCACCGCCTTGCTGGTGGCGGGACCGGAGGAAGCGCAGGATCTGCTGCGGCGCCTGCCCGGGCTCGACGCCTTCCTGGTGGCTGAAGACGGGCAGTACTGGATGAGCGAGTCGCTGGCGGAGCAGCTGAGCCTGGTGGGCGTGTTGGGCGAAGAGGGCGCTGCGGCTCCTATCCCCCCTGGATCACGGTGACGGTCACCCGGGGGCCCGATACACGCCGCGTGGCGGACTGAAGAACCCGCGTCCTGCGCTTGGCGGGATCGACGCTCCAGCTCGGCAGGGAGGTGAGCAACTCGTGGCGCAGGCGGCCCCAGCGCTGCAGCACCTGCGGCTCGTCGTCCTCGGGAGGATTGGCCTCGAGCAAGGCCAGGCACTTCTTCAGGTCATCGCAGTGGCCGGTGAACTCGCCGCGCTGCCCCAGCTCCAGCATGGGGCGCCAGAACTCCAGATCCGCAGTGGCCTTGGCGATGGCCGCCGCCACCTTCAGGCGGCGTTGGGAGAGCCTGCCCGCATTGCGCCGCCTCAAGGTCTCCAAGTGCTCTTCGAAGTCCCGCGGCCAGGCCTCTTCCTCGGACGAAGTGGGCTCGGGATCGTCCATGCCCGCGGTGATCTCCAGCTCGTCTTCGTCGGACAGCTCCAGCAGCATGTCTTCGGTGATCTCGTCGATGCAGTCCTCGACGAGCGACAGTTCATTCTGGCTGGCAGTCGCTTTGGGGCTGAAAAGGTCCATCCAGTTGGCTGCGGACATGGGGGCTCCTTTTGCACCAGCCTGCGGGGGGCCCAGCGCTTCCTGCGGGCCGTGGTTCGCCCGCGTGGCGCTGGAGTGGCGCGGTCTACATGTCCGATCGGTCCGCCGGCGCCTCCTTTCCTCCCTCGGGACCTTTTTTCTCGGCTGCGCCCTCGGGATGGAAGGCGCTCCACAGCGCAGCGGCCAGCTGATCGCCGATGCCCGGCACGGCGGCGAGCTCCTCTCGGGGGGCTTCAGTCAGCCGGCGGGCGGAGCCGAAGTGGCGCAAGAGGCGCTTGCGACGCTGCGGACCGATGCCCGGCACCTCCTCGAGAACGCTGCCCAGGCTGCGACGACTGCGTACCGAGCGGTGGTAGCGCACCGCTTGCCGATGGCTCTCGTCCCGCAGGTGCTGCAGCAGGCGCAGGGCCGGGTCGTTGGCGCGCAGGCGCACCGCGTCGCGCACGTTCGGCAGCACCACCTTGTCCAGCGCGGGCTGCCGGGCCTTTGTCCGCCCGCTGCGTCTGCGTGCCAGCTTCTCGCTGCGCGGCTTCACGATGCCCAGGATGGGCAGATCGGGCAGCCCCAGATCGTTCAGCACCGCCTGGGCGGCGGAGAGCTGCCCGTGTCCGCCGTCCACCACCACCAGGTCGGGCAGGATGCCGTCCTTCAAGGCCCGCCGGAAGCGGCGGCCCAGGATCTCGCGCATGGAGGCGTAGTCGTCGGGGCCCTGCACCGTCTTGACGCGATAGCGGCGGTACTCCGATCGCTCGGGCCTGCCGTCCAGGAAGACCGCCATGGCGGCGACGGGATCGCTGCCTTGCAGGTTGCTGTTGTCGAAGCACTCGATGCGCCGTGGGGGTGCGGGCAGGCGGCATGCCTTGGCCAGGGCCTGCAGGGCGCGCTCGGCTCGCTCCTCGTCGGTGGTGCCCTGGAAGAAGCGCTCCCGGGCGTTGGCCTGGGCCAGGCGCAGCAGGGCGCGCTTCTCGCCCCGCAGGGGGACGCGGATGCGCACGCGGGCTCCCCGGCGCTCTGACAGCAGCTCTTCCAGCGCTGCGCAATCGGGCGGAAGGCAGGGCAGCAGCAGCTCGGCGGGGATGAGCGCTCGCGCATCGGAGCCCCGCTCGGGATCGTAGTGCCGGTTGAGCAGGGAGGAGAGCAGCGGGCCGTCCTCCTCGAAGGCGCCCTCCAGCAGGCGCACCAGCGGCTCCTGCATGAAGCCCTCGCGCACGGGCAGGATGGCCGCCCGGCCCCTGTCCCCCTCCCGGTACAGGCCCCAGACGTCCCGTTGCCCCAGGCGCCGGTCCACCACCCGCTGGCGCTCCAGGGTGGCCCCCACGGCCTGGATGGCGTCCCGCAGCTGGGCCGCTTCCTCGAAACGCTCGCCCTCCGCGTGCTCCATCATGCGGGCTCGCAGGCGCTGCAGCAGCTCCTGGTTGCGCCCCTCCAGGAAGAGGCAGGCCGCCTCCACCAGGGCCGCGTACTCCTCTCGAGACAGCTGGCCGATGCAGGGCGCCACGCAGCGACCCAGCTGGTGGAGCAGGCAGGGCCGCCTGCGGCTGCGCAGGACCTGATCCGTGCAGCTGCGCAGGGGAAAGGCCCGTTGCAGGGTGGTCAGCGTGCGCCGCGCGCGGGAGGCGGAGTGGAAGGGGCCGAAGTAGCGTGCGCCGTCGTCCACGATGCGGCGCCGCAGCACGAAGCGCGGCCAGCGCTGACGCTGGTCCAGGCGCAGGTGCAGGAAGTTCTTGTCGTCGCGCAGCTGGGCGTTGTAGCGGGGCCTGTGCTTCTTGATCAACGTGTTTTCAAGGATCAGCGCCTCTTTTTCGGTGTCCACCAGGACGACGTCCAGGTCCTCCACGTCGCGTAGCAGAAACGGCACCATGGGTCGGCCGTCGTGGCCGGCGAAGTATTGACGCACGCGGGCGCGCAAGTTCACCGCCTTGCCCACGTAGAGCACGGCGCCCTTGGCGTCCTTGAACAGGTAGACGCCCGCCGAGGTTGGGAGACGAGCCAGGCGCCGCTTACCGAGCCCCATCACTGCCCGAAGGTGAAGGCGTAGGGGTCCTTGGCGGCCAGCTGCTCCCCGGTCAGGTGGCGGCAGGTGCGGCTCTGCCCCAGGGTGATGCAGAGCTCGTGCAGGTCCGTGTCCTGCGGTACCGGTACCTGCACCGGGGCCGGTCCCAGGGCCCGGCCGTCCAGCTCCACCTCGGCCCCTTGCAGGTCGGTCCAGACGGTGACCTCGGGGGCGTCGGCTGCAGCCTGGCTCTCGGAGCGCTGCTCGCCATCCTCGACGGCCGATGGGGCCCCGCCTCGCTTGCCTTGCAGCGCTTTCTCCTCGCCGCGGATGAGGAAGAAGATGGCTGTTGCCGCCAGCAGCAGGCTGGCCAGCAGGATCAGCTTCCAGGGGAAGCCGCCGCTGGAGATGCGCAACTCGCGGATGGGCTCGCTGGAGAGGCTGGCTCGCACTTCTTCCAGTGTGCGGGCCTCCTCGGTCCACTTGCCGGCCCCCAGCTCTTGCTCGCGCTCCGAACGGTCGGTGACGCCGACGCCCTGGAGCCAGGGTCCCTGTTCGGCCGCGTCCTGGGCGCGGCGCTCCAACAGTCCCGGCTCTTCGTCGGGTCCGGAGGCTGCACGACGGGGGGCGGCCGGGGGCGTGCGCTGCGGTCCGGGTCTGGCCTTTGGGGGCCGCTTCCTCGGCGACCTGGCAGGCGGCTGCCGCTTCTTGGCAGGCCGGGCAGGCGGTTGTTTCTCGGGTTTGGCCTTCTTGGCCGGTTCGCTTCCGCGGGCAGCCGGGCTCTCGCTGGCGGATGCGGGTTTCTCCTCGGGCCGGGGCGCGGTCTTGGGCGGCTGGCTGGGCTTGCGCCTGAAGAGGAGCTGCAGCAGGCCAGGGCGCGGGCGATGCGGGGGTTTTGCTGCGGCGCCAGGCGCAGGCGCCGCGCTGCGGGTCGGTGCGGCGGGCGGGCGCTGTGTCTCGGCGACCGCAGCGGGCGCTTCGATGGCGGGCTCGGGCGCGGGTTGGGCTTCCTCCTCCACGGTGACGGGCTTTGGCGACGCGGCTTTCGCTGGAGGCGCCGCTGGCTTCGCTGGCGGTTTCTTGTGGCGAGGCTTGCCGCCGAACAAGGCCTGCAGCAGGCCGGAGCGCTTGCGCTGCGCCTTGGGGCGAGCTTGGCTGGGCGCTGCTGCGGCGGAGGGTGGCGTCGACGGCGTCGTCGGAGACTCCGCGACAGGGGCTGACAGCGGGGTGGGGTGGGATGGTGGCTCGGATGGCCGCTTCTCGGGCGCCTCGGGCTCTGCCACGACGGCAGGGGAGGGCTCGACGGGTGCCTGTCCGCTGGGTTCGGCCTGGGCCTGGGGAGGCTCCTCGAGTACCGGCTGCGCCCCGGTGGACGCTCGCTGCGGTTGGCTGGTGGTGGGCGGCTCCTCCAGCTGGGGGGGGGCGGAGGCGGCTTCGGGTTGGGGGACGGTTGGCGGCTCTTCTTGGTCCGGGGCGGCGGGTGGTTCCTGCTGCGCGGCTGCGTGGGGCGGCTCTTCCTGGTCCCCTGGTGCGACCGGAGCTGCGGCCTCCGGTGCCGGGAGGGGAGCCTCCAGCTCCGGTGAGAAGGGCGTTGGCTGCTGCGGCTCGGGCGCTGGTGGCGGCTCTTGCGGCTCGGGCGCTGGCGGCGGCTCTTGCGGCTCGGGCGCTGGCGGCGGCTCTTGCGGGTCGGG
>CAYVQL010000355.1:0-10757 GCA_964454135.1 uncultured Enterobacterales bacterium | reverse complement strand
CCGCGGCAGGTAGTGCACGCGCAGCAACGTCGATGGCAGGTGGCTATAGACTTCCAAGCGCGTGCACTAGCGCCACACAGGCCTGTGGGAGCGAGCCATGACAACGGCCAGGGAACTCAACAAGAAGTCGATCTTCGTGATCAGCGACGGTCGCCGCCTTGGCGACATCAAAGACCTCTACATCGACGCCACCGGGCAGTGGATCGTTGCCATCTTCCTTGGAAAAGAGGGAGTGTTCAGTCGCAGATCCCTGGTGCTTCCGGTGCAGTCCATCCAGGTCCCGGGGGTGGATTGCTGGTTGGCGGCGCCTGCGGCCGAGGTGGTGGAGCTGAGCGCCCTGGAGGGCCACGAGCACTTCATGCTGGTGAGCGACCTGCGCGGTCGCGAGGTGGCCACGGAGCGCCAGACGCGCATCGGGACCGTGGGCGACCTGGTGATCGGGCCGCGAGGAGAGGTGGCGGCCATCGCCCTGGGCAAGGTGCACGTGCAGGGCCCCCTGGCCCAGCACGGCAGCATCCCGCGCAGCGCCGTGATCTCCTTCGGCGACAAGAAATCGCCCGTGGTCATCAACATGGCGGCCGCCGAGGCTGCGGCGGCCGGGCCGGCCGGGCAGGTCTGAGCGCGGATGACTGCGCTGGCCAGGCTCGGGGTGCTCGCGGGCGCCCTGCGCCGCGGCTACGGCTGGCCCAGCTTGTTGGCCCTGGGCGCCATCACGGCCCTCTATGGGGGCCTGGCGCTCAAGTTCCCTTTCCTGATCGACCTCGACGCCTCCATGGACTGGCTCTTGGCGGGCATCTGGACCGTCATGACCCTGGCCCTGCTCTGGGATCCGCGCCTGGCGCGGGATGGCAAGCTCATCGCGGTGGGCTTCGTCGGCGGGCTGGTCATCGAGACATGGGGCACGCAGACCGAGCTCTGGCGCTACTACACGGCGGAGCGACCGCCCCCGTGGATACTGCCGGCCTGGCCCATCGCCGCCATCGCCATCGACCGCCTGGCCCGGGGAGCGCGGGCGCTGTTTCCCTGGCTGCTGCGCCTGGGCGCGGCCTACTGGCTGCTGCTGCCGGCCTTCGCCGTCGCATTCGCCGTCTTCATGCGCCCCGCCATCACCCACCCCACCTCCCTGTTGGTGCTGGCGGTCATGCTGGGTGTCATCCTGGTGGCGCCCCGCCCGCGGCGCGACGCGCAGCTCTTCATCACCGGTGCCTTCGCGGGCATCTTCCTGGAGTACTGGGGTACGAGCCGCGGCTGCTGGACCTACTGGAACCGCGCCGTGCCGCCTGTAGAGGCGGTCCTGGCCCACGGTTTCGCCACGGTGGCCTTTGCGCGGGGCGTGCAGCTTCTGGAGGCGCTGGGGCGCCGCGCGCGGCTGCTGAAGGCCAAGCTGGCTTGAGCTGGCCCGCTGCCTCCCGCGCCAGTGGGATATAGGCAGTCCCCGCCTTTCACGCATCACTCGGGCCCGAGGTGTTCCATGCTCCCCCTGGCCATCATCGTCGGTGTCGCCCTGCTCGTCGCTTTCACCACGGGCAGGCGCCTTATCGCCAACCAAGGCCTGGCGCCCCTGACCTGGTCCGTGCTACTGCTCGCCAGCGCGGCCCCCGTCGTCATCGGCTGGCTGGCGCTCAACCCGGGCGTGCCCGTGGACAAGCAGATGGTCTACGGAGAAAAGGACAAGGTCAGCTTGCAGGTGCCCGAGGGCTACGCGCTGATGGTCACCGCCAGCCTGAGCCCCGAGCCCGACGACGAGCAAGAGAAGGTCAAGGCGGGCAAGACCAACTACTGCGTCACGCTCTCCGGCTCGAACTTCGTACAGAAGGCCACCGGCACCATCAAGCGCAAGACGGCCAAGAGCGGCGGTCCCGACATCGATCTGGACGGGGGCCAGGGCATCAAGGAGGGCGGTACGCGCCGCTCAGGCAAGTGGGGCGAAGATCTGCAGGATCGCTTCGACCTGCAGGGCGACGGCGAGGTCACGGCGGTGGTCACCAACTGGGTGGGCACAGCGGCCGAGGCCCTGTCGCTGGAGGTGGTCAAGCCTCCCCCGCCCACCTGGGTACTGTGGATCATCATCGTCGTGCTCAGCGCCCTGGCCATCTTCTCCGACACCCGCTACGGCACGGATCGGCTCGCCGGAGACGTGGGCCTGCTGACCTGCTTCGCCCTCTTCCTGCGAGACGGCGTGACGCCCCTGGACGACTACCAGGAGGTGGCCTTCTCCATCGCCGCGGCGGCCCTGGTGGGCGGATTGGGCGTCGGGGGCGCCGCCGCCCTGGCAGAGAAGATCTGGGGTCGGCGCATGCCTGCCATCGGGGCCAAGAAGGCGGCCGGCAAGAAGGCGCCGGCAGCGGACGACGCCTAGTGCCGCCGCCTGGAAATCCCTAGCCGCGGATCACGTCCAGGATCTGATCGAAGCGTGAGAAGCCCCGCAGCAGGCCGGTCTTGCTGGTGTTGACGAAGCGCACCTGGGGACCGGCGTTGTCGATCAGGGCCACCACGGCGATGTTGCCGGCGCTCTCTTCGTCCAGGGCGACATCGTAGCTGCGCCCCAGGTCGTCGGTGACGCTGATGCGCACATCGCTCTCGCGGAAGCGGGCGGGCGCGCCGGCGCTGACCATGCCGAAGTCCCAGCAGAGCAGCCAGATGCGCTTCATCTCGTCCAGGCGCGTGATGCGCATCTGCTCTTCGTTGTCGCCGCCAGTGTCTCCTACGCCCTCGTCGCCCGACAGCTGCATGAAGGGGAAGCTGTTCAGGTCGCCCTGCATGCCGAAGTAGACCATGCCGATGCGGCCGGAGCTGGTCTCGTACATGGCGGCCAGGTCGAAATCCGCGGCGGTGGTCCAACGCAGGGTGACGAGGAACTGCCTGGCGCCTTGCAGGGCGGCTGCCTGTCCTTTCTGCTTGAGCTGCATGCTGGCTCCTTGGGCGGGATGCGGAGATGCTATCCTGCATCGACACGTAACTCAGGAGGAGCCTTCGATGTTTCCTTTGTTGCTCTTCGCGCTGCCGGCCATCAGCGCCGAGGTGGAGGCGCGCTGCCGCGAGGTGGTGCTGCCCGGTCAACAGCCCATGCTCTACGTGCGTGCGCCCAACCACCCGGTGGCCATGCTGGCGGAGTGCACCCTGGGCGAGAAGACGCTGCAGTGGGAAGTGCCCGCCCTGGCAGCCGGGCGCGAGCAGGCGCTGGAGCTGCCGCGCGACGAGAAGATCACCTCGGCCAGCTGCGCGGTGCGGGCGGTGTTCGCCAACGGCTACTTCGAGGGTACGGAGGCCCAGCTGGAGTGGCGCTACCAGGACGAGGCCGAGCAGGAGCCGGCCACGGGCACCATGGACTACTTGGCGAAGAAGGCGACTTTGCAGGTTCCCTTCGCGCTGCGCGGCCTGCAAGTGGCCGCGGTGGACGAGCAAGGCGCCGAGCTCTTCCGCCAGGACCTGCCCATGACCGGGGGGCCGGGAAAGGTCTCCTTTGGCTGGAGCGCCAGCGCGGAGCAGACTCCCGTCAGCGTGAAGTTCACCCTGCTGGGGGAGGGAGAGAAGCGCAGCGAGGTGCGCCTGGCCGTGCCTCGGCAGTGAGGCCTGCTGCTGGTGCCGGGTTAGCTTCGCACCCGGACCGCGGGCTAGAGCGAGGAGCAGATGGCCCCCAACAGCCGCTTCACACCCTGCGTCGAATGCGGCTACGACATCGAGCAGGGCAGGTCCTCTTGTCCCGACTGCGGGCTGTTTCTGCCTGGCTCGGGCTCGATGTTCAAGCGCATCTTCGGCCGGCAAGAGGAGCGCAACCCCGAGTCCCTGCGCTCTCTGGAGCAGCGCCTGGAGGCTGAGATCCAGCGCCTCGAGAAGGAGCTGGCACGACTGGAGCAGGTGCGTCGGATGTTGGACGAGCGCCTGGGCCTGGCCCGCGGCCAGGGCCGTGAGCCGGGCCCATTGCTGGCCGCGCTGCGCGAAGCCGATGCCGCCGTGCAGCAGGCCGCCCTGCTGCTGGAGCGGCAGCGCGCCCTGCTCGCTGGCGTGGACGTGGAGCGCAGCCACAACCGCGTACGGGCCTTCATGGCGCGCATGGAGGAATCGGCTGGCCAGGGCGACCCGGCGGAGCTGCTGCGGGATGCGCCCCCCCGACGCAGCTTGTGCCTGCCCGCGGGCGCGGGATCGCTGGCCGGGTTGCGCTGGAGCCCCGATGGCCGCCGGCTGGCTGGCTTGACCGGCGACCGCCGCAGGCTGCTGCTGTGGGATCCTGGCGCCGACGAGGAACCCGAGCAGCTGGAGCTGCCTCAGGGGCAGGCGACCGCGCTGGCCTTCCACCCCACCCGAGAAATCCTGTTCGCGGCCTGCGGGGACGGACTGCATCTGGCGGATCTGGGGACCGGACGTTGGCAATGCGGCGTGCAGCGCCGTCCTGCGCCCTCGACCCCCAGCTCGTCCGCCGTGCGCTGTCTCTGCATCGCCCATGACGGCAGCTGGCTGGCCCTTGGGCTGCAGGATGGCGGCCTGCAGCGCTTTGCACTGGATCCCACGGGCGAACTGCGGCTGCTCGAACACCAGCGGCGCGCCCATGACCAGGCCGTGACAGGGCTGGTGGCGTCGCCCGATGACCTGCAGCTGTTCAGCGCGGGAGGGGGAGAGCTGCGGCAGTGGTGGGTGCGCGGGGATTGTCTGATCGGCTTCACACGCAAGCCCCTGGCCGGGGCCGAGCTGCTGGACCTGAGCAGCGATGGGCGTCGGCTGGTGGTGGGGCAGGGACACGCCATCTCGTGGTGGGACCAGGGCCTCTCCCGCATGCAGGGGCGCTGCATCGTCATGGGGCGGGTCCAGGGCATGAGCTTCGCCTCCGATGGCCAGCGGGTGCTGATCCGATCCGCCGTGCGGCTGGAGATCGGCTCCCCCAGCTCGCGCCGCGTCTTCCCGCTGGCCAGCTTCGCCGCGGGCAGCCTGCGCAGCGCTGCTTGCAGCCCGGATGCCCTGCGGGTGGCCTGCTTCCTGCAAGAGAGCCGTGACAAGGGGCGGCTGGAGCTGCTCGACCTGGGCGCGGTCGGGCTGGCTGGAATGACCCGCAGGGCCCTGCGCCAGCTGCGGCGGGCGACGGACCTGGCCGGCGAGCTGAGCCGCGAGCTGGATCGGGAGCGACGCACTTCGCTTCTCGGCCAGCTACGCGGACTGGTGCGCGACGCAGGGCTGTCGGTCGTCTACGCCGTGACGCGCAGCGCCCAGGCCGTGGAGGAGGCGGCCCGCAGGGGCGGCGAGCTGGGATCGGTGCACGATCAGCTGGATCTGCTCTTCGCGGAGCTGCACGATGTGGAGGCCTTGATGGTGCAGGCCGTCGAGGTCGCCCCGGCGCTGGAGGACTACCTGGCCAAGCTCCGGCAGCTGCCCATCGCCGTGCTGCGCGGCCATGTGGACGTGCTGATGGAGGCCATCGAGCGGCTGATCCGCAGCACGGAAGGGGCGGCGGAAGAGCGACTCAAGGCCACGCTCCTGCGGCTGGCGCAGCTGGAGAAACACGCCCTGGGTTTGGAAGGGCTGGCCAATGGGCTCTCCGGCAGCTTCTGGGGCAACCCCGAGCGGCCACGGCTGGTGGAGGCGCTGGGGCGACTGCGGCGCGACTTTCCGACCTACGTGGATGCCCTGGTGGCGCGTATCGCTTCGTCGGCCATCGGGCGCCTGGACCCGCTGGAGGAGGAGCTGGGCCTGGATGAGCTGGCGGCCCATCGGGCGCGCATCGGACGGCGAAGCGGGGGCCGTGGCGAGGTTGCGGAGGAGGCCGACTGGCTGCTGGAGAAGGCGCTGGGCGAGGGCCCACTGGGCAAGGACGAGACGGAGCGTGAGCGGGGAAGGGCCAGCCGCGACCTGGACGCCGAGTGGCGCAGGCTGGACGCCGAGACGCGTGCTTTTTTGGAGTTGCATCGGCTGACCCGCGCTTGAGCGCTGCCATTATTTTGACGAGGATCATGGGCGATCAGGCGCGGCGGTTCGAGCGTCTCGCCGCGAAAAACCCTGGGCAGACGAAGTTTTCGCCCTTCCTTGAATTATTTTGGTTGCGCGGGTAGTATTCCTGGTCTCCGCCCCCACGGGTTTGGAGCATTTCTTTCGATACACGTGTAGGTCAGACTGACCGAAACCAGGCCGCGGTGTCGTGCCACGGCTGCTCAACCCTGCCGTCATACAACGGCAAAATCCTATTACGGAGTGAAGAAAATGGAACTTGCACAGAAAGGTGCCGAGGCGAACGTCGGTGGATTCAAGCAGCTGCTGGTGACCATGAAGTGGACGACGGCTGCCGACTTCGACCTGGCCGCCGTGTACGAGACCAAGGATGGGCGCAAGGGCCTGGTCTACTTCGGTGACCTGGGCGATCTGAATGCCTTCCCCTTCATGCAGCTCTCCGGCGACGAGGGCGTGGGCGATGCTGGCGGCGACAACGAAGAGCAGATGCGCATCGCCAACCTGGACGAGATGAAGTTCGTCTGGATCCTGTGCTGGGACTACGGCAAGGTGCAGGAAGGCGGCCCGGCCCGCTTCGCCGGCAGCGACGTGGTCCTGACGGTGATGGACGACAAGGGCAACGCCCATGACGTCACCCTGGACACCGGCGACACGGGCAACGTGGCCCTGCTGGCCACCATCGACAACAGCAGCCCCATCGGCGGCAAGCTGGTCAACACTTCCAAGGCTGGCACGCTCAAGGGCCTGTCCAACCTCAACCAGCTGCTGGGCATCATCGAGTCCTAGTCGCTGCCGACACGCTGCGGTCCAGGTTCGGCCAGTGTCGAGCCTGGGCCGTTGCTCGCTCCGACCCCCTCTCTCTGTGAGCCCCCTGCTTCCCTAAGGATGCCCCGATGTTCCTGAACCTGCTCCTGGCGCTGGCCTTGGTCGGCCTGGCCTCGGTCATCATCATGTACGCCTGCAACTCTTTCGAGGACGCGGCGGACTACCTGGGACGCAACATGCCGCCGGGCATCAAGGGGGCCACCATCAACGCCGTGGGCAGCTCGCTGCCCGAGCTGCTCACCACCTTCATCCTGCTGGTCTTCTTCCTGGACAAAGATGGCTACAGCGGCGGCGTGGCCACCTGCGCCGGCAGCGCGGTCTTCAACGCCGCGGTCATCCCAGGCCTGTGCATCATCGCCGTGGTCTTCGTGGGCGTGAAGGGCGCCGGCGGCATCCGCAAGAAGGTGGAGGCCATCCAGGTGGGCCGCGGCACCATCATCCGCGACGGTCTCTTCTTCATCGGCGCCGAACTGGTTCTCATCTATATGCTGGGCAGCCCGGTGATGGCCTGGTGGAACGGCGCCATCTTGATGAGCGTCTACGTGATCTACTTCAGCTTCCTGATGTGGCAGTTCAAGACCCACGGCACCAGCGACGCCGACGCTGACGAGGACGACGACGACGACGACGACGAAGATGACGACGAAGAGGTGGGCTTCGTCAAGGCCCTTTACACCTTCGATTTCAACCAGCTCTACTTCAAGGGGGCCGCGCTCAGCACCGGGCGCGCCTGGGCCGTGTTGTCGTCGGCCACGCTCATCATCGGCGGCGCCTGCTACATCCTGTCCTTTGCCGTGGTGCACGCCGCCGACACCTTGGAGATCCCGCTCTACTTCACCACCGTCATCCTGGCGGCCGCCGCCACCTCGGTGCCCGACACCGTGCTTTCGATGAAGGACGCCATGAAGGGCGAGTACGACGACGCCGTGTCCAACGCCCTGGGCAGCAATATCTTCGACATCACCGTGGCCCTGGGCCTGCCGCTGTTCGTCTTCGGCCTGTTGCACCAAGGCGACATCGACATGGCTGCGGCCAGCGAGGACTCGGTGGCCGACGTGCAGATCCTGCGGGTGGCTCTGTTGGGCTTCACCTTCATCATCTTCCTGACCTTCCTGCTGGGCCGCAAGATGACCGGCGCCAAGGGCATCTTCCTGGTCAGCCTCTACGGGGTGTGGACCGCCTTCATCGTGATGCGTGCCCTGCACGTGGGTTGGGTCGACAACATCGTGGAGTCCATCAACACGGCCATGTCCGCGATCATGTAGCGACGATCCACAGGGAGAATGCCGTGCAAGCCGACCTGGAGAAGCTGCGCTTTGCCTACGAGACCAAGCTCTACCAGGCCCTCGAGGGCTATATGGGAGAGATCCCGGAGCGCGACGAGGCCGAGACCCAGAACCTGCTGCAGGCCCGCCGGCGCGATCTGCTGGGCGACGCGGTCTGCATCACCGCCGACCTGCTGCCAGAGGTGCACCAGGTCTACCAGTCCTGCCTGGACGTGCTGGGCGGCGGCTTCAGCGGCAACCTCTTCGTGCGTCAGTGCAACGAGTACAACGCCAGCGTGCTGGCCCACGAGAAGAACTTCGACGTGGTGATCAACTCGGCCTTGCTGAAGGACTTCGACCTGCAGCAGTTGAGCTTCGTCTTCGGCCACGAGCTGGGCCACGTGGTCTTCGGGCATTCCCGCTTCTCGGTGCACGAGATCCTGTCCCATCCCGACGGCGTGCCCGCCGATCTGGCCAGCCTGCTCTTCCGCTGGTCGCGGGCCGCCGAGGTCTCGGCCGACCGCATGGGCCTGCTGTGCTGCAGCATCCTGCGCAACGCCGTCTCGGCCCTCTTTTTGACGGCCAGCGGCTTGACGGGCATCGACGAGGACCGGGTGATGCGCTCTCTGCGCAGCCAGTACGATCTGCTGGAGAGGCATATCCACGAGGTAGGCGGCTCCCACGGCTGGATCCGCACCCACCCCATGATCCCCATCCGCTTCAAGGCCCTGGAGCTGGCCGCGCTGGATCTGACCGCCCTGCGCCAGGGCGCCAGCGGCTTTTCCTGGGCCGGGTTTCGGGGCATCGACGCCAAGATCAGCGCCCTGCTGGAGGCCATGGACGAGCAGGTGGACATCTCGCCGGCCGCGGTGCGCGGCCCATTGAGCAAGGACGGGCAGCTCTGCCTGTTCCTGGCCCTGGTCTACGTGGCGCTGGCTCACGAGCAGGACGTGTCCTGGAACATGCGCTCCTTCGTCACCGACCTGTTCATGGGCTTCCGTTCCCAGCTGCCCGTGGGGCGCATGCTCGACAACGTGCAGCAGGATCCGGCCGGCTTCCGGGCCGAGGCCCTGGAAGAGGCCCTGCCCCTGCGCGAGGCGCTCAAGCCGCAGGACGTGGTCAAGATCCTTGAGCTGGCGACCCTGCTGGTGGTCAAGGCCGGGCCCGTGCGCGCCTCCCACTACAAGGCCCTGGACGAGGTCTGCCAGGCCTACGGGGGCGACCAGGCCGCGGTGCGGCCCCTGGTGATGCGGGTGCAGATGAGCGGTAGCAGCGTGGAGCAGGTGCTGGAGGACTGGTAGGGGCGCGCTGCCTCAGATCCCGTCCACGAAGCCCGCCAGCATGTCGTCTCCGCCGCGGGCGGCCACCATGACGACGTTGTCTTCGGTGACGTAGACCGCGCAGTCCTCCACGCCTGACAGCCCGGAGTCGATCAGCACCTCGTCCAGGCCCAGGATCGTGCCGAACCAGAAGTGCAGCTCCGAACCCCCGTCCGCGCCGCAGAGGTAGGCCGTGCCGTCGGGACCGGCGCTTATGTCGAGGCGCAACAGGTCGCTGTCCAGGGCGGTGAAGCCGAAGGCCTCGCTGTCCAGGTCCAGCAGGTAGAGCCCCTGGGCTTCGTCGGCCGCGGCCAGGTAGCGCGAGCCGTTGTGCGATTTGTAGGACAGGGCGCTGATGGCCCAGCCCTTCCACTCCTGGACCGCTTCGAAGCCCTTGTCCTGGCTCCAGGAGTAGCTGCCCCACAGGCCCTGGTCGCCGTCCGCGGCCAGCAGCAGCTCGTCCTCGTCCTGCAGGTCGCAGGCCGAGCTGCTCATGCCGCTGGCCTTGTGGGACTGGACCAACATCGGCGCTGTCATCACCTCCTCGATGTCGCCCCAGAGCATCCAGGTGTCTTGGCTCAGCGAGGAGCAGGTGCACATGGCGAAGCCGCCATCGGGGGTCAGGGCGCCGCGCGCGTCGTCGAAGCTGGCTGCGGTGTTCATGTCGTCCAGGGTGAGGCTCGAATAGCCGGGCCCTGTCCACTCCACGAGGTCGATCATGGCCAGGCGGCCGTACTCGTCCTCGAGCCAGGAGAACCAGATCCAGTAGTCGCCGTCGGTGGCGCCATCGATCACGTCGCCGATGGTGCCCGCGTCGCCGCTGTAGGTCAGCTCGTAGCTGTAGTCGGGCCCGGCCCGCGGATCGGCTGGCGGGTAGGTGATGACGCCAACGCCGTCGTAGCCGGCGTGGTCGCCCTTCTCGTCGTACATCTCCTCGCCGCCCCAGACCAGGCCCACCTCGAAGCGGTTGCCGGCTAGGGCCGGGCCGGCGACGCCCCAGGAGCCGTGCAGGTCCACCGGGTCCAGCCAGAAGCTGTCCGCGCCGCCGTCGCAGTCGTCGTCGAGCTTGTCGCCCAGGCTCTCGGGCAGCTCGGGGGTGATGGCCACGTCCTCGTCGTCGCAGTCGCTGCCGCCGTACTCCACAGCGTCGTAGCCGTCGCCGTCCTGGTCGAAATCGCTGCCCCCGTCGCAGTCCTGGTCCACCTTGTCGTACCAGATCTCTTCCGCGCCGGGGTGCACCCAGGGATCGTGATCGTCGCAGTCGTCGCCGCCGTGGTTGATGCAGGCGTAGCCGTCGCCGTCCTGGTCCAGGTCGCTGGCGCCGTCGCAGTCCTGGTCCACGCCGTCGTACCAGGTCTCTTCGGCGTCGGGGTTGATGGCGGCGTCCTCGTCGTTGCAGTCGTCGCCGCCGTGC
>CAYVQL010000354.1:0-10768 GCA_964454135.1 uncultured Enterobacterales bacterium | reverse complement strand
CTGTTGGAGACCTGGCCCTCGACCTCCGCGGTGACCACCGCGAGCACTTCGTCGCCCCCCAGCGCTTCGAAGCCAGGGCCGAAGCGCGCGCGCAGGCGCTCGAGGGCCTCGGGGGGGAGAAGGATTTTGTCGATACCCGAGCCGGCCTTCTCGCCGCCTACCCGGATCGTTCTTGCCACCTGTTGGGATCACGGGCCAGGTGGAAAACCGCCAGGACCTCCACGTGCTCGGGCTCGAGCAGGTAGAACAGCGCGTAGGGAAAGCGCTGCAGGAGCTTTCGGCGCACCTCGCCACGGACCTGCGGCGCCAGCTCCGGCTCGCGGGAAACCTCGGCCACCGCGGCGTCCACACAGGCGCGGAACTCGTCTCCAAGCCCGGCGCGCTGGGCCTCATACCAAGCCCAGGCTTCGGACAGCTCATCGAGCGCCTCGGGGCGCAGCCGGACGGGGAACATCAGCTCTGCTGTCGCATCCGCTCGCGCGCGACCTGCCAGGGCACCGAGGTTTCGGGGTGGTCGCGGTAGTGGGCGAGACGACGGTCGAGCTCCGCCGCATGGGCAGGTGACAGCGGCTGCTGGTCCACCTCTGCCGCGATGCGGTCCCAGAGTGCCTGTACGTAGAGGATGCGCTCGGCCGTGGTCATCTGGTCGAAGTTCGTCTGCATGGTCACATCGTACCGTCGTCTCGCAAAGCCCGCGAGTCTGGAGAATCATCGAGCGGAATGGATGTGTCACCTATCGTTCGGGAGCGGAGGAAAGCCAGTCAGATTCTGACCGCGTTTCCCACATCCCTCCGCACGCCTCCGCACCCCCCGCGGAACCCCGCAGAACCCCGCGGAACCGCGTGGAGCACGGCTTCATCGCACACCGCTACCACCCCACCTTCCCCCGCATCTCCCGGGGCCAGCAGGCCTTGACCTGGGCCACCAGCCTGCGCCCCCTCACGAACACCTCGCGCTCGTCCCCCTCGAAGTCGTCGGGGGCAGCCCAGACCACGGCCCAGCCCTGCTCTCCCAGCGCCTCGGCCACAGCGGTGGCCACGAAGTGCAGCTCCCAGCCCTCCCAGGCCTCGGCATCGTCCCCCCATAGCTGTCGGGCGAAGTGGCTGTAGGCCCCGGCCAGGGCATCCAGGTGATGCACAGCATGGGTGATGGTGCCCAACTCGAGCTTGCTGACGGTGGAGGTGGGCAGGAATAGGTGCTCGGCCACCTCCTGCTGAGTGACCTGCACGGCGCTGCGGGCGATCCACAGCACCCGCCCCAGGATGTCGGGCATGAGCGCGCAGCGCCCGGGCTCGAAGCGCACGGGGGTGGCGGGGACGAAGCGTGGTCCTCGGTGGCGGCTCTGGGGCACGGTCACTCCAGCGGGATCGAGGGGAGGGGAGCTGTGCTCGGAAGTCTACCCCATGACCCTACGCGACAGGGCGGCGAGTGCCAAAAACTGACCGCGACTATCTAAATAAGATTGCCGTAGCCGTGAACAGTGGGTAGCTTGATCCACGAGCCACCCTTCCAAGGAGCCCTCATGCGCTACCAGGATCTCGACGCCGCCACCGACCTGCTCGAGGTCGCGGACGACGCGGACTCCGGCTACCTCACCCTGGCCCGCGTGGGCGAGGATCGCCGCGAGTCCCAGGTCTCCAGCCAGCCCCTGGCCAGCTTCACCGAGCTGCTCGACTGGTTCCACGCCGCCGTGCGGCGCACCGAGCCCGGCCAGGACGGTGTGAAGCTGCGCCTGCGCCTGTGGGGTGGCGACCGGCGCGCCATCCGAAGCGTCACCTTCCGCGCATGGGACGACCAGGAGCCTATGCAGCCCGAGCAGGCTCCCGCCGAGACCCCGAGCACCGCGCTGGCCCTGGTTCCGGCCACCGAGCCTGCCTTGCCCGAGCCCGCCCCCGCTCCCGCTCCTCGGCAAGCACCATGCCCAGCCTGCACGCTGCTCCAGTCCCACCTGGCCGCCGCCCGCATGGAGGCCAGCCAGCTCGACATGGAGCTGCGCCGCTGTGAGTCCCGGCTGTGGCAGGCCGAGCAGCGCGCCCAGCAGGCCCAGCAACTCCAGCGCCAACTCGACCAGGCCCAGCGTCGCAGCGAGCGGCTGTCCTACCAACTCGCCGACCGGGACCGCCAGAACCGGCGTCTGCAGCGCAAGAACGCCCAGCTCGAGGACTACCAGCAGAACGCCGAGGTGGTCCTGGCCGCCTACAACAGTATGGACGTGAGGCTGTAGAGGGATGGGCGCGGCCCGCAAGCTCGAGCACACCCAGCCCACCGAGGCTGCGCCCAGCCTGCGCCCCGTCCCCCACGAATCCGAACACCCCTCTTCAGAAAACACCGATCTTACGTTCAATTGGTGGCGCCACTCCCGGGTGCTGGCCCACCTGGACGTGGACCCCAAGACCCTGCGATCCCGCATGAGGCAGACCCCAGACCACATCGAGCGCCCCTGGCTCAACATCGGCTCCGCCCGCCGACCCGAGTACCGCTGGATGTCCTGGGAGATCGACCGCTGGTGGGTGGAGGTACACCGATGGCGAGCATCTCGAGACGAAACGGCAAGTGGCGCGTGCGCTGGCGCGATCCGGATGGCAGAGCGCGCTCCCGCCAGTGCCCCACCAAGCGCGCGGCCCAGGAGCTACAAGCCCAGGTCGAAGAAGCCTGCGCCCTCGGCGTCCGCTGGGAGCCTCGCGACGCTCGTGAGGAACCGGATCTCCGGCTGCTCCTGAGGGACTACGTCGACGAATGCACCCGGGTGCTCCAGCCCAGCACGGCCATGCGCTATGCCCGCATCCTCGACGTGTTCCTGCGCTACATGGACGCCCAGCACGGGGAGGGGACACCGTTGCCTCCATCGCTGCTCACCCGTCGCCTGCTGGCCGACTGGTACGAGGACCTGGCCACCGGCGGCCTGCACGGCAATCCCCGCTCCCAGGCCACCCGGCGCAAGGCGGTGGAGGTCCTGCAGCTCGCCTGGGCCTGGCTCTACGACAACGACGAGAGCGCCGTGACCATCCCGCCGCCCCGTCGACTGCGGATGGCGCGCCAGCCCGCTGCCCGAACGGTGGCCCCCACCTGGGAAGAGATGGACGCCTGCCTCGCGGCTCTGAACGGCTGGCACCGCGACCTGGCCACCGTGCTGCGCTTCACGGGCCTGCGGGTGCAGCAGGTGATGGGGCTGCGCTGGGGTGACCTCGATCTGGGAAGCGGTCAGCTCATCATCCGCGGCGAGCTGGGCAAGTCCCCCCAGGAGCGCCGGGGTCGCGAGATCCCGATCTCCGATCACCTGGCCGGGGAGCTGGACCGCTGGGAGCGAAGCGACGAGGGCTGGCTGATCGTGTCGAACCGCCAGCGCGGAGCGGGCCGCGAGCGCATGGCCCGCGCCCGGGACGTGAGGCGCGCTTGGATGCGGGCCGGGGTGCGCGAGGAAGCCTGGCGCGGTCGCCCGCACCACGCCTTCCGCAAGGGCTTCGTCTCGGGGCTCAAGCGCGAAGGCGCAGACACCGACGCCGTGGAGCACCTGGTGGGCCACAGCCTGGGCCTGCGCGGGATCTACACCGACCCCGACGCCCTGCCCCTGCGCGAGGCGGTGGCCCTGGTGCCTCCCCTGACCGTCGAGCTGCCCGAGCGCCAGCCGCGCTTCGAGGGCCTGGACCCGAACGACCCGAGACCAGTGCGCGAGATCACGCTGGACGACCAGCGGCGTCGCGGCGGGCTGTGTCCCCCACGTGTCCCACGCCGCAGCCGCACCCGCGACAACATCGTCTGGGTCGAGTTCGGAGAGAAGAGTGGTGGGGGCGGTGGGACTCGAACCCACACGATCGTAGATCACTCGATTTTGAGTCGAGCGCGTATGCCAATTCCGCCACGCCCCCACGGGAGCGAAGCTCCTGGCCAACCTGCCACGGACGGACAGGGCGCGCAAGATCCCGGAAGGGCTTTTTTGCGGTCCCTGCGACCGATTCTTTACGAAAATCGCTCCGGCGCCACCCGGCACCCTTGTATACTGGTATTTGAGGTGCCGAACGGGTCGCCCGCGGTCGCCGTCCCTTGATCGCAATCCCCCCCCTGCGTGGAGCAAGCATGTCGAGTCGCAAGCTCGTAATCTTCAGCGTCTTCCTCTCCATGGCCGCCTGCAAGGACCCAGAAGGCGGCGTGACCCTCGGATCGGGCGCGGAGCTGGATGCCCGCTTCGTCTCCGACGTCTACACCTGGCAATGCGAGGCCAAGGGCTACGACAATTGGGAGGGGATCTACGCCCTCAACGTCTCGCTGGAGTACGTGCCCGACGGCTTGGTGCCCCGTGAGCTGGGCGCCATCGGCGGCTGCACCTCGGGCCTGACCATGTTCGGCATGGATGAGGACAGCACGGGCGCGGACATCCCCGACATCGACGACGAGCCCCGCTGGCAGGCCGGCGAGGAGAGCGGCGAGCTGGGCTGGATCGAGACCGGCTTCTACTACGACGAGGCCTACGAAGATCAGCACCGCTGCGACGAGGCCGAGCAGCAGCTCATCAGCGGCACCGAGCTGACCGGCGCCGGCGCGCTGACGGGCGCGATTACGCCCGATCCGGGGATCATGAACGACGTCACGCTGACGGTGGAGGGCAAGGACGCCGTCGACTCGGAGACCGGCTTCGACTTCGGCGACGCGATCTTCATCGAATGGGAGGCGGCTGAATGGGACGAGACCTGGATCCAGATCCGCCGCGAGCGAGATGGCGTGGCCTGGGAGACGGTCACGTGCAACGCCAGCGGCTTGACCGAGTTCTGGATGGACGAGGAGAAGTGGGACCTGCTGGATGAGAACGTGCCCGCCGAGGTCAACAACGTCTACGTGGCCTTCCAGAACACAGCCGAGCAGACCATGGCGGACGGCCAGCGCGTCATCGTGGCCACGCGAGCGATGCACGTGGCGGTGGTCTCGGACTGAGGGGTGCTCGCCCAGCTGGGATCTCGTCCGGAGGGGCCCCAGAGTGGTGGTTCGCGGAGGTATTTTCATTCATCCAAACAGGAAACGACAGCGCGCCGCGGAGCCGGTCTGGACTGGGGTCGCGTGACGGGGATAGGATGTCCAGGTTCGTGGCGTTGCTGAGTTGACCGGAACTTCTCCGGAAAAGGAAGAGGAGCTCATGGCCCGACGCGCTGTCATGGTCGTGGATCCCAATCCATCCACGTCCCGCAAGCTAGAGAAGGCGCTGCAAGGCTCCGCCCTCGACGTGCTGCAGCTGCGCACCCCCGAAGAGACGCTGGCCGCTTGCCAAGAGAGCGTACCGGTGGCCGTGTTCTCCGCCATCTCCCTGCCGGCGGGCAACGGCTACGAGCTGGCGCGCCGCCTGCAACAGGTCGAGGCGGGCGTACCCGTGTTCTTGCTGTGGGGGGGCTTCGAGATCCTGGATGGCAAGCGAGCCGAGGGCTGCGGCGTGCGGGCCGGCATCCGCAAACCCCTGACCTCCGATGTCCTTCTGGACCACCTCGAGGGCGTGCTGGGGGAGATTCCCGAGGAGCCGCCGCTGCTTGACGAAGAGTTCGTGGAGGAGCAGCCCAGCGAGCCTGAAGAGATCCTGCCGGTCGACAGCGTCGAGTACCTGGACACGGGCCCGGCGGTCGAGACTGAGCCCGAAGCGATCGTGCCGCCTGTGGGCGACGAGCGCATCGCCACCTTCGTCCCCAACGACTACGACCCCCTGCCCCCGGTCAAGCTGGATCGGGAGCAGCTCTCCGTGGCGATGGAACGCGCCATCCTGGCTGTGCTGCCCGAGGTGCTGGAGGCGGTGTTGAACAAGGCCCTGCTCGACGGCGGCCGCGTGCGCGGCGTCATGAACGAAGTCGTGGCCGAGGCGGTGCGCGAGAGCTTGCCAGAGCTGGTCAAGAAGCAGCTCGGCGAGCTGGACAGAGGGGGATAGGCCAGCGGCGGACGTGTTGGCATGGCAGCCGCATCGTCGTCCGTCGCGCGAAGCTGCGTCTAGTGCAGGAGGTCGGAACGATGCTGACTCGTGAACTGGTGGCCGCGGCCCTCGAAGAGGATCTCGGCCCAGGGGATATCACCTCCATGTCCTGCATCCCGGCAGGGCAGCAGGGCAGCGCCCGTATCTGGAGCCGCGACTCCCTGGTGGTCTCGGGCCAGGAGTTGGCAGCCGAGACCTTCAAGGCCCTGGGGGCCGGCTACGAGATCGTGGTGGAAGACGGCCAGGCCGTGCAGGAGGGCACCCTGGTGGGGCGGGTCTTTGGGCCGACGCGCGCCATCTTGAGCGCCGAGCGCCTGGCCTTGAACTTCCTGATGTGGCTCTCGGGCATCGCCACCAACACCCGTCGCCACGTGGACGCCGCTGGGGGTGCCTTCCAGGTCGTGGACACGCGCAAGACCACGCCGCTGCACCGCGCGATCGAGAAGGGCGCCGTGCGCCACGGGGGTGGAGCCAACCATCGCTTCGCCCTCTACGACGGCGTCCTGATCAAGGACAACCACATCGTGGCGGCGGGCAGCGTGGCGGCCGCCGTGCGGGCCGCGCGAGGTCGAGCGCACCACCTGCTGCGCGTGCAGGTGGAGGTGGAGAGCCTGGCCCAGGCCCGTGAAGCGGTCAAGGCGGGCGCTGACGCGCTGCTGCTGGACAATATGGGCGATGACGACCTGGCGGCTGTGGTGTCCGCGCTGCAAGGTCGCGTGCTGCTGGAAGCCAGCGGCAACATGAACGTCGAGCGCCTGGCGCGCCTGCGCAGCAAGGGCATCCACCCCGATCTGGTCAGCGTGGGCGGCCTGGTGCACCAGGCCCGCTGGGCGGATCTGTCGCTGGAGCTCGGCAGTTGAGATGACGGCTCCTCCCCTCGACGAGGCGCTGAGCGCGCGTCTCGGACGGCCGGTCCGCTGCGCCGCCTGCACGGGCTCCACCAATGACGATGCCCAGCAGCTGGGGCGGCAGGGCGCGCCTCATGGCGCCCTGGTGATGGCCGAGCGGCAGCGACAAGGGCGGGGCAGGCTGGGCCGCAGCTGGCTCTCCCAGCCAGGCGAGAACCTGACCTTCAGCCTGCTGCTGCGCCCGGATTGCGAGCCGAGCGCTGCGCCGTTGATCACGCTGGCCGCCGGTGTGGCCCTGGCAGAGGTCAGCGGGGCGCGGCTCAAGTGGCCCAATGACGTCCTGGACCACGCGGATCGCAAGCTGGCGGGGCTCCTGGCCGAGCTGGATGTGCGCCAGGGGAGGGTGCGCTTCGTCGTTCTGGGCGTGGGCCTGAACGTCAACCAGCGCGAGTTTCCCCCGCAGCTGCCCCAGGCGGGCTCTCTGGCGCTGATGGCAGGGCGCAGCCTGGATCGCATGGCGCTGTTGGAGCGCCTGCTGCCGGCCATCGAGGCCTGGACCGCGATGGTCGCGTCGGAACCGGCCGCGGTGCTGACGGCCTGGCGGCGGCACAGCGCCACCCTGGGGCGCGCAGTCCAGGTGGGGGCGCAGCGTGGTGTGGCGGAGGATCTGCGGGCGGACGGCGCGCTGCTGCTGCGCCTGGACGATGGCGAGCTGATCCCGGTGCTGGCGGGTGATGTGCTGCTGCAAGGGAGAGAGCGCGGCCGCGGGATGGGAAAGCAAGGCCCGGCGATGGGATGACAGGTCCCAGAATCTACTGACAGGAGGAACCCAAATGCTGCTCGTGATCGATGTAGGCAACACCAGCACGGTGGTTGGCCTGATGGACGAAGACGAAGTGCGCCAGCAGTGGCGCATCACCACTCTGCAGCGCACCACCGACGAGTTCGGCTTGACCCTGACGCAGCTGCTGGCCCTGCAGGGCCTGCGCGTGAATGACGTGACAGGAGCCGCCATCTCCTGCGTGGTGCCCAGCACGCTCTACTCCATCGAGAAGAGCATCCGGCGCTACCTGGAGCTGGAGGCGCTCGTGGTTGGGCGCGGGATGAAGACGGGCATGAGCGTGCGCGTGGACAATCCGCGCGAGGTGGGCGCGGACCGCATCGTGAACGCCGTCGCAGCGCGGGAGGAGCACGGCGCGCCCGCGGTGGTGGCCGATTTCGGCACGGCCACCACCTTCGACTGCGTGGGGCCCAAGGGCGACTACGTGGGCGGGGTCATCGCGCCCGGGTTCCAGATCTCGGCCGAGGCGCTGTTTCAGCGCACCAGCAAGCTGCCGCGCATCGAGGTGGAGCGGCCGCGGCGCGTGGTCGGCACCAACACGGTGCACTCCATGCAGTCGGGGCTCTACTGGGGCTATGTGGGCCTGGTGGACGGCATCGCCGCCCGCTGCAAGCAGGAACTGGGGCGCGGGACCCGCTGCATCGCCACCGGCGGCTTCTCCAACTTGATCGCTACGGACAGCCAGGAGATCGAGCTGGTGGACGACTTCCTGACCCTGAAGGGTCTACGTCTCCTCTGGCAGAGAAATCGCTGATAGACCAACACCGCATTGAATCTGGCCCCCCTCGGCGCCGGGCGCTATGAGGGGGCTTTCGCGATCATGGAGACGCCATGCCCCGCCAGCTCTTGCTTCGAGTTCTCTTCCTTCTCAGTGTGTTCTGTGCCCTGCCGACCGCTGCCATGGCTCAGGTCAAGATCGCTGTCGTGGACTTCCAGGAGGCCCTCAACCAAGTGGACGAGGGGGCAACGGCCATGGCCAAGCTGGAGGGCATGCGCGAAGAGAAGATGAAGTCCATCGAGAAGATGCGCCAGAGCCTGGCCAATATGCAGACCGAGCTGCGCAACCAGTCCTCCATCCTCTCGGAGTCGGCCCTCAAGGCCAAGGAAGAGGAGTTCATGCAGGCCCAGATGCAGTTCCAGCAGGTGGCCATGGGCGCCGAGCAAGAGCTGCAGGCCGAGTACCTGGCCATGATGGACAAGTTCATCGTCAAGCTGCAGGCCGTGGCCCAGAGCATCGGCGACGAGCGCGGCTACGGGCTGATCTTCGAGGTCAACGAGAGCGGCGTTGTGCACCACTCGGGCTTGGATGACATCACCGCCGAGCTGATCAAGCGCTACAACGCCAAGCACGCCATCAAGTAGCGGAAGCCGGAGCGCGCCCCTGATGACCGCTCGCCCTTCGAAAAAGGGGCCCGCGAGCGAAGGGCCGTCGCGTGGTATCACGGTGGCTGAACTGGCCCGCCGCTTGGGAGGGGCGCTGGAGCTGGCGCGCCCCGAGCACGAGGCGCGCGTGCTGCGGGGTGTGCGGGGAATCGAGGACGCCGGTCCCGAACACCTCAGCTTCATCAGCAACCGGCGCTATGTTCGCCTGTTGTCCCAGACCCGGGCTGGTGCCGTGTTGCTGGATCGCCGCACCCCCCGTAAGGGCCGCAGCGTCATCCGGGTCGACGATCCCTACGCCGCCTTCGCCCGCGCCCTGGCCCTCTTTCACCCCCCGGTGGCAGCCCAGCCGGGCGTGCACGCCAGCGCCGTGGTCGATCCCACGGCGCAGGTGGCGGGGGCCGAGATCCGGGCCCTGGCCTACGTGGGGCCGCGGGCCGTGGTGGGAGCCGGCAGCGTGGTGGGCGTGGGCGCCTATGTGGGCGCAGATGCCTCGCTGGGGCGCGAGTGCCGCCTGTTGGCCAACGCCGTGCTCTGCGAGAGCTGCCAGATCGGGGATCGTGTGGTGCTCAACCCCGGCTCGGTGGTGGGAGGCGAGGGCTTCGGCTTCGCGCCCACGCCGCAGGGCCACGTCAAGATCCCCCAGGTGGGTCGGGCACGGCTCGAGGACGACGTGGAGCTGGGCAGCAACAGCTGCGTGGACCGCGCCGCCATGGGAGAGACCCTGGTACGCGGCGGGGCCAAGCTCGACAACCTGGTGCAGGTGGGGCACGCGGCCGAGGTCGGGGAGCACGCCCTGATGGTGGCCTACTCGGGGGTGGCCGGTAGCACACGCCTGGGGCGCTTCGTCACGCTGGCGGCCAAGGTGGCCGTCCTGGGCCATCTCTCCATCGGAGATCGGGTCCAGGTAGGGGCGGGGAGCGTGGTATCGGCGGACCTGCCGGCTGGCGCTCACGTGTCCGGGCGGCCGGCCTTTGAGCACCGCCGCTGGCGGCGAGCTGCGCTGGCGCTGCGCGACCTGCCAGACCTGCTGCGCAAGCTGCGGCAACTCGAGGCGCGCGTGGCCGAACTGGAGCGAGAGCGGGTCAAAGCGGGGAGCGAATAGAAAGCGCTGCTCGGACCACGCGCAGCGGGGTTTCGCCCTTGCATATTCGCGCAGGGTGCATAGGCTCTCTCCATATCCATTCCGTTCACCGGAGAATGCATGGCCACCATCGAACTCACCAAGGACAACTTCGAAGAGACCATGAAGGGCAGCGGCATCGTGCTGGTGGATTTCTGGGCCGAGTGGTGCGGGCCTTGCCGCATGTTCGGGCCGGTCTTCGAGAGCTGCTCCGAGAACCACACGGACATCGTCTTCGGCAAGGTGGACACCGAGGCCCAGGGCGAGCTGGCGGGTCTCTTCCAGGTGCAGTCCATCCCGACGCTGATGGTCTTCCGCGACACCCTGGCCGTCTTCCGCCAGGCCGGGGCCCTGCCCGCCGAGGTGTTGGAGGATCTTATTCGCCAGGTGCGCGCCCTGGACATGGACGAGGTGCGCGCCAAGGTGGCCGAGGCCGTGCAGCAAGCCCAGCAGGAGCAAGAAGGCGGAGCTGAATGAAGCAGCACTTCAAGCGCCTGGCCATCGGCGCCGCCGGCTTTGGCGCCGGTTGGGCCTATGCCACCTTCATCGGCTGCCATGGCAGTTGAGGCATCACGTCGAACCCGTGGGTCACGGGTGCCTTCGGTCTCTTTCTGGCCCTGAGCCTCCTGCCAGGC
>CAYVQL010000353.1:0-10815 GCA_964454135.1 uncultured Enterobacterales bacterium | reverse complement strand
GTCGCAGTCGTCGTCGATGTCGTTGCAGATCTCGACAGCTCCCGGGTGCGTGTTGGGATTGCCGTCGTCGCAGTCCGTCGAGTCGGCGACATGGGTCTGGGGCTGATCGCAGGCCTGCGTGCTGTTTTCTTCGTCGCCGAATCCGTCCATGTCGCTGTCGAGATACCAGGTGCTGGCGTCCGCCGCGTCGTCCTCGTCGGTCTCACCGTCGCAGTCGTCGTCGATCTGATTGCAGTACTCCGTGGCACCGGGATTGACCGCTACGTCTCCGTCGTCGCAGTCGCCGCCCTCGAGCACGTAGCCCTTGGGTTGCTCGCACTGGAAGAGGGTGTCCTCGTCTGTGCCGTAGTCATCGCCATCGCTGTCCAGATACCAGGTCGAGGACAGGGCGCCGGCTTCGTCGATCTCGCCGTCGCAGTCGTTGTCGATCAGTTCGCAGTACTCCTGGGCTTCGGGTTGGATCTCTTCGTCGTCGTCGTCGCAGTCCCCACCCTGCTCCACCCAGCCCTCCTGCGCCTGGCAGGCCGTCATCGTCTGGTCGGGATCCATGCTGCCGTAGCTGTCGCCGTCGGCGTCCAGGTAGAGCTGCAGGTCGGCCTGCAGGTTCGGGTCCTCTTCGTCGATGAAGCCGTCGCAGTCGTTGTCGATGCCGTCACAGACCTCGTCGGCTTCAGGGTGGATATTCTCGTTTTCGTCGTTGCAGTCGGTGGTGGCGTCGAAGCCGTCGTTGTCCAGGTCTTCGGCGGGCGTGGCGCTGTCCTTGCCCTGGCTGCCATCGCAAGCCAACAGGGCGACCGAGGTGAGAATGTGCAACCAGCGCATGGGGCCTCCGGTGGACAGGCGCGAACCGGCTTCCTCAGTCTTCCACCTGGAATCGCGCGTGGCACCCTGGCCAAGTAACCGTTCCGTCAAGGCTGCGTCCCTGGCTGCGGGCCTGCGCCAGCGGGATCAGTCGCCCGTGTCGCCCAGTCCCGTATCCTGGGCGTCATTCTCGGCCGCTTCGGTCTCTGGTTCGTCCCAGTCCACCCAGACCTCGAACTCGCCCTGCTCGTCGGTCAGCGTGATGGCGTAGAGCACGTCGTAGCTGTCCCGCACCTCCAGCAGGGCGAAGGGCACGGGCTGACCGTCGTGGGTTGCGCTGCCACTGATGCGCTGCCCTTCCTCCAGGCGCAGCGCCTGGGGAAAGCTCTCGGGATGCGTGGAGAGATGGGTGACCGCGCTGGGTCCGGTGGTCGGAACCAGCACGAAATCGAGCTCCATGCTGGGCAGGAAGAGGGCGAAGGAACCCGTCTCGTCGGTGGTGGCGCTCCAGGTGCGGCCGCCGAAGCCCGGCTCGCTGGCCTGGACCGTGGCGCCGGCCAGGGGCAGGCCATTGGCGTCGAAGAGACAAGAGGCGAGGTTGGCGAATCCCTGCAGGGGCATGACCCCGACGTTCCAACTCGAGGCGCCCAGGGGGATGTCCGCCGAGACGCGCTGCGGCGTGACCGAGGTGTCGTCCCCGTAGAAGAGCTCCACGTCGTAGCTGCCAGGGAGCAGCTGTGCGCGGTAGCGCCCCTGGTCGTCGGTGTCCGCCAGCAGCTCCAGCTGGGCGTCCGGGTGCTCGTAGAGCTCA
Source organism: uncultured Enterobacterales bacterium (assembly GCA_964454135.1). Classification (GTDB taxonomy): domain Bacteria; phylum Myxococcota_A; class UBA796; order UBA796; family JAFGLY01; genus CAYVQL01. The sequence goes on along the minus strand of CAYVQL010000353.1, from coordinate 9,203 downwards.
TGGGAGACGAAGCGCACCGACGCGCCCGCGGCCGGCATATTGTTGGACTCCAGGGCCAGCCAGCCCTCGATCTCCACTGGCTCCAGGGGACCAAGCTGCATGTCGAAGCTGATGTCCTGCGCTGCCTGGACCTCCAGCGGGATGGTGGTGGTGGGCATCCAGTCGCCCTCGGCGCCTTGGATGCGCAGGTCGTAGGAGCCCGGGGCCAGGCGCAGGCTGTAGCTGCCCGCCTCGTCGGTCAGCGCCTCGGGGCTGGCCACGCCACTGCCGCGCTCCACGGCCTGCACGCGCATGCCGGCCAGGGCCGCGCCGCTGTCGTCGGTCACCAGGCCATCGACGGCCGTACCCGGCCCCAGGTCCAGCGACAGGTCCTGGTCGCACAGGAAGCTCTGTCCGGTCAAGACCTGGAAGCTCAGCTCGCTGTCGACCCCGGGGATGACCGCCAGGGTGTAGTCGTCGCTGGGGGGCAGGTGGAAGGCGAAGGCGCCTGTCAGCGCATCGCTGATGTCGCCGCCCCCCATCACCGATCCCGGCACCCAGGCCTCCAGCTGGGCCTGGACGGGCTGGGCTTCGCCACCCGGCTTCCGCTTGCTGCCGATCTCACGGGCCAGCGCGCCGTCCAGCTGCACCGGGGTCTCCATCTCGATGCTGACGCCGTCCCATTCCTCTTCCAGGAAGTGGGTCCACGGCAGCAGGTCGGCGTTCAGGTTGGAGGGATGCACGTCGATGCGCAGGTGGTTCTGCATGCCCTTGTCCGCGGCCAGTTCATGGTCTTTGTTGCACCCCGTCAGGACGGGGGCCAGGACGAGGGCTGCGCAGAGGGCGCGCTGGAGAGGGAGCGGGAGGGTAGGGGACTGGACCGTCATCTTCTTGGAGCTCTTTGCGGTCGATGGGGTGGGGGCACGGCTCGTCCTGGGTATCTGCAAGGGTCGTACCAGTCGGGGGGATTCGACCTTGGCCGCTCCTTGTGCCGACAATGGCGCTGCTGCGAAGCAGGCGCAGAGACCCCAGATCGGGGCGCGCCGATCGCGGTGCGGCGTGCCGCGATAGGAGAACGCCGCCAGCCCTGCCCAGGGAGGTGTCCATGTTGCGAGAGATCCTGGTCGACCTCGATGCGCTCGCTGTCCGCGTGGGTAACTACGAGGAGCGCAGCTTCGGCAAGGAGCTGGCCGTGGACCGGGTCGTCGCCGCGCCAGAGCCGGAGCGCACGGTCTACCTGAGCGGCTATACGCCCTCCACGGCCGCCGGCTTCGGCTTTGCGGGCAAGGTCAACCTCTACGGGGTCAGCCTGCTGGGGGGCAACCTGCAGGGCAGCCGCAGCGGGGGGCTGCTGGGCAGCTGGCTGACCAGGTTGGGGGTGGTGGGGGTGGAGCTGCGGGGCGCCTGCGACGACCCGCAGATCCTGCTGATCGACGAGCAGGCCCGGCCGAGCCTGCGGCCGCTGTCGGCCTATGGACGCGGCATCGCGGGCACGAGCCAGCTGGCTCGGGCCCTCTACGCGCGCCATGGACGGGGCGTGGCCCTGGCACTCTGCGATCCAGCCAGCACGGGCTTTCGCTACAACGCCCTGGTCTGCAATGCTCGCAAGGGCGCCGCGCCCAGCCGGGCCGCGGCCCGCGGCAGCACGCTGCTGGGGCGAAACGGACTGATAGGCCTGGTGGTGGCTCCCTGCCGGCGGCCCCTGCACGGAGCGGACCTGGACCGGCGCGGCCTGGGCGCGCTGCAGCGCAGCCTGTCGCGCAGGCGCGCCAATGCCGCCCTGCGGGGCAGCGACGATCCGGCGCAGCCGGCCCTGGGGGGTACCTGGGGGGCAGCCGCTCGGGTTCGCCTGGAGCAGGGCCACGGCCTGTGCAACCTCTTCCGCGACGCCCACGTGCCCCCGGCGGCCTTTCAGCGCCTGCTGCCGGAGCGCACGGTGCGCCAGCAGCTGGCCCTGGCCGCGGCCAGCGGTGTACAGCGCAGGCCCCATTCCTGCCTGCCGGGCTGCCCCAACCGCTGCGCCCAGGTGGTGCTGCTGTCCGACGGGCAGGGCGGAGCGCGGGCGCTGAAAGCCGGCGAGTGGGAGACCTGCCAGGGCTTGATCAACCTGGGTGTCTACGAGGGCCTGCAGGATCTGGCCGCGACCGTACTGGCCCACTCCAACGAGCACGCCTACGACCACATCGAGGCCCTGGTCACCCTGGCGGCCCTGGCCCTGGCCAGCGAGGCCGGGACCGACACGGGGGTGCGCTTCGGCGATCGGGCCTGCGTGATGGCTGCCCTGCAGCAGGCGGTGGCGGGCCGTACGGAGCTGGGGCGCCTGATCCGGTATGGCGCCCGGGAGGTGGAGCGCTGCTGTGGATTGGAGCGGCATTTCACGGTGGGCGGGCACGCCTTGCCATTCCACAACCCGCGCTCCCTGCTGCAGACCGGTGTGGGCCTCTCCTGGACCTACGGGCGCCACGGCGAGTGCTGCGCCGGCCCTGGGCGCCACAACTTCCTGGGCCGGTCCTACGATCCGGCCGACCACGGCCTGCCGGCCGAGGAACACGTGTTGAACGCCGTGCACGGCATGGTGCTCTACGGCGCCCTGGACGCCGCTGATCATTGCTTCTTCTCGGGGCCATCGCTGGGGGCGTTGGCGGACATGCAGCTGCTCTGGGAGGGGCTGGGTCTGCGCTTCGATGTGGGCGACGCCCTGCGGCGCTCGGCGTGCTGCATTCAGCGCATACACGCCTTCAATGCCGAGAGGGGCGTGCGCATCCAGGCACTGCCGCAAGTGTTCTACCAAGGGGCCACGCGCGGCTGCTTGCAGGGGGAGGACGAGGCGGTGCGCTTCGACATCCCCTTCGAGGTGGTGCGGGATGCGGGGGCGCGGGCGCTGGATGACGTGGCTGCCGGGCGCGTGGGGCCGCCGCGGGAGCTGCTGGAGGGGCTGGAGCGGGAGGGGCGGCGCATTCATTGAAGGATCCAGCCCGCTCGCGACACCTGAACAAGGGAGAGCGAAAAGGAGAGATGCTTGCCCATCATCCTCATTCTGCTGGCGACGGGCCTCGCCTTGGCGGATTCCCCCGCGCATTCCATCGGCCTCTCTGACCAGCTGGCTTCTCCGTTGAGGTTCGCCCACGATGCAGACTCGTCGGGCACGGAGGCGTTCTGCAAGTCTGCTCGCGCCGAAGGCGAAGAAACGACGACTGCGACGGAGGAGGAGGGCACCTACCGCGTCGAGGTCGGGCTGGGGCTGCGCAGCGGCTTCAGTGACATCGACGATCCGGGGCTGGTGGACGGCCTGCGCCTCACCGGGCGTCTTCCCCTGCGGGTTCCCGGCCTGGTCGTCGAGGGCTCCTTCTACGTCAGGACAGGCCGGGAGGAGGTGACGGGATCCGCGGAGGACATGGTCTTGCAGGCGGTCCAGGGAGACGCGGAGACGAGTTTCCAGCAGCCCATCTCGGCCGACCGCTGGAGCGCTGCCGTATTGCTCGACTGGGGCTTCGGTGTGCGCGACGAGACCGCGCTGCCCCACGCCGGCCCTCATGCGCTCGCGGGCGTGGAGCTGAGCCGCGTGGAGACCTGGAACGCCTCCTACCGAGGTCCCCCGACCATCATCTCGGAAGCTCCGGACGTGGTTTCGGCGGCGACGAGTTCTCCTGAGAGCAGCTGGCGTGTCCCGATCCTGGTCGCCGGAGTGGCCATCGACCTCTTCCCTGCGCACCGCTTCGGCCTGCGTGCTTGCTGGCTCGCGCGCCTCTCATGGGACGAGGAGCCCGACTACGATCCCGAAGACGACTCGGCGCTGGGCCGGCAGTTCGTCAACCATGGCATCTTCGCCTTCGACCTGCTGGCGCGGTTCTGAGCGATGCACGCCTCTGCCGCGCTGCTGCTGTTATGCGCATCGGGGATCGCCGGCCGGCCGGAGGTGGCTGGCGGGGTGGAGGCCGCCACGGGCGATCCCTACCATGGGTCGTTGGGCCCGATCCTGGAGGCCGCCTACCGATTCCGACGCATGTTCCGCAGCTTGGACGTCGAGAGCGTCCAGGTGCCCAGCTGCGAGAGCTCGCCCGTTTGCTGGACGAACTTGACCGTGGACCTGCAGGGCGACGAGGTCGATCCCACTTCGGACATCGACATCCTGCGCCTGGTGCGCTTCCACGAGTTCACCCAGGATGACGTGATGGAACAGCTGGCCGACAACACGCTGCCCCAGTTCGAGCTCACCGGCTACGTGGACTACGAGCCCTAGGCGGCGAGACCTGTTGCGAGGTCGCCGAATTCGCCTTCGTCGGCACGCCCTTCCCCTACGAGACCGAGTTCTGCGAAGGCGGGGACACTTGGCCTTGGTCATCCTTGCGGCCAACCGATGCATTGCCAGGGTTGAAAGCCGATTGAATTGCCGGGCGTACGCAGTGGCATCTTGGATGCCCCGGCGCGCCCATAAGGCGCGGGGAGGGGACAGCGCGAGAGGGACGAACGCCGGAGCTGCCTGGCTTGCGCTCGCTGGCCCCCAGGTGCGGCTCGTCACGCAGCTGACTGGTGAATCCAGCACCGGCTGTGCTAGGGATGAGAGTCTGAACCCAAGCCCTACCCCAGCGGAGGCCCCCATGCGCGTCCCATCCCCACTCTTCCTCCTGCTCCTGCTGTGTGGCTGCAAGGACGACGGCGGCGACAGCGGCGGCCTGGGCGATACGGCGGCCAGCTTTGATCCCGTCACCGCCGCCGACGTGCAGGCCGTCATCGACGCGGGCTGCAGCGAGGAGTCCCTGGCCACGCTGGCCGGCGCCGATCCCGCGGCCGTGCGACAGGCTCTGGTCGAGGCCGACGCCGAGCTCAAGCTCGGGTCCTGGAGCGCCGGCATCTCCCACGGCCACCAGGTGGAGGTGGCCTACCGCACGCCCCTGCTGCAGTCTTTCACCTTCGACTACAGCCTCTACGTGCCCGAGGGCTACAGCGCCAATCCCTCCGATCCGCTGCCGCTCTACCTCAACCCCGGCCACCCGGTCGACGATCTGCAGGACGACATCACCCTGCCCTACCAGGCGGGCCTGCCCGACCAGCCCGTCTTCTTCGTCCAGGACAACTTCTACAACCGGCTCTACACGGACCTGGGAGAGGATGGCTACTACGAGCAGGTCTACCACAATCAAGACTTCGACCACGTGCTGGCCTATATGGACCACGAGCTGCTGATCCGGGCCATCTTCGCCGAGCTGAGCCGCAGCTACTACATCGATCGCGACCAGGTCTACGTGGGGGGCGTGTCCGCCGAGGGCAACGCCGCCTGGAGCCACGGCATCCAGTCCGCCGATCTGTACGCCGCCATCCTGCCCGTCTCGGCCGGCACGGCCGGCTATCACGAAGATCTTTGGAAGAACCTCGAGAACCTGGGCATCCTGGTCGTGCACGGCACCGAGGACGAGCTCTGCTCCGTGGACGACGCGGACGAGCGGGTGGCCCTGTTGGAGAAGTACGGCTTCGACGTGGAGTACTGGCGCGAGAAGGGCGAGGGCCACGGCACCATGTTCTGGTCCGAGTTCGGCGAGATGGCCGCCTGGCTGCTGGAGCGCAGCCGCGACCTGGGGCCGCAGCGCGTGCACAAGGCCATCCAGAGCGACCGCGGCACCGACGCCTACTGGCTGGTGGGAACGGAATTCAGCGCCGAGCTCGATCCCGACGACGACGTATACCCCGACCAGCCCCCGGTTCTGCTGGACGCCAGCTGGATCGATGGGCTGGTGCAGGTGGAGACGCGCGGCGTGACCGCCTTCGAGCTGCGCTGGATCGAGGGCGGCGCGGGACCCGGATCGGGCAGCGCCGGCGACGACATCGAGGTGCTGGTCGACGGCCAGAGCCTGGGCAGCTTCACGCTGGCCGAGGATCCCACGGTGGCAGTGGAAGACTACTGCGTCAACGGAGACATCGCGCGCGCATGGGCGGGCCGGGTCTCCGTGGATCTACCTTGAAACGCGCTTCAGCCCATGGGCTGATCCCAGCGCTTGAAAGATGTCCCCGGTGGTCCGAAAGAGCGAGCACCGAACCGCGCGCGCTCTTCATCCTCCTTCATTCCGGCAGCTCGTGCTGCTGGAACACGGGCCCTTCTACGCTTGAACATGCACCTCGCCAGCAGCCTGAGCTACCGCGCCCGCCGCGCCAGCGGGCCGCTGCGCCGCATGATGGAGCGTCTCTCCAGCGGCTACAGGGTCAACAGGGCGGCCGACGACGCGGCGGGCCTGGCGGTGGCCACCAACTGCGGGGTCGTGGCCCGGAGCAAGCGGCAGGCCATGCGCAATATCCAGGATGGGCTCTGCGCCCTGGACACGGCCGACGGAGGACTTGGCCAGATCTCCAGGCACCTGGTTCGCCTGCGGGAGCTGGCGGTGGCGGCGGCGTCGGAGACCATCACCGATGGATCGCGGCAGCACCTGCAGGATGAGTACCAGCAGCTGGTGGCCTCCATCTCCGCAGTGGCCGAGACCACCACCTGGAACGGGGCCCCGCTGCTCTCCTTCCAGACCGTGGACGTGGGCCTGGTGATCGACCTGTCAGGCTCCATGGGAGGTGAAATCGCACAGGTCAAGGCATCCATCACGGATTTTCGTCAGACCTTCCTGGACGCCGGCTTGAACGTGGGCCTTGGCCTGGCGGCCATGGGCATGGACAATACCGACGGCGTGACGCTCCTGGCGGATATCGGCTCGGGTGATTTCATGACCGAGCTGGACGCCCTGGGCGTCGTGGGCTCCGCCAGCATGTCTCCCTACAGCGCGCTGCTGAACGCCTCGGGAGCCCAAGACGATCCCGGGGATGACGATCCGGACGCCTTCTCCTGGCATGCCAACACCACGCGCCGCGTGCTGATCCTGATCACGGACACCGGGCGCGAACGGGCCTTGGTCTCGGACGACCAGGCCTCCACTGCGGCCAAGCTGGCGGCCAACGATGTGGAGGTGCACACGGTGAATCAGCCTGGGCACAACGGTACCTACTCCACCATCACCTCTGATACGGGCGGTCAATATTGGGATATCGGCAACTACTACGGCGACGGCATCTCCGCGGCGCTGTCTTCCATCGCCGAGGATCTTGGTGGGGAGTTCGGCACGGATATCACGACCTCCGTACAGGTGAGCCACGGATCGGGCGAGGATAGCCGCATCGAGGTGGAGCTACCTTGCGATGCCACGGCTGGCGGCCTGGGCCTGGACGTCTGCAGCGTGGCCACGCGGGACGACGCGCTCGAGGCGCTGGACGCCATCGACGAGGCCATCGCGAGCGTCAGCGAGAATCGGGCCACGGTGGGCGCCGCCACCAACCGCCTCGAGGCGGCCCTGGGAGCCGAGGCCCAGGCTACGGAGGCCATGGATGCGGCCCGCTCGCGCATCATCGACGCGGACTACGCTGCCGAGACCGCCGCGCTGGTTGCCGCCCAGATCATGTCCCAGGCCTCCGTGGCCATGTGCGCGCAGGCCAACCTGCTGGAGCGCGCGCACGCGCAGCAGCTGCTGGACAGCATGCTCTCGCACTCGCTCGAGCGAGGAGCCGGGTCCGAGGCGGCCTGACGAGGCTGCGTCAGCCCGCCGGCTGAGACGTCTGGCCCGCGGTTTCCCTCTCCTCGTCCGTGTCGCTGCTGTGGCTAGAGCGGATGACCATGGCGCCCTGCGATGATCCCCCCTGGACCCCGACCTCATTTTCTGGCTCAATGGAGATCGACCCAGCGTCAAGGAAGACACCGATCATGCGCCTCCCCCTCCTGATGAGCGCCCTCCTGCTCGCTTCCGCCTGCCGCACCGACCTCAAGCCCGACGACACCGCCGGCACCGGGGGCGGCACCACGGGCGAGCTCTGCACCTGGTACGCCGACGGGGACGGCGACGGCTTCGGCGATGCGGACGCTCCCCTGGAGGGCGACTGCGCCGGTCCCCCTGCCGGCTACGTGGAGGACGCCAGCGACTGCGACGACAGCGATGTCTCCATCAACCCGGACGCCTTGGAGGTCTGCAACGAGCTGGACGACGACTGCGACGGCGAGGTCGACGAGGACGCGACGGACGCCGGCACCTGGTACGCCGACGCCGACGGCGACAGCTATGGCGACGGCGCGGTCGAGACCACGCGGTGCGGCCAGCCCAGCGGCTACGTGGATGACGCCACGGACTGCGACGACGACGACGCCGAGACCTTCCCCGGTGCGCCCGAACGCTGCGACGGAGCGGACAACGACTGCGACGGCGACGTGGACGAGGACCTGACCGAGACCTGGTACGCCGACACCGACGGCGACGGCTACGGCAACCCCGAGCAGGCCATCGCCTCCTGCGATCCGGGCCCCGACTTCGTGGACGATGCCACCGACTGCGACGACGGCGACGCCGAGGTGCACCCGGACGCGCCGGAGCGCTGCAACGACATCGACGACGACTGCGACGGCGAGATCGACGAAGAGCTGGACAGCACCTGGTATCTGGACGCCGACGGGGACGGCTTCGGCGATGCGGACCTGGCCCTGGAGGACTGCGATCCGGGCGCCGGCTACGTGGAAGAGGCCGGCGACTGCGACGACAACAACTCCTCCATCCACCCCGACGCCCAGGAGGTCTGCGACAGCCTGGACAACGACTGCGACGGTCTGGTCGACGATGCCGACGACAGCGTCAGCGGCGGCGACACCTGGTATCAGGACGCGGACGGCGACGGCTACGGTGCGGACGACAGCACGCTGCAGGCCTGTGAGCAGCCCAGCGGCTACGCCCAGTACGGCGGCGACTGCGACGACGGGGACGCGGCCTACAACCCGGGCGCCACCGAAGACGACTGCACCGACCCGGCCGACTACAACTGCGACGGCTCCACCGGCTACGCCGATGACGACGGCGACGGCTGGGCCGCCTGCGAGGACTGCGACGACGGCGATGCCGCGGTCAACCCCGACGCCAGCGAGCTCTGCAACGAGGCGGACGACGACTGCGACGGCGAGGTGGACGAGGACGACGCCAGCGACGCCGCCACCTTCTACGCCGACGACGATGGCGACACCTATGGCGACGCCAACGACACGGCCCAGGCCTGCGACGCACCCAGCGGCTACGTGGCCGACGACACGGACTGCGACGACGATGACGCCAGCGTGCACCCGGCGGCCGCCGAGGTCTGCGACGAGATCGACAACGACTGCGACGGCGCCACCGACGAGGGCGTCCAGAGCGTCTACTACGCCTCCGCAGCCAGCGACG
>CAYVQL010000352.1:0-10951 GCA_964454135.1 uncultured Enterobacterales bacterium | reverse complement strand
TCGACGCCTACCCCCACGAGCAGCAGGCCCAGGTGCGCACCATGGTGTCCACCTCGCTGCAGACCGTGGTCAGCCAGATGCTCCTGAAGGGGGCGCATGGCGGGCGGGCGGCGGCCATGGAGATCATGATCGTCAACCCGGCCATCCGCAACCTGATCCGCGAGAACAAGCTCTTCCAGATCCCCAGCATGATGCAGACCGGCACCAGCTCGGGCATGCAGACCATGGAAGTGGCGGTCAGGGACCTGGCCCTGTCAGGCAAGATCACGCGTCAGACGGCCATCGACGCCCTCAACAAGCCCGACCTCTTCGACGAACCCACCACGCTCGGCGGCAACGATCAGAAGAAGCGCCGCGGCCCGATACGCAGGGGGCGCTGAACTTCCCGGCTAGTAGTCGTCGATGGTGGGCGGCTTGTAGCGCGCCAGCTTGATCACCACGAAGCCGACCAGGCCGAGGACGAAGAGCACGGGCCCCAGGAAGAAGGGGTTCGTGGGCCGGTACTTGATGGAGTAGGTCAACCAGCCTGCGAAGCCGATGGGAGGGTGCCCCCCCTCGGGCCCGGTGAAGCGCGTGCTGGCCAGGGTGGCCAGCATGGCGGTCTCCAGCTCCTGGGCGCGCTGTTTCTGAGCCAGGCCCCAGGCCACCAGCACCCCCTGATCGTAGGGCGCCACCGCCATCAGCACCGACTCGGACTGGGCAGGCGGACGATAGAGGAAGCCCATGCGGTTGCTGGCCTGCACGCGCTCGGCGTGGGGGACCTCCACCGCGCTCTTGCCAAAGAAGCGTTCCTGCACCTGGGGCTCCACCCCCTCCCAGGAGTGCTCATCGACCTTGGGCAGGTACAGACCGACCTGGCAGAAGAGCATGAAATCCGGATCCCCTTCGGGCAAGGGCTGGATGGCGGTCCAGCAGACCTCTTCGTCGTAGCGGCCCTGCCCCGTCTTGCCTGCCAGCTCACCCAGCGCGGTCAGCTCCACCTTCAGGGGCTGCCGCCAGCCTGGAGGAAGCGAAGACTGGAAGGCTGCCGGCGAGACCGCCTTGCCGTCGAGCCCCTTGAGGCTGACCGCTTCTTTTTCGACCTCGAGATTCTGCAGCAGGAAATCCAGGTCCTTGCGGGCCCGCTTTTCATTGCGGGCCGCTGCCAGCGTAGCCAGGTGGATCACCTTGCCCGAGGCCGGAAAGGCCACCGCGTAGTAGACGCCCTTGGGACCGTCACCGTCGAAGCGGAAGGCCAGGTCGATCTCGGCGCAGGGGCGCCCGAAGCGGGTGGTGAGCTCGGTGCGCGTGGCCTCGATCTCGCCCGCCTTCACCTCGTCCAGACGCTCGGCGTGCATCTTGGCCCAGGCCTGCGCCACGGCTGTGTCCGGTGGCAGCTGGAAGGGCGTGAAGAACAGCCTCATCTGCACAGCCTTGTCGCCGGACTGACCCTTGAAGTACCAGTCCGCCCAACCCTGCGGCAGCACGCTCCAGCGGGGAGGCATGTTGACCGTGGCCTGGACATCCGCCATGTAGTAGGGCTCGTCTTCCTCCGCCCGCGCCTGGCTCGACAGCAAAACCGACAAGAGCAGGCCCAACAAGCCCACGACCAAAACTGATTTCGTCTTCATCGAAGCATCATCTCCGCGCGGCAGGGTCCACGTTCCGCGGTTCCTCAAAACCTTATCCTGATATCCTGTGGCGGCGCCGCCAGGGCGATGGAGCGGGTGCCCTGACAATCCTCTTGCGAGGGCATAGCGGCCAGGAAGGCCTCCGCGACCCCGCTATCCGCAACAAGCACCACGCCACCGCCTCCCCAGGACCCGGTTCATGGTTCCCCAGATCCACGCTGAAACGCAGGGGAAGACAAGCTCCAGGCGCATGGTGGAGGCCGCCGCGATCCTGGCGCCCCTGCTCTTCCTCATGGGGCACCTGCACTCGCCTCTGCAGGAAGACGGCCTGTTCTGGTGGGTACCCCGCGCCTTGCTGATGGTGGAACAGGGTCCGCTCTGGGTGGCAGCAGGGGACCTGCCCGATGCCTGCCTGCCCACGCTGCCCCTGCCTCATCAATGGAGCGCAGGCCTGCCCGACTACGCCCACCCGCCCACCTGGTTCCTCTACCTGGCGGGCTGGCTGGCGCTGCTGGGGCCGCAGGCCTGGGTCGTGCGCCTGGCCTGCCTGCCAGCGGTCCTGCTGATCAGCTTGGCCAGCCTTGGGCTATGCCGGCGCCTGGCCGGGGAGGAGCCCTCGGCCTGGGCTGCGCTTCCAGCGCTCCTTGCCCCTGCCCTGCTGGCCCAGCTGCTGCGCCCCGACACGGATCTTCCCTTGCTGGCCGCCCAGCTCTGGGCCCTGTTGGCCATGATCGACGGTCGCCCGTGGCGCTTCGCGCTGCTGGCCTGCCTGGCCGTCTGGCTGAAGGAGCCGGGCGTGCTGCTGGTGGCTCCGGCGCTGGTGCTCGGGCTGGGAGACAAGCGCTTCTTTGCCGCCTCCCTGGCCCCGCTGGCCGCCCTGGCGGCCTGGATCCTGGTCCACCATCAGGTGACGGGCTGGGGCCTGCCGGGGGCCGAGCGCCTGCCCGAGACCCCCCTGGTCTACCTGCGGGACCTGGCTGCGGTGGCCTCCATCGTGTTCATCGAGCAAGGGCGCTGGGCCTGCTGGGCGGGCCTGGCCTGCGCCGGGCTCTGCCAGCTCCGACAGCGTCAAGCGAGCACCCAACACCCGAGCGAGCGCGCCAGCCGCCGCAGGGCCCTGCTGTCCTGCGCCGTCTTCGCGGCCAGTCAGCTGCTGGTCTTCTCGGGCCTGAACTTTCTGGGCGGGCGGGCCGCCGAGCATGGATACACCCACGTCCGCTACCTGCTGCCCGCCATGACGGTGGCCAGCCTGGTGGCGGCCTCTCTGGCGCTGCGCTGGACCTGCCTGTGCGCCAGCGGGCGCCGCAGGGCCCTGCTGTTGCCGGCCTTGTGCCTCTTGATGGCCCTGCCCCAGCTCCACAGAGCGCGCGCCCTGCAGCCGCGAGGTCCCGAGGGCAACCTCTACGGCCTCGACCTCGTGCGCGCCTGGGCTATGGCTCGCCCGCCGCTGGAAGCAGCCGCTCTCGAAGGCCGCGTCTGGGTCGGCAGCTACCTGTACGCCGCCCTGACGCGTCCCTACGCCGGCCTGGCGGACAGGCCCGTGCCCGGGCTGCTGCCCTTTGGACCGGCCACGCTCCCCGAACAGCTCTCCCCCGGAGACCTGCTGGTGTACGCCTCCTACGGAGAGCCCCTGGGACGCCTTGGAGAGCTGCGCCGGGAAGTCCTGCAGCGTTGGCAGACCGGTCATGCCTGGGTGGTCCTGGCGCGCATCCGTGCGGGGCGCGCAGCGCCAGCGCCCAGCCAGGCCGCTCCTGCAGACCGACCGCATCCCCAGCGCCAGGAAAACTGAACGCGATGTTAACGCGCGCCCCGCGCCGCACTCATCTATAATATCGGGCCAAGCGCCGAGTCTGCGGCGCCCTCGCTCGATATCCGCGCTCTGCGGATCAACCATGAAGGAGGTTGTATGCTCCGTCGCATGTTGTTCGTGGCTCTGTTCCTGGGGGTGCCTTCGGCATTCGCCAACGGCATCGCCGTCTCTCCCTCGGCGGGCGCAGCTGCCAGCTCCGCGGCTGGTCTGGCCAGTGCGAACCTGCAAGCCAGGATGGCTGCCCGGGCCGGTAGCAACCACATGTTCAAGGCCCTGCTCTTTGCCAAGAGCGCCAAGATGGCGCGTCCGGCCGAAGAGGGCGAGATCACCTTCTAGGCGCATGCGCCACCTTCCCTATGGGCCGTCGGGCTTCGTGCTCGGCGGCCTCTCTGCGCCTGTAGGTCCGGCGGATCCTTCCAAGGCGGACTGCCTGCGCGGACCCTGTTCCAGGGGCAGCAGCACGTTGATCCCGGCCACGGGCCAGTTGACGTAGCTCTCCAGGTGCTTGAGATACCAGGCCAGGCCGTCGTCCCGCACCCGCTTCCCGCCCATCTTGGTGGCGTGGCGCATGGTGGTCTGCTCTGCGGGCACGGTGATACCGACGTGGGACACGACAATGGGATTGTGGGTCAGCGGCACGCGCACCGTCACGATCAGGGCGCCAGCCGGGATGCGGTCCGCCGCAGCCTGGGCTTGGTCCAGGGACAGGATGGGCAGCGTCAGCTCTCCGGTGGGCAACTGCTGATCACTCAGCGCGAAGCGCGCTCTGTGCCTCCAGGCCTGCCAGACCGCGGGGCTGTTCAGCTTGCGGATCGCCTGCGCCTGCCCCAGCTCGGCGGTGATATCCCGTAGCAGGCCATTGGCCAGGTTGCGCGGAATCCACTGCGCCGCGAAGAAGTGGTTGCGCTCCTCGTAGCTCGACCGTCCCTGGTGGAAGCGCAGCGCATTGCGGTACAGGGCGGCGGAGCCCGGATCCGGGGCCAAGGCGAGGGCCAGCACCTCCTCGATGAAGGTGACGCAGTCGAATGCGTCGTACCTGACAGGGGGATCGGGATCCACGCCCCGGCCCTCCCCGGTGGCACCCTGCAGGTAGGGCCGCCCCAGCAGCGGGGCGCTGACCGCAGCGATGCGCTCCGCCAAGGACAGCTCGCGGCTCTCACGCAGCGCCTGCAGGAGCTCGTCGGGCACCTGCCCAAAATCGAAGCTGCCGTTCTCTGCGGCCGCAGCCCTGCCCGAGCCGGCCTCGTCCGCCGACGCGCCTGGCTCTTGAGCCGCCACGTAGCCGGGCCACGTTGAGGTCAGTAGCAGGCATGCGATGCGGAGCAAGGCCTGACTCGTCTTTGCAGCGAGGTTCTTCACAGCCAGGTTTTTTCGCAAACCGGTTCGTCACAAACCGATGCGTTTCTGGTAGCCAGCGATGCTCTCGAGCATGCTCTCCAGGCGATCCTCGCTGACGTACTCCATCGAGAGCGAGAAGCCACGCTCGATCAGGTCGCGCAACGCGCAGTTGAGCACACGCCTGCGCTCTGTCTCCGGGCGTCGATCCAGGTTGCTCAACACGCGTTCCTCGTCCATGGCGCCATCGCGTGAGGCATCCACGTTCACGAAGAGGGTTCCGAAGCTGGCGGGCGCGCTCTCGAGCAGCAGCTGGATGGAGGCCTGGCCTGTGCCGCCCCCCTTCTCCTCGTCCAGCGCCAAGCAGATCTGGCGCAACACCTCGTTGGTGACCTGCACCTTGCTCTCGGCCTCTTTCTCGGTCAGCGGCGGGCTGCTGAAAGACAGGGTGACGGCCTTTCCGCTCTTGGCGGCTTCTTCGCCGTCTTCCATCTCGATCAGGATGGGCTCGTCTTCAGCCTCGTCCTCGACGAAGGAGGTGATGGCCGAGAGGTCCACCTTCTCGAGGAACTCGCCCGAGACCGAGAAGATGCCGTCTCCGGAGGCGCCTCGGGAGTGGTCGTGGTCCTGAAAGACCTGTATCTCGTCTCCGGCCAGCAGCTCGTCGCCGACCCGCTCCTGTTCGCTGGCGGAGCCGCCGAATTCCATGACGGCCCCCTCGCCCTGATCCGCGCTCCCCTCATCGACGAACACCGGCTCGGCGTAGTCTCCCGGGTCGTGCGGCAGCAGCTTGCGCTCGGCTTCGTCCAGCAGTGGGCCCGGCTCAGGCGCGCTGGGCGCCTGGTGGGGGGCGGCGTGGGAAGAGCGCGGCGGGGAAGCAGGCCGCTCGGGGGCGGCCAGCACGCCGGCGTCCATCATCGCCACGACGTGCATAGCGGTGCGGATCGACTCGAAGGGGCTGGCGAGGAAGAGCTGGCTCAGGGTGGCCCCACCACGCAGGGCCGCCAGTACCAGTGCCTGCTCCGCCGAAGCAGGAGGCTGCTGCCCCTCTTCGAGCCAGAAGCTATCCGCCATGATGAGCCCGGGTTCGATGCGCAGAACAGCGCTCTCGAGCTCCTCCAGCAGCGCCATGCTGTCGTGCCCCACCTGCAGGTTCTCCACCAGCACACCCTCGGTGGCCTTGAAACGCACGGGGCCCTGCGCGAGCAGGAAACGCCCCAGGTTTTCATGGAAGCGGCCGGAGAAGAGCTTCGCGAGCACCAGGTCGGGCGCGACGCCAAAGAGCACATCGCCGAGCTGGGTCACGTTCCCCAGCTGCCGCCGCAGCCGCTGGGCGTCGTGGGGCATGATGTGGCCAGCATTCACGAGCCGGCGCAGGACCTCCGCGCCATCGCTCTCGGACTCGGCCGCCAGGATCTCGCCTTGCATGACGTGTACGCGCAGCGAATCGCCGTCGGGCCCCTCGACTTCAAGGAATCCGACCGACTCCGTGTCCAGGCGTTGCCGTAGTGCATCGGAGGGGCGCATAGGGGTGCTCGACTTCTTCCTGAGCAGCTGGGGGGGAGCGCGGACGAACCTGGGTCGAGGTCAACCTATGAGTCCTATCTCCCTGCGTTCGCGGGAGCCAACGAGGAGGTGTCCGGTCCGGTCGGCAGCCGCCCTCTCAGGGCGTACGCACAAGCCGCAGCGCAGCGTCGATCTGCAGGTCGGGCGGCGGAGCGGGTGGCGGTATCAGCTGGGCGCCCATGAATGGCTCCACCACCACGTCGGGCACCACCCCCACCCGGCTCCAGGTAGTCCCATCGGCCAGGGTCAGCCGGGTGCCGGGCAGCTGCAGCATATGCTCCTTCCCCACCGGAATCCAGACCGGCAGGGCCGCCACGCCGGCGGTGGGGCTGCCCACCAGGGACATGTTCTGGTTGACACGCTGGATGGCGGCCACGAAGAGCTCCGCGACGCCCCGCGTGCCGCCGTTGACCAGCACGGCGAAGGCACCGGTCCAGGGAGTGGTCTTGGGCACTGGGATGGCCTGCCCCCGAACGCGGGCCGTGTCCTGGTAGCCGATCAGATCCTGACCGCCCAGAAAAGGCGCCGCCGCAGCCGCGGCCTCCGGCAGAAGTCCATCCCCGGCATCGCGCAGGTCGATGACCAGGGCCTCGTCGGGCTCGATCTCCGCCAGCTGCCGCTCCATCATCTGCGCGGCGCCGGCGCCAAAGTGATGGATGCGGACGAGGAGATGGCCCTGCCCCCGGGTCACGGAGACGGGCGGCGCGTCGTAGCGCGTCGGGACCAGCTCGACGCGCCACGGCACGCTGTCGCCGTCCAGCAGATCCAGCGTCAGGAGGCTGCGCGCTTCGGCATTGAGCAGCGCCAGGATCTCGTTGGGCTGCTTGGACTGGATGGACACGCCATCCACAGCCACCACCACGTGGCCAGGCCGCAAGCCCGCCGCCTGCGCCGGCGTTCCATCGAACACCTCCAGGATGCGGATGCCGTAGCCAGGCACCACCAGGATGCCGATCCCCACACCGTGACGCTCACCGCGCGAGCGGGTCTCGAGACGCCGGTGATCGTCGCTGCTGAGCAGGCGCACGCCATCGGCGCCGGCCTGCAGCTCCAGCAGGTGAAAGAGGCCCTCCAGGGCCGCGTTGCGCAGCAGTCCGGGATCGGGGCTGTCCGCGTGAGCCGCGGCGATGTCCTCCACCACGGCATCGACCGACACCTCGGCATCCTGGGCGAACGCGCTGCCCAAAGGCAGCGCCAGCATCAGGGACAAGGTCAGGTTTCTCAGCATCGATTCCCGTCTTCTCCAGGAGAGACGGTAACACGAACGCCAGGCGGCCCCTTCCCCTAGTAGACCTGCTGCACCGGCGCGTAGGAGACCGGGGAGAAACCCGTACCCACCTGGTCGTAGCCAGCGGCCCCCCGGTCGTGGAGGGGCGCACCGGAGCCGCCCCTGGCTTCCCCGCTGGCGGTTCCTGCCGGCAGCACGCGCAGGTCCGCAGCCGGCTCGGGCTGGGTCAACACGAGCTCTTCGGGCGAGAGCTGGGAGCCTCCCCGCAGCCACTGCCAGCCGAGAGCCAGGATGAGCAGCAGCAGGTACAGCGCCGCCGATCCCCGCGACAGGCGCACCTCGCCCTGGGCCCAGCAGCGCAGCCGGGCAGCCGGGCTTGGCGGCCGCTGGGCCTCTTCGGCCAGGGCTTGGTCCATGGGCCCCCAGAAATCGGACCCGGACAGCATAGCAGGGGGAGCGGGGCGCAGAGGCACGGCCTGCAGCTGCAGGTAGAGATCGCGGCAGTTGGGGCAGGAATCCAGGTGCCTGGCGGCCTTGCGCGCCTCGTCCGGGCTCAGGTCGCCGTCCAGCAGGGGAGCGATGCATTCTCGCAGGGCTTTGCAGTTCATCGTCTCTCGTCAGCCGAGAAGGGCGTCAGCGCCCTCCGCCATCCAGGACCTCGAGGACCACGGGGTGGTCCGGTCCCAGTATCTTACCCAGCTTGGTGCGCGCGCGGGAGAGCCGCGACATGACCGTGCCGAGCTTGACGTCGAGAACATCCGCGATCTCCGCGTAGGTGAGATCGTCGTAGTAGCGCAGCAGCAGGATCTCCCGGTGGTCGCGGGTCAGGTTCTCCATGGCCGCCAGCACGCCATCGCGACGCTCGCCATCGCGCACGGACTCCAACTGCGTGGCCTTGGCGCGGTCGGGCCGACCCAGCGATTCCAGGATTCCGCCCCGCCGACGACGATCGCGCACGATGTTGTAGCAGAGGTTGCTCGTCACTCTGAACAGCCAGGCCTTCATCCGGAAATCCGCGTTGAAGAAACGCGTCTCGCGCATGGCCTTGATGAACACTTCCTGCACCGCGTCGTAGGCCTCCTGGCTGTCCTTGACGATGTAGAAGGCGTGCTGAAAGAGCTTCTGGCGGTGCAGGCGCACGACCTGCTCCATGGCGAGTCGGCGATCGCTGCGCGCCAGCTGCTTGAGTGCCGCTTCTCCGGCGGCGGGAGCGGCCTTTTTCGAGATGAACAATGCCTGCATGGTCGATCCTCGGAGATGGGTGGCACGCGGTCTCGGGGTCCAGGGAAGCGGCATCCACAGGTTCAAGACACCGCGTGCGGAACATATGGACACCCAGAGGGGTTGATACGTTCCATGCCCGCCTCATCTTGCACCCGAAGATGACCTAGCCCCTCCGACGTATTTGGTCCCCGATTCCATTCACCCGGCGTCCAATATCGCAGAAGAGGCAACCTGGAGCTTGACGAATGCCTTCCGGGAGAGAATCCTGGATCGTAGGTGATTTGAGTAGAAGTCGTCAGTACGGCAAGCGGTAGCGAGCTTGACATGAGTTGACAGGAGGCGGTTGTGGCAACGGGACAGACGAGCGGCAGAGGAGCGCCGACCTTCGACCATGAATCCATCGGGGTCAGAGAGCTGGTTGAGATCATCGTCAAGGCGCTGGTGGACTACCCTGAACAGGTGCGCTGTTTCGAGGTCGAGGGATCCCATTCCTGCGTCCTCGAGCTCGAGGTGGCAAAAGAAGACGTGGGGAAGGTGATCGGCAAGCGCGGCGTACACGCCGACGCCATACGGCGGATCGTCAACGCCGTCGGCGGAAAGAACAAGAAGCGCTACGTGCTGGAGATCCTCGAGGATCGCTAGCTCTTGGTCTCTTCGTCCTCTTCGGGATCGGGAGGCTGGACCATCTGCGTCGTGGTCTTCTCAGCCTCTTCGGAGCAGTCCTCCAGCTCCCCCAGGTACTGATCGAGCTCCTGCTGCGTGACGCGGCCTGCCGCCAGCTGGCGGTTCAGGATTCGCACGTCGAAGACATCTTCTTTGGCCATGTTCGGCTCCAGCTGCTTCCGGATGGCGTGGGTTGAGTTTGTCGTGGTTCGCGAAGCCCCGGGCCTGAAGAGATCCGGGTGGCGCAGACGCCGCTACTCGTCGGCCTCGGGCGGCAGCTCCTCGCTGTCGGGCATGCGGGCCGGCTCCAGCGGCCCGCCCGCGCTCTCGAGGATGGCATTCTCGTCGAAATCTCTCAGGTCGGGCAGCACCTTGGCGGCCGCTATCTCGCGCAGCGCCGTCACCACCTCTTTGTTGTCCCGACGATCTTCGATCAGGGCCTGCTCGCCCTTGAGGATCTGCTTGGTGCGCTCCGCCGCCAACAGGACGAGGGAGAAACGGTTCGGGACATTCACAAGGCAGTCTTCGACCGTGATGCGGGCCATGCGGCGCTCCCTTCAACGAATGCGAGGGGCCCGCCTCGAGACGGACCCCTTCTGATCCCGACCTGTCTACTGTGCGGCCCAGCCCTCGTCAAGTTCCCAGGGGCGGGATGGACGATATCCGCCTGGTTGGCGCCCCGCCCGGCAGCGACTGCCGACCTCCGACAAGAAGGGGAATCAGATGCACGCTGCGCCTTGACGGCGCGTGGGGCGTGCGTAGTCTTGCTGACCGCCAGGCATTCGTCGTCGCGAATGCCCGGCAGCGTCCGTCGTGTCGGCAAGACATCGCGAGGACAAGGAACCAGCATCCATCATATTGCCCGGCGCAAGGCATTTTTTTGCAGCCTTCGCCTTGAAACGGACCCCCAGCCAGGATCTATGGAGACCAGCGATGAATATCCGCCCTCTGAACAACCGCGTACTCATCAAGCGCATCGAAGAGCTCCAGCGCACGCCCGGTGGGCTCTTCCTGCCTGACGCCGCCAAAGAAAAGCCCATCCAGGGCGAGGTTCTGGCCGCGGGCGAAGGTCGCATCGACGACCAGGGCAAGCTGGTTCCCATGCAGGTGAAGGTCGGAGACCGCGTCGTCTTCTCCAAGTACTCTGGCACAGAGATCAAGGTCGACGGTGAAGAGCACCTCATCATGCGCGAAGACGACATCCTGGGAATCGCCGAGTAGGCTCTCCCTCCACTCTCTCTCCTCTCTCTTGGCCCTCCCTCCTGCGGGCGGGGCCGCCAGCTCTCAAAGGAACAGCATCTTCTAAGGAGAAGCCATGACCGCCAAGCACATCCTCTTCGACACGGAAGCCAGGAAGAAGATCCAGATCGGCGTCGATACGCTCGCCGACGCCGTCAAGGTCACCCTGGGTCCCAAGGGCCGCAACGTCGTGATCGAGAAATCCTGGGGAGCACCGGTTATCACCAAGGACGGCGTCACCGTCGCCAAGGAGATCGAGCTCGAAGACAAGTTCGA
>CAYVQL010000351.1:4742-11027 GCA_964454135.1 uncultured Enterobacterales bacterium | reverse complement strand
AACGGCTGGTTCCAGGGCTTCGGCGCACCCGCCAGCGTGGTCTCCATCACCCAGTGGTTCCACGCCCGCGAGCGCGGCACCGTCTACGGCATCTGGTCCACGGCCCACTCCGTGGGCGAGGGCCTGACCTACTTCGGCACGGCCACGCTGGTGGGGCTGACGGTGTGGAACGCGGCCTTCCTCGGACCCGGTCTGTTCTGCCTGGTAGCCTCCATCGCCGTCTACCTGGGCCTGCGCGACCGGCCCGAGACCGTGGGCCTGCCCCCCGTGAACCGCTGGAAGGCCAAGCAGGGCGAGGAGCCTCCCCCGCAAGAGGCTGAGTTCGGGGTGCTCGACGCCCAGCTGGCGCTGATCAAGAGCCCCGTCATCTGGGTGCTGGGACTGTCCACGGCTACCATGTACGTCACGCGCTACGCCGTGAACAACTGGGGCATCCTCTACCTGCAGGAACACCACGGCCTGTCCCTGACCGAGGCCGGCGGCCTCATAGGGATCAATACCCTGGCGGGCATCGGCGGCTCCGTGGCCTACGGCTGGATCTCGGACCGCTTCTTCGCCTCTCGCAGGCCGCCCCTCACGCTGATCTTCGGCATCGCCGAGCTCTTGTCCCTGGCGCTGATCTTCTACGGCCCCCAGGGCAACAGCTGGCTGTTGGGGGCGGGCTTCGTCGTCTACGGCTTCACCCTCAGCGGCCTGCTGGCCGTGCTGGGGGGCCTGTTCGCCGTGGACATCTCCGACAAGCGCGCCGTGGGCGCCGCCATGGGCTTCATCGGCGCCTTCAGCTACCTGGGCGCGGGCCTGCAGGAGCTGATCTCGGGCTACCTTATCGAGCAAGGCACCACCATGGTCGACGGCGTGCGGCACTACGACTTCTCGACACCGGTGGCGTTCTGGGTGGGAGCCTCGGTAGTCTCCGCCGTGCTGGCGGCGACCCTCTGGCGCGTCGAGGTCAAGGATTAGACGGAAAGGAGCGCAACATGAGCGAGGAGCGACTGGACGGGCAGGTGGTCCTGGTCACGGGCGGCACCCAGGGCCTTGGGCGGCAGGTGGCCCTGGACTGCGCGCGGCGCGGGGCGCAGGGTCTGTGCATCTGTGGCCGCAACGAGGACAATGGCGCAGCGGTGGCAAAGGAGCTGGAGGCGCTGGGCTGCCAGGCGCTGTACGTGCGGAGCGATCTGTCGCAGGTGGAGGACTGCCTGGCCCTCATCGCGCAGGCCGACGCACGCTTCGGCCGCATCGACGGCCTGGTGAACGCCGCCGCGACCACGGCGCGCGGCACCCTCTTCGACACCACGGTGCAGGCCTGGGACCACATGATGGACCTGAACCTGCGGGCGCCCTTCCTGCTGATGCAGGGCGCAGCGCGCATCATGCGCCGCGAGGGGCGCGGCGGCAGCGTGGTCAATATTCTGAGCGTCTCGGCCCACGGCGGCCAGCCCAAGCTCACCGCCTACTGCACCTCCAAGGGGGCCCTGGCCACCTTGACCAAGAACGCGGCCTTCGCCCTGCGCGAGCACCGCATTCGCGTCAACGGGCTGAACATCGGCTGGATGGAGACTCCCGGTGAACACGCCATCCAGGCCGCCGACGGGGCGCCCGAGAGCTGGCTCGAGCTGGCCGACGCCGGCTCGCCCTTCGGACGCATCCTGCGCCCGCAGGACGTGTCCCGCCTGGTGTGCTTCCTGCTGGCAAAGAGCGGGGCCATGGTGACGGGTTCCATCATGGACTTCGACCACAACGTCATCATGGGCGCATTCGACTAGGCGGCGCGGGCAGAGCATGACCTGGAAGCTGCTGCTCTTCGACCTGGACGCCACCCTGCTGGGGCCGGACCGCCAGGTGCATCCCAGGAACCTGGAGCTGCTGGTCCGCTTGCAGCGGCGCGGCGTGTTCGTGTCGCTGGCCACGGGCCGCTCGCCCCGCAGCGCCGCCGCCGTGCTGCGGGGCCTGGTGCCCAATGCCCCGGCCATCCATTTCAACGGGGCCGTGCTGCGCGACTGGCGCAGCGGCCATGACCTGCTGCATCGCCACCTGTCCCTGGACGACGCCCTGGCCAGCGTGGCCGTGGCCAAGCGCATGGGCGTGCACGTCAACCTCTACCTGGGCGACGAGATCCTGATCGAGCGCCGCAGCGCCGTCTCAGGGGCCTCGGAGCGCAAGGACGGCGTCCCTCACCGGGTGGTGGGCGACCTGCAGCGGCTGCTGGGGGGGAGCGAGGCGCAGGTCACCAAGCTGCTCTGCATCGGTGAGCCCAGACAGTTCGCGCGCTTCGCGAGCGAGGTGCGGGCCTGCACGCGCAGCGACTGCGCCGTGGTGAACTCGGAGCCCGACTACTTCGAGGTGTTGCCGCCGGGCACCAACAAGGGGGCCGGCGCCGCGGCGCTGGCGGAGCGCCTGGGGTTCCAGCTGGCCGAGGTGATGGCCTTTGGCGACAACCTGAACGACCTGGAGCTGCTGCAGGTCTGCGGCCTGGGCGTGGCCATGGGGGACGGGCACCCCCAGCTGCGCGCGCGGGCCGACCGCGTGATCGGGCCCCACGACCAAGACAGCATCGCGGTCTTCCTCGAGGGAGTCTTCTCCGGCTAGACCTCGCCCTCAGTACTGCACGTAGGCCTGCTCCCACTCGTAGGAGAAGGCTCCGGTCTGCTCCACCCAGGAGGCGAAGGCCACGGCGTCCCACCCCCCGCCCTGGTCGACCAGCAGGACGGCGGCGTGGCCGATGTGCTCCTCCGCGTAGCCATAGCCGCGGGTGCTGCCCTCGATGGCGGCGATGGCGGCTTCGTCGTAGCCCGCCAGCTGGCAGGCCCCCTTGTCCTCGATGACCTCGGCCGGTCCCAGGACGACGTCGAAGGCCCACAGGCACGCGCCGCAGTCCGTACGGACTGACGTGGACAGCACGCTGTAGCGCACCTGGCAGAGCGCATCGCCCAGGCCCATGTCGGCCAGCAGCAGGATGTCCTCGCTGCCTTCGTAGGCGTCGGCCGTCACGGTGGCTGTGCCTTCCCACAGCAGCAGGCCATCGCCTCCGGCTGGCTCGCCCGTATCACCGGTGTCGGCGCTGTCGCCTGTCTCACCACCTGTGTCGCCGGTCTCCTGTGCCGTGTCGCCGCTGTCGTCGGGGCCCTCAGCGCCGCCCGTATCGCCGCTGTCACCCGGCTCGTCGCCCTGGCAGCTCCAGGCCGCGGCCAGCGCCAGGGAGAGGATCATGGCGGGGGCGCAGGCCAGGCGGGCGCTCATTTCCCCTCCTGGTACCACCAGGTCGTCTCGTACAGCGATGGGAAGTAGTTGACCCGGTAGCTGCCGGACCAGTCGTCGGGTTGCCAGCGCCAGACTTCGTCCCCGCCGGGATAGTCGACCTCGACGATCAACGATCTGTCGTAGTCCAGGTACTGCAGCCGATCCCCCGCGGGCAGGACATCGGCGTCGCCGGCGTAGTCGGCGAAGAAGTGCGCCGGATCGAAGGGATCCTCGGCACCGAGGACGAAGGTCGGGGCGGCGCGCATGGTCTCCTCGTCCAGTACGAAGGCCACCACGCGGCTGTAGCCGGCGCTGACCTCGTCGATGGAGCCATCGTCCAGACGCCGCCTGTTGCCGTTGTCGAAGACCACGAACTCGGACCGCGATCCCGACTGGAAGAGTCTCTCCGGCGCGTGCTGGTGGTAGATCCAGTCCTTGGGGGGCAGCACGGTGGGTGTCTCGGCGTCGATGTCGTCCACCAGCTCGAAGTCCCCCTCGTAGCCAAAGCGCCAGACCACCTCGTCGGTCTCCACGTCGACCTTGATCATCCAGTCCTGGTAGCGCGCGCTGACCCAGAAGTGCTGCCCGCCGTCTTGGTCGAGGCCGTGCACCAGGGCGTTGGCGTGCAGCCAGTCCTGGATGTCCTTCTGATTCGTGGCGCTGCGGTCGTATTCCAGCTTGGGATCGATGGGCACGCCGTCGTTCGGCTCGCCGTGCGCATTCCAGTCCCACAGGACCTCGTCGTCGTCGATGTCGATCACCACGATGCCACCGCTCATCCGCGCGCCCACTCCATCGATCATCTCCGTGCTGCCCGTGATGATGGCCAGCGCCCCGGCCCACTCCCCCTCTGCGATCTCGATCACCTCGTGCATGTCGATCCACTCGTGCTCGAAGCGCGTGCGCCCCTCGAACCACAGGGGCGTGTACTGGTGCGTGGGCTCTCCCTTCTCGGAGAAGACCACCAGCTTGGAGCTGGACTTGCTGACCGCAGCGAAGCCCCCATCGGAGAGGGCTCGCACCGCCATCAACATGTCGTCGGCGTCGTTGCGCAGCCACCAGCGGGGCTCGCCCCAGCGGTCCACGCAGTAGTAGACCGGCGTCCAGTCGTTGCCCATGAAGCTGTTGGTGCAGATGACCTCCTCGGCGTCGAAGCTCGCCGGATCGGCGGCGGACTCCACCTGGCCCTCGGGAAAGCCCATGGGCAGCGGGTCGGTGGTCAGCGAGATGGGATCGCTTGTCCAGGACTGGGAGTCCAGGGTGGCCACGAAGCGGATCTGGTGGGCGGCGTCGGCCCGCAGGCCGTGTACCAGCCACTCGGCGGTCTCGCCCGCCGTCGCTGCGACGATGGGCGTGCTGCGGTCAAAGGCCTCGTGTTCGCCGTACTCCGCCCACACCTCCACGTCTTGCTCGAACGTGGCCCGCACGACCGCGCTGAAAGGATTGTACTGATTGAGCTCCGCCTCGACGCTCCCCGGCGTCAGCGTCTGCTCGCTGCCCGTATCCGCCGTATCGCCGGAGCTGGTGTCGTCGGTGTCGCCGCTGTCGTCGGGGCCCCCTCCTCCACTGGTGTCTTCGGGGACGCCGTCGCCATTGGGTTCGTCCTCAGAGCAGGACGTGAGGGAGAGCAGAATCATCAGCAGCCCTACGGGGCCGGGTGTGCGTCGCATCGTGTCATCCTGGGGCGGCTGGAGTCCTGAGGAGCTCGACTGGTCGGCTTTCATACACTGAGGAAGAAGCAACTCCAAGGGCTGGAAACTCCAGCTAGGGGAATCCGACAGCCGCGCCGGCTTTGTTGTATGCTGCTGCCATGAGCAAGAATCCAATGTCCCCTGCCCTTCTCCTCGTCGGGGCGCTGGCCTGCAGCGAGTACGAAATAGCAGACCAGCAGGCCATCACGCCCGGCGACACCAGCCAGGACCAGCCGGCCACGGTAGCGGTGCTATCCGTGGAGCCGCTGGCGCTGGACTTCGGCAGCCTGCAGCTGGGGGAAGAGGCCAGCAGCGCTGTGCAGGTCACGAACCTGGGCGATGGGGAGCTGGAGATCCTGTCCCTGGACCTCTCGGACTCCACGGGCGCGTTCTCGTTGACCCAGCCGTCCAGCTCCAGCCTGGGCCCGGGGGAGATCACGGACTTCGTGGTCAGCTACCAGCCGAACGAGCTGGGCGAGTTCCACGGCGAGGTGCTGCTGGACAGCGACGCGCCCTTCAACGGCAGCGCCACGGTCTCGCTGCTGGGCTCCACCCTCTGGCCGGGGCTGGTGATCGCGCCGGAGGCCCACGACTTCGGCGAGCTGGAGATCGGGCTCGCCGAGTACCTGGATGTGCAGATCAGCAACGAGGGAGAGGCCTCTGCCACCCTCTCCGGCTATCGCTTCGCCAGCACCTCCGAGAGCGAGCTGCTGGTGCACGAAGAGGGCGACCTGGCCGACCTGCCCCTGGTCCTGGAGCCCGGCGACAGCGCCAGCGCGCGCATGCGCTTCTCGCCCGAGGACGCAGGTTCGGAGGAGGCCTCGCTGATCGTCGAGACCGACGATCCCAACAACAGCGAGCTGCTCTGCCAGCTCTTCGGCACGGGAACGGAACCCAAAGAGCCCCAGATCTCCGAGTACGAGGTGGAGCTGCTGGTGACGGCGGATGACGCCTGCCAGGCCTGGATCGATGGCAGCGAGGTGACGGGGAGCAACTCGTCGAGCTGGAGCAGCTACGACACGGCCACGGCCACGCTGGAGTCCGGCGATCACGCCATCGCCGTCTACGCCACGGACCAGTACTCGGTCATCGCCGGCTTCATCGCCGTGGTGCTGGCGGACGGCGCTGTCTGGTCCTACACGGGCGATGGCAGCTGGCTGCACAGCGCCAGCAACCCGGGCAGCGGCTGGGAAGACCCGGCCTTCGACGACTCCAGCTGGACGGTCCCCGTCTCCTGCAGCGACACCTCCCCCTGGGGTTCTTCCCCGGCCGACCTGCTGGCCTACGGCGCCGGCTGGGTCTGGTGGTCCAGCAACTGCCGCAGCCTGGGAGAGGCCTGGTTCCGCCTGCAGCTGAC
>CAYVQL010000351.1:0-4642 GCA_964454135.1 uncultured Enterobacterales bacterium | reverse complement strand
TTCGGCGACGCGCGCACCCAGGCCAACCAGCTGGCCGATCGCGTGCGAGAGACCTCGGAGAGCGGCATGCTGTGCGAGGAGGAGAAGGACGGCCTGGTGGCCGCGGCCTGGCGGCTGTGGAACATCGCCGACGGCCTGTCCAAGACCGAGGGTCTGTTCGCGGCGGGGGACCGGCAGGGCGCCATGGACAAGGCCAACGAGGTGGCGGAGCTGGCAAAGGAGTACCTCGGCTACGGGCAAATCAGCGAAGCCCAGCAGCAGGCCGCCCAGACCCAGGCCCAGCGGCTCCACGAGGAGGGCAGCAAGCTCAGCGAGCAGTCGGCGGTCAGCAGGATCCCCTACTACAACCAGTACGACAACCGCATCGATGGCGGTGGTAGCTGCCAGAACACCTCGGTCGCCATGGCGCTGGGGGCCTACGGCGTGACCGTCACGCCCGACACCATCAGCGGCCGCTTCGGCACCGACAAGGCCAAGACCCCGTCAGGGGTGGCCGAGGTGTTCAACATCTACGCCTCCGAGGCAGGCATCCCCCAGCGCATGCGCGGTCACTACGACGGAACCTTCGAGGGCATGAAGCAGCTGCTGGACGAGGGCAAGCCCGTGATCATCCACGGCTACTTCACCGCCGGCCACGTGGTGGTGGTGACCGGCTACGACGAGACGGGCTACTTCGTCAACGATCCAGCAGGTGTCTGGGCCGAGACCTGGAAGGGCGGCTACCACGGCAGCTACGACGGCGAGCGCGTGCACTACGGCAAGGCCGCCTTCGAGCAGGCCGTGGGCACCTGGGACGGCAGCACCCCGGCACCGCTGTACTACGCGGAGGTCTACACACCCTGAGGCGCCTTCCGGCCCCTAGTGGCTGTAGTACGAGCGGTTGATGATCTCCCGCTTCAGCTCATCCGAGAGATCGTCGAAGTAGGCGCAGTAGCCCGCGATGCGCACCACCAGGTCCTTGTGCTTGCCCGGGTTGTTGTAGGCGTCCAGCAGGATCTCGCGATCCACCAGGTTGGGCTGGAACTGCATGCCGCCCTGGTCGAAGTAGCCGCGGATCAGCCCCGCCAGGTTCTTGATGCCGTTTTCGCCGGGGAAGAGGCCGCTGTCGATGGTGGAGGTCAGGGTTGTGCCGTTGGGCGCGTAGCGGGTGAAATCGACCCGGGCCACGTCGTTGAGCGCCGAGGTCAGGTCCGATCGCTGCATGCCGTAGTGGGGGCAGATGCTGTTGGCCAGGGGCTGACCTTGCAGGCGCCCCGAAGGCAGGGCCGGCGTCTTGCGGCCGTAGACCATGTTGGCGTTCAAGCCGTAGTACCCGGCGACGTACTTGCCGCCGCGGTTCTTGTGCTCGGCGCTGCGCAGGGCGTCGACGTAGAGCTGCAGCACCCGCTCCACCCATAGAGGCGAGTCGGCCGAGCCGTCGTCTCCGAACTTGGGCAGGGCCAGCAGCTCGGCGCGCAGCTCTTGATAGCGTTGGCCCTCGAAGTTTGTGTCCATGGCCGAGAGCAGCTCGTGAAGCGTGCAGCGGCCCTGCTTGAAGACCAGCTCGTCCACGGCCAACAGGGAGTCAGCCACGTCGGTGACGCCCACGGCCTGGATGCCGCTGCTGTTGAAGGTGGTCCCACCTTCGTATGCGTCTTTTCCGCTCTCGATGCAGCCTGTGTAGAGCGAAGAGGCCAGGGGTGTGGTCAGGTTCTCGGTCAGCGCGGTCTCGATGCGCTGCTGGTCGGCCAGGATGTCACGGACCACCTCGTTCAGGCGCACCCGGAAGCGCGCCAGCAAGGCGTCCATATCGGCCGGAGGATCGTAGAGCTTCTCCCCGGCTCGGCCCCGCCCGTCCCGTCCCCTGGGCAAGCTCTTCAGGCGTGCGAGCAATCTCTTGTCGAGCTGCTCGAGACTTCCTCGCTTCCAGAGGCGCCCCTCGTCTCCCGACAGGGCCTGCAGGAAGGGCAGCACCACGTTGACGTTGGCGGCGTCCGTGTTGGCGAAGTGGTCGTCAGAGGCGACCGGCTCCACGCAGCCTACGATGGAGTAGTCCCTGGCGCTGTCGAGGGTCGTCTCGTACTCGTTGCGCAGCGCGGGGATGTAGGCCTCGTCGTTGTACAGGGCCGGCATGGGCGAGCCGTTCAAGTAGACCGCGGCGATTCGCTCGACGTACTCGGCGGGGCTGTGGCGGTGGATGCGCGCCGCCATGTTCACGCCGATGGGCTTCAGCTCGCAGATGTCGAGGATCATGTGGCTGACGTCGTTGGTGCAGTCGACGCCGTTCTTGTCCACGCCGCCGACCGTGACCGTCTCGACGGGCGACAGGCTCTCGAAGATCTTGCCCAGCTCGAACGCGAACTCCCCGTCATTGAGGAAGATGATCTCGTCGATCTTCAAGATGAAACAGGCCAGCAGCTCCTTGGCGTCCTCATAGTCGATGCGCCCCGCTCGCAGATCGGCCTGGTAGTAGGGCTGCAGCACCTGATCCAGGCGGCCCAGCGAGATGGCGTTTTCGAAGGACTCGGTGCACAGCGCTATCTGAAGGAAGAGGATGCTCTGCAGGGCCTCGTGGAAGCTGGCAGCCGGGTTCCTGGGCACACGGTCGCAGACCGCCGCCATGCCCTCGAGCTCGGCCCGGCGCGAGCGGATGGGCTCCTCGCGAGCGAGCGTCCGCAGCTGCTCGGCATACCTGTCGGCAAACTCCTCCAGCGCGGTCAACGCGACGAGCACGCCGTCGTAGAAAGCGCCGCCACCCTTCTCTCTTTGTTTCCGCTCGACTTCCGCGGCGATCCCGCGCGTGCCCAGACTCAGCAGGCGATCGCAGTTGACGATGTAGTGGGCGATGCCGGCCATGTTGTTGTTGAAGCCGGCCTTCATCTCGAGCGTGCGCGCGCCGAACAGCACGATCTCTTTCAGGGATGGGAAGACCTCAGAAATCAGGCTCCGGTTGAGCCAGTAGGGCGCCAGCCGCGTGTAGAAGTGCAGCTTGTCGGCCAGGGAGCACTGGAACGAGACGGGCGTCTGGCGATTGATGTTCCAGAGGTTGACCACCATGACGGGGCCGAAGTAGTCGACCCAGAGGTTGCCGCCGACCCGCTTGGACGTGAAGTTGCCAACCAGCAGCTCACCGGGATGAACGGTGATCTTCTTTCGGTTCAGGATGTACCTGAGCAGCTTGGCGCGGCGCAGGGGGAGCGGCCCCTTGGGGCTGTGCTCTTTGTGGTAGGCCGTCTTGAGCCTGGCCGACTCCAGGCAGACCGCGTGGCCGCTATTGCGGATGTCGCGCTGGATACGCCGCACCCTCCTGGAGAAGCGGGGCGCTTGCCGGCCGGCCTTGGATGAGGGGACACGTGTGGCGATCCCCAGCTTCCTCAGGCGTTCGGCTGCGGTCTCGATGGCCTGCGCGCTGCGCTCGACATCGATGCCAAGGGGCTCCTGGGGCAGATCGAGCCTACGAGCCTTCTGCTCGTGCAGGTTGTAGTAGCGCATCAGCTCGATGGCGGGGTGGCCGATGGCGTGCAGCAGGGCCGCGATCCGCTCCATGTCGTCGGAGGAGTCGTTCTGGCCTGGGACCACGCACATGCGGAAGCGGATATGGGCGTCGGTCGCCACCAGGCGCTTGATGTTGTCCTCGACACGGCGCAGGGGGCGCCCGGTCAGCTCGCGATGCAGGCCGTCGTCGCCCGCCAGCTTGATGTCGAACAGGAACAGGTCGACGTAGGGCAGGCAGGCCCGGAGGCTGGCCCATGGCACGTCTCCGGCTGTCTCCACCGCCAGGTGCAGCCCTTCCCCTTTCACCTGCTGCAGCAAGGCTGCCAGGCTCTGCGGATCCTGCGCCAGCGGCTCACCGCCACTGAGGGTGACGCCGCCATGGGTGCTGCGGTAGTAGGCGGCGTCTTTGCCGATCACCCCCATGACCTGCTCGACGCTGCGCCAGTCCTGGGAGGACGAGGGCGACGCGAAGGCCTGGGTCTCGGGGTTCTGGCACCACTTGCAGCGCATGGGGCAGCCGCGGAAGAACACGGTGCTGCGGATGCCGGGGCCATCGTGCACGCAGGTGCGCTGGATGTTCAAGACGGCGAGCTGCCCAGGTTCGCGCTGCGGCTCGAGGTCGGCGTAGAGTGTGGCCATCCTGATCCTCGCAGGTGGAGCTTGGACGTACCCATTCGTCGGGGAATCGGCAAGTACGAGGCTGCAAGCTTGTGCCTCAGCCCACCTCCAGCCTGCCCGCCACGTGCAGATCCAGCAACAGGATGGCCAGCAGGCCCGGGCGCGCGGTCCTGGCCGGGATGCGCACGCGAACCGCGCTCAGGCTGCCATCCCTTGCGGTCTCCATACGCTGCTCGCAACCTTCCAAGACCGCAGGTGCGCTGGGATCCACCAGCAGCAGCTGCACCCAGTGCTCCTCCGGCAGGTAGCCCGGGGCCTGGATGGTGGCGCGGACCTCGTCGCCCACCTGTGCAAGCTCCGCTCGCAGCCCGTCCGGCGCCAGCAGCGCCTCGCTCTCGAAGGGCGCCGAGCTGACCGTGGTGAAGCCCACCACGTCGTCCCGCTCGTCGGCCAGGCGCATGACGCGCACCAGCTCGGCGAAGGCGGGCACGTTCTGTGCCGCGCAGACCACGTAGCCCGAGCCGCGCTCGATGCACGGCTCGCCGCCAGG
>CAYVQL010000350.1:0-11086 GCA_964454135.1 uncultured Enterobacterales bacterium | reverse complement strand
AAACAGGCCGACTCATCGTTGCGGCCGAATGGCCGCAACGATGACCAAGGCCGGCTGCGCGCTGCTGGCCGCGCTGCTCCTGTCCTGCCACGACCAGGCCAGCGACGCCCCCAGCAGCTGGATCACGGACGCCGAGCTGGACGCCGGACCCGCCACGGCCCGTTGGGACATGGTGGCAAACCTGCGCGAGGATCTGGCCATGGAGCGCCACCCCGCAGATGGCGGCGGACGGGCCTGGCTACAGAGCGGCGACAGCGTGCAGGCCGGCCGGCAAGGCCGCTGGGTCCTGGTCTACGAAGCCGGCCCCCTGGGGGTGGCCGAGGGAGGGGCCGTGCTGCTGCAGGTCTCACCGTTCTGGGGCTGGAGCACGCCCCAGCTGGGCCACGCCGACCTGCCCGGCTACACGGAGGTGCAGGCCGTCGACCTGCCCCAGGACGATCCCCTGAAGCTGCAGGCCGCCACCATGGGGGACCAGCTGCTGGGCATCTCCATCGCGGGCCGGGCATTGGCAGAGGGGGAGCGAATACGCATCGACTACGGGGCGGGCAGCGCCGGCGCCGTGGCCGATCGCTTCGCCGAGCGCGGCTCGCGCTTCTGGGTGGCGGTGGACGGTGACGGCGATGGAATACGCCAGGTCCTGGCGGACTCGCCCGCCGTGGATGTGGCCCCCGGCCCTGCCGCCGGCATGGTGCTGACCCTCCCCTCCACCGCGCGACCCGGCCAGCGCGTACGCCTGAGCCTGGCGCTGCTGGACAGCCGCGGCAACGCCGGCATCGACATGCCGGCGCAGGTGGCGCTGCGGGCCTCCAACAAAGGCCTGGACCTGCCCGCGGCGCTGCACCTGGAGCCGGGCGACAAGGGGCGACGCAGCGTCGAGTTCCTGGCTGAAAAGGCTGGGATCTACCAGGTGGCCGCGGAAGGACCGGGAGGGATGCTGGCCGAGAGCAACCTGCTGTTGGTCTCGAAAGATGTGCCTGCGGTGCGCTGGGCCGACCTGCACGGCCACTCGGGACTCTCTGACGGAACGGGCAGTCCGGACGACTACTACGGCTACGCCCGCGACGTGGCGGGCCTGGATTTCGCGGCGCTGACCGATCACGACCACTGGGGCATGCTCTTCCTCGATCAGCACCCCGCGCTCTGGGACGAGATCCGCGCCGCCACGCAGCGCCACCACCAGCCTGGTCGCTTCGTGACCCTGCTGGGCTACGAGTGGACCAGCTGGATCCACGGACACCGCCACGTGCTCTACTTCGACGAGCGCGGCGAGGTGTTCTCCTCGCTGGATCCGCGCTACGAGGCGCCGCAGGGCCTGTGGAAGGCGTTGCGCGGCTACGACGCGCTGTCCATTCCCCACCACACGGCCGGCGGACCGGTGGCCGGCAACCTGGACATCCCCCCCGACCCGCAGCTGGAGCCGGTGGTGGAGATCGTCTCCGTCCACGGCAGCTCCGAAGCCCACGACAGCCCCGGAGGCATCTATTCGCCGGTCCCGGGCCACTACGCACGCGACGCGCTGGAGCGCGGCTACCGCATGGGCTTCATCGGCAGCGGTGATACCCACGATGGCCACCCGGGCCTGGCCTACCTGGCCAACCGCAGTGGCGGCCTGGCGGCCGTGATCGGAGCGGGGCTGGAGCGCAGCGAGCTCAAGCGTGCCCTGCAAGAGCGCCGCACCTACGCCACCAACGGCCCTCGCATCCTGCTCTTCACGACCATCGACGGCCAACCCATGGGCTCCCTGGTCGCCCCAGCGCCCCAGGCGGAACTCTCGGTCTTCGTCCTGGGCCAGGGGCCCTTGCAGGCTGTGGACCTGATCCGCACCGGACGCTCCATCGAGCGGCTGCCCGGGGACGGGGCGCTGGACCTGCAGGCCACGATCCCGCTGCAGGAGCTGAAGGAGGGAGAGGCCTTCTACGTGCGTGTGCTGCAAGAGGACGGAGGCGCGGCCTGGTCGTCTCCGTTCTTCGTCAGCTCTGATTCGGTTACGCTTCCACAGTGAGCTGGAGGAACATGCCCGGCCAGATCCCTTCCAAGTCCGATCCGCTGCACGACCTGATCCGCGCCCGCATGGCGGGTTGCCCGGTTCAGGAACACGATCCGGCGCAGGGCCTGCCCCTGCAGGTGGTCAGCTTCGGTGCCGAAGAGGTGATCGCCGCCACCGAGGCCATGGTCGGCACCTACGTCACCATGGGCAAGAAAGTGCGAGCCTTCGAGAGGGCCTGGGCCGACTACTGCGGAGTCGCCCACGCCGTGATGGTCAACTCGGGCTCATCCGCCAACCTCTTGGCCTGGACCAGCCTGGTCGCCAAGGGCGATCTGCGGCCCGGCGACGAGGTGCTGGTCCCTGCCGTGGGCTGGTCCACCACGCTCTTTCCCGTGGTCCAGGCCGGCTTGGTGGCGGTGATGGCGGACGTGGACCCCGACACGCTCTGCCTGGAGCCAGAGGCCGCGCAACGAGCCATGGGCCCCCGCACCAGGGCCGCCTGCCCCGTCCACCTGCTGGGCTGCGCCGCCGACGTGCAAGGCCTGCGCGAGCTGGGCCTGCTGGTGGTGGAAGACGCCTGCGCCGCCCACGGCGCCATGCGCGGGGCGCGCCGCGTCGGCAGCATGGGCTCTGTGGGCACCTTCTCCTTCTTCTTCAGCCACCACATCACCACGGTGGAGGGTGGCGTGCTGGTCACCGATGACCCCGAGCTGGCGGACTGCGCCCGCTCTCTGCGCGCCCATGGATGGATCCGCGAGCGCACCGACGCCGCGGCCCTGGCAGCCGCCCACGCCGACACCGACCCGCGCTTCCTCTTCGTCACGCCCGGCTACAACCTACGCCCTACGGAGATGGCCGGCGCCTTCGGCCTGCACCAGCTGGCGCGCCTGCCCGACTTCGTCGCCCGTCGCCGCCGCAACCACCTGGACTGGTGCGCCCGCATCCAACGGGCCGATCTCGAGCTGAGGATCTACCCGGAGCCTGCGGGCACGCAGCACGCCGGCTTCGCCTTCCCCATGCTGCTGCCCCGCCATACCCCGGCGCCGCGCGCCGAGCTGCTGGACTTCCTCGAGTCCCGCCGCATCGCCACGCGGCCCATCTCGGGGGGCAATCTGGCGCGCCAACCCGCCTTCCGCCAGCTGCCGCGGACCCGGTTGGCAGGCCCTCTGCCCGTGGCGGACGCTGTCCACGAGCGCGGGTTCTTCGTGGGCAACAGCCACGCCTTCGGCCCCGCCCACGGGGACCTGCTCGCCCACAGCCTCAAGGAGTACTTCGATGGCTGAAAAGACCCCCTTCACCTCTCCCATCCTCGACGCCATCGATCCGATGGGCTTCCCCATGGAGGC
The DNA here is from genome assembly GCA_964454135.1 of uncultured Enterobacterales bacterium. Taxonomy (GTDB): domain Bacteria; phylum Myxococcota_A; class UBA796; order UBA796; family JAFGLY01; genus CAYVQL01. The sequence continues at coordinate 7,753 of CAYVQL010000350.1, read as the reverse complement.
CACCGGCGGCTCACGCGTCGTGGTGACCGGGGGGGCTGGCTACGTGGGCTGCCTGGTGGTGCGCTGGCTGCTGGGAGCCGGCTTCCGCGTGCACGCCATCGACAACCTGATGTACGGCCCCGCGGGAATCCTGCCCCTCTTCGTCCACCCCAACTTCAGCTTCAGCAAGCTGGACGTGTTGGAGCACAAGCTGCTGTTGAAAGAGCTGAAGGGCGCGGACGCGGTCATCCACCTGGCCGGCCTGGTGGGCTATCCGCTGTGCAAGAAGCACCCCGAGCTGGCCGTTCGCGTCAACGTGGATGGCACGCGCACCGTGGCCGAGGGCATGCCTGCGGACGCGGCGCTGATCTACGGCTCCACCGGGTCCAACTACGGCGAGGTGGCCGGGGTCTGCACCGAGGAAACACCCCTCAACCCGCTGTCCCTCTACGGCGAGACCAAGACCGAGGCCGAGCGCATCTGCATGCAGCGGCCGAACACGGTCTCCTTCCGCTTCGCCACCGGCTTCGGGCTCTCTCCGCGCCTGCGCATGGACCTGATGATCAACGACTTCACCTATCAGGCGCTGGTGCAGCGCTTCCTGGTGGTCTACGAGAAGCACTTCCGCCGCACCTTCATCCACGTGCAGGACGCCGCCCGAGTCTTCCTGCACACCGTCCTGAACTGGGAGGCCATGAAGGACGAGGTCTACAACGTGGGCGACTCCTCGATGAACTTCACCAAAGAGGACATCACCGACCTGCTCAAGGCCCGCATCGAGTTCCTGCTGCACTTCGCCGAGTTCGGCAGCGACGAGGACAAGCGCGACTACGCCGTCTCCTACGACAAGATCCGCCGTGCGGGCTTCCGCACCTCCATCAGCATGGAGCGCGGCCTGGAGGAGCTGATCGCCGGCCTGCAGCTGGTGGAGATCCGCAATCCCTTCAGCAACGTCTAGCTGGGGCGCGGCAAGCCCGGATTTCGACGACGGCTCCAAGCTGGGGCGCGCAATCCGGGTGCGAGCGCCCCGCTGGGGATCCGGTGCCCCACCTCGGGGCGGGGCCCCGGCACCGCAGAAGGGGCTTTTGGCCCCTCCGGCCCCTCGGCGCGCTTGGCACGAAGGTTGCAGTGCTATGGGCCCGCAGGATAGTCTGCGCTGCTTCTCCTGGAGGGCACCATGCGTTTCTTGATCATCTCGCTCCTGCTGGCCGTTCCCACCCTGGCATGGGCCGAGCCCTGCGGCACTCCGGGCTACAACGGACCCCTGAACGCCAATACCCGCTCCACCGAGACCGAGCACCAGCCCACCGAGGGCGTGCAGTCGACTCCGGGGCGTAGCGACTACGGCTCGCTCAAGGCGCAGAAGCAGGCCTACCCCCACTAGCGGCTACTCGGCCTCCTCTCCCGTTCCACTCTGCCGGTCGACCGCCTTCCGTCCTCCGCCCAGCCGCTCCAAGGCCCGCAACGCCATGGCGTTGTCCGCATCCAGCTCCAGGCAGCGCTGGAACCAGCGCCTGGCCGCGTCACCATTCCTGGCTCTCCAACCGACGACGCCCAGGTTGCAGGCGGGTAGAGCGTAGAAGGGATCCAGCTCCAGGGCGCGCTCGAAGGCCTGCGCCGCCCCCTGCAGATCGTCGAGCTGCAGGCGGGCGCTGCCCAGGTTGTTCCAGCCCTGGGCGTAGAGCGGATGCGCAGCCACCAGGATCTCGCCCAGCTCCGCAGCCTCTGCGGCCCTGTCCGAGGGAACGAGTAATGAAATGAGGTTCGAGGACGCTTTTCTCAGGCTGGGGTCCTGATCCAGGGCGCGCCGGAAGAGCGCCTCGGCCTCTTCGGAGTAGCCGAGCTTCAGGCGCACCCAGCCCAAGCCCTCCAGCAGCACGGCGTCGTCGGGCCGCTCGGTCAGGGCCTGCCGCAGCACGCGCTCGGCCTCCGGCGTGCGGCCAGCTTCGACCAGGGCTCCCGACAAGGAGCGCTGCACGCGGGAGGTGGGCGCCTTGGCCGAAGTGTCGCTCCACAAGGCGACCGAGTCGCGCCACACCAGGCAGCGCTGGGCCGTGCCCACCCCCAGGCCCAGCAGCGCCAAGCCCGGCAAGACCAGGGCCAGCCGGCTGCGCCCGCGCAGGTCGGCGGGCCAGAGCGAAGCGAGCAGCAGCGCCAAGCCGGCGCTGGGCAGCAGCAGGTAGCGATCGGCCATCAGGTTCTGGATGGGCACCAGCTGGCTGACAGGCAGCAGGGTCAAGAAGAAGCAGGCCAGGCCCAGCGCGGCCATGGGAGCGCGGCGCGCCGCCAGGGGAATGGCCGCCAGCAGCGCCAAGACCAGCGCCAGGCTCGCCAGGCTGGCGGGATGCGCCAGGGGCAGCAGCGGAGGCTCGATGTAGACGGCCGAGAGCCCGACGGGCAGCACCAGCATGCGCAGGTAGATCAGCAGCACGCGGCATTCCAGCAGCAACGCGCTGGCCAGCGAGCCACCCCGCGTCGGGGCGTACATGGCCACCAGGTCCCCCAGGGACAGGCTGACGGCCAGGCACGCCCCCACCAGCAGCCCAAAGGGCAGCCACTGCAACCACCAACGCGCTTTCCGCGGATCCTGGCGTTCCACCAGCAGCGACAGGGCCACCAGCACGCCGGGCAGCACGATGGCCGTGTTCTTGGACCAGACGGCCAGGGCGGTGCACAGCAGCGAGAGCCCCAAGCCCCAGCGCCAGCGCCGGCGCTCCAGCCACAGCAGCGTGGCCAGCATGAAGAAGGCCAGCGAGACCACGTCTTTGCGGTTCGCCAGCCAGGCCACGCTCTCCACGTGCAGCGGGTGCAGCGCGAAGAGACCGGCAGCCAGCCAGGCCCGAGGGCCCTTGCCGAGCAGGCGCTCCGCCAGCGCCAGGAAGAGCAGACAGCCCAGCAGATACCAGCCCAGGTTCACGGCGTGATGGCAGGCCCAGCAGCTCCCGAAGAGGGCGAAATCCGCCAGCACGGTCAGGTCTCGCACCGGCAGGTACTCCGCCCCCAACACCAGCCGCGTCCCGCGTTCCATGTCCCACAGGATGGTGGGGATCCAACGCAGCTGTCCCGTGGACAGGATCGGGTTGTCGGTCACCAGCCAGGGGGTGTCGAAGTTGACGGTACCGGAGTGAACGGAGCCCTGCCACGCCAGCAGGCCGGCCAGCAGCAGCGCGGCGTAGGGCAGCCAAGGACGCGCCGCGGGTGGCATCAGGGTCTGGCCGCGTCCTGGCTCTTGGCCCGGTCCACGATCTCAGCGGCCAGAAACAGGGCCATCTCGCGCAGCTGCTGCGGCGCCTCGTTGTCGTTGGCCACCAGCGTGTAGAGGGGGATGGCCTCGAGGAAGCGATCCCGGCGCCGTAGCAAATCGGCCAACAGGTAGCTGATGCGCACCTTCTCGCCGTGGGGGATGGTGGGCCGACGCAGGTAGGCCAGGTACTCCTCGATGGCCAGATCTTGATACTGCGCTTCCACCTCAGCCATCTCGCGCATGCGCGCCGCGGCCTGGCGCTGGGTCTCGCTCAGGTCGGGCAGGGCCTCGAACGCGTCCAGCAGCTCTTCGCGACGCTGGTTCTCACCCGCCCGATGGGCCACGAGCGCCATATTGTAGGTGACCGTGCGCCGCGCCTCGGGCACCAGGTCCTTCTGCAGCTCCAAAGCGCCCAGGCGCAGCACCTCCTTGGCGCCGGCCGGGCCCTCCAGACCCTGGTACAAGCCCACCGCTTTGTCTCGGGCCACCCAGCTGGCTTGGTGGAAGAGCTCGCCGACGAAGGCCGGGTCCTTGCCCAGAACGCGGTAGAAGCGCGCCGCGATGGCGTAGCGATCCCAGACCTGCAGCGCATCCGGGTCCGGGTAGTCCTGGCGCACCTCGACCGCCACCTGCTGCAGCTGCAGGGTGGCCTGCTCGTCGTGCACGCGGTCGAAGTCCTTGCCGTAGACCGTGTAGAGATCCTCGGGGCAGGTGGCGATGGCGTACTCCCGCCACTGGCCGTGGGTGGAGTATGTGCACAGGTCGCTGTCGTAGCCGCCGTAGGTGTTCGAGCTGACCTTGCTGTAGACCTTGGAGGGCGTACCATCCAGGGGACAGGTCACCATGCCGTAGCTGACTTTGGTGGCCAGCGCGCGCCCAGCCCACAGGAACCCGGCCAACAGGACGAGAGGGAGGAACCAGGAATTCGAGCGACAGGACATGGAACCATCCGAGCGGAGGGGCGCGCTCCAGGGAGTGCGTTCGCTGACGCCCCTGTTAACCGCGCAGCCTGGGTCAGGCGTCCGTATTCGGCCTGCGGCGCCTCCACTGGCCCCGGGGCCTGTTGAGAAACGGCGGCCGGCCTCGCGAGCAGCTGCGGGCTGGCCCGGACGGCCTGGATCGGGGGGGCCTGCTTGCGCTCCGGCGAACCCTCGGCCGTGCGGTCGACCCGGCAAGTCGTCCTCTCACGTACGCCGGGAGTATCTGCCCGCCCGATCGCATACCTGGGCCAAAGCTCCGCCACGACTTCGCCGTCGCCGCCGGACCCGGGCTGATCTCGCTGCGGGGGGGCCGTGGCAGGTGGGGGCTGGCCAGCCTTCGCCCGGTGCCATCGGCCCGCTGCGGGGGACGCTCACCAGCGAACGACGAGCAGACCCGGTTCGGGGTCGCCGACGCCGTAGCCGCCACCGGTTCCGGCCACGCCGTCGTGGTCCGGGTCGCCGGTGCCACCGGGCGAGGAACCCGAACCGACCTCGGTCGACCCACCATCTGGCACGAAGCTCGACCCGCCGCCGCCGCCTCCCCCATAGCCCCCGCTGCTGCAGTTGCCGTCTCCGCCGCCGCCGCCACCGCCGTAGAATCCCCCACCGCCACCGGCTGCGAGCGTGGCGCCCGCTCCCCCTTGACCGGCGGACCCGGCCCCTCCGTCGGGGCTTCCGGCCTCTCCGCCGCCAGTCGAGGCGCCGCCACCGCCCCCCGTGCAGTAGCCGCCATCGCCGCCGTCGGCACCCTCCGAACCGCCGCCCGCGCCCCCTGCTGCGGTCCCGCCGTAGCTGGCGCCACCGCCGCCGCCGGCCACGAGCAGGTACTCGTCCGCACGCACGACCGCGGACATGCCTCCGCCTCCCAGGTACGGAGTCCCCGCCCCGCCGCCACCGTAGCTCTCGCCGTTGGCGCCGCCCCCGCCGACGATGATCGTCAGGCTCTCGCCAGGCGCCACGTCGAGCTCTCCCCACGCATACCCTCCACCGGCACCCGCCGAACCGTAGCCACCACCCCCGCCGCCCCAGGCCGTCACCGTGATCAACACGACGCCATCCGGCACCTCGAAGCTCTGGTCGCTCCCGGTGTAGCTGTAGACCAGCTCGCAGCCGGCGTCACTGCCGTCGCAGTCGTTGTCGATGCCGTCACAGAGCTCCTCCGCCCCCGGGTGCACGCTGGCATCGCCGTCGTCGCAGTCCGTGTCGTCGTCGACGTAGCCCTCAGGTCGCTCACATGCGTCCATCCGGCTGTCGGCGTCGCCGAAGCCGTCGCCGTCCACATCGGCGTACCACTGGAGATCCTCCGGAACCGCGTCCACCGTGAACGCGACCGCGGTCTGGTCACCTACAAGTCCGAGGGAATCGGTCGGGGTCACCGCCAGCATGCGCTCCCCGGGCTCCAGCGCGGCGTCGAGCTCGAAGCTGGCCACGCCGTCCGAGTCCGGCGTGCCGGGCGCGTCCAGCAACTCCGTACCGTCCAGCACCCACTCCAAGGTGACGACGCTGAGGTCATCATCGTCCTCGATGTCCTCCACCTGCACGCTGACCTCGAAGGCCGCGCAGTAGTCGTACAGCGCGGTGCCGTCCTCGCTGGGGGCGAGGAAGCGCGCGGTCGGCGCTTCGTTGGCCGCCACCTCGACCGACACCGAGTCCGAGCCCGCGTCCCCATCCGGGTCGGTCACGACGATCTCGATGCTGTGCTCGCCCTGGGCGAGGCCATCCTCGAACACGAGCTGGGCGCCGGTCTCCGTCACCACGTCGGTGGCGTCGTCAGCCGCCAGCCCGTCGAGCAGCCACGTGCGGTTCAGCTCGTCGTTGCTCGATTCCCCGTCGCCATAGTCCGCCAGGACGGTGATCCGCTGGCCAGCGTAGAAGCCCGTGCCGTCCGCCGGTGAGGTGATGGTCGCCGATGGCGGATCGTTCTTGTGGCTTGTCGTCAGGGTGCTGTCGATGCACGAGGCGGCGAGCAAGAGGAACACAACAGCCGAGCGAGAAGAGATAGGCATGGGCCACCTCCGCGCGGCGATCGTGGATAGGCGCAGTAGGAGCATGGTTCTCAAGAGTAGCATACTCGAAGGCTCCCCGACAGCGCATCGAGGTGCCCGCGGACATGGCCAGGCGGACAAAGGCCAGGCGGAGCGCCCGGCTTCATCGTGGATCGGCTTGCGGGCCTCTCCGGAAGTGCTGGCGGTGCCGCTGCACCGGGGGGCGAAGCCTCGGCGGCACGAGCGGCAGAGCACGCGCGGCCCGAAGGAGCGTGATCGGCTGCGCAGGGGGATGCAGCGCTTCCGGACAGTGAGGGACAGGGCTCGAGAAGGCTGATCCGTAGCCCGACTCCAGCTCCTCGAGCGTCAGATACAGTGTGAACTCGTCTCCGCAGGTGGCGTAGTCGTAGGCGGGACAGAGCTCTGCGTGGCCGAGCGCCTCGCCCTCGTAACCGTCGGGTGGAGATTCGCAGTCAGCGCCCTGGGTGACGAGGTCCACGGCATTGTCCGCATAGTGATTGCCGGAGAGCAGGGCCGAGGCGTCGTCCAGGAACAGACCGGCGCCCAGTCCGTCCAGCAGCTCGTTGTCCTCCAGCAAGAGGCCCGAGCTTCCATCCCAGGCCGCCACGCCCTCTCGGGCGTAGACCGCATCGCCGCACTTGGTCAAGCTCTCTCTGGTCCACCCCTCTCCGCCATGGATGGTGTTGCCAGAGAACGAGTAGCTGCCTTCGCCGGAGAGCCAGGCGCCAGCGACGGCATTGTCCCGGATGGTGGTGTCGGTGACCGAAAGGGTCGCAGGGCCGTCAGGCCAGGGCGCGCCGAAGATGCCGACCCCACCGCCGAGGTTCTCGCTCGAGGACGTGCCCTCGATGACGGACTCGTCGAGCGCGAGGGAGCCATAGGAGACGATGAGGGCACCGGCGAACTCGTTGTCCGAGAGCGTGCAGCCCGAGCAGCTGAAGCGAGCATCTTCCGCGGCGCACATGATCGCTGGGCCCTCGTTCGAGGAGACCTCGACACCCGTCGCTACGACAGAGGCGGATTCCTGGGCGACCACGCCGAGGCCGACGGTATGGATCTCTCCGCGCAACGTGGAAGCGATCTTCGTGTCTTGCAGGATGATCGAGGTGCCGTGGTCGAACGCGATCACGCCCGCTGCGCTGTTCCCCCTGACCTCGCAGGCCTCCACGTCCAGCCTCGCGCCGCCCGCGGCCTGTGCGCCGTACCCACCCTCCCCGTACTGGTCGGGCTGGGTGTCCTCGATGGCCGTCTCCTGCAGGACGACCGTGGTGCCGGAGTCGAACACGGCGATGCCCACGTTCTCGTTCCCTCTGACCTGGCAGGCCTCCGCGTCCAGGCTCGCGCCCTCCGAGACCTGGATGCCGTACCCGCCCTCTCCGTTCTCCGAGGATCGGGTGTCCTCGATGGTGGTCTCCCGGAGGGTGACCGAGGTGCCAAGAACCTCCTTGGAATCGGACGCTGTCACGCCCACTGCGGTGTTCCCCCTGACCTCGCAGGCCTCCGCGTCCAGGCTCGCGCCCTCCGAGACCTGGATGCCGTACCCG
>CAYVQL010000349.1:0-11128 GCA_964454135.1 uncultured Enterobacterales bacterium | reverse complement strand
GGCCCAACGCCCGGGGCCTGGGTCTGCGCACCCCCCGCGGCTACCCGCAACCGGGGGGGGGCGGGGGACCCCCCGCCCCCACACTGCGCTCCGCGCTCCCCCTCCCCCGCGATGTTCCCCACCGTGAGAGCGCCTGACCGCCCCTGGTTTCATATTCCAGGGACGACCAGGCTGGCCAGCGGGGAACGATCGCACTCGGCGCCATAGATGGGTTATGGCGGCCCAGCACCGGAGGAAGCCATGGCCCGCGGACATGACCTGCACAAGCAACGACAGGCGGCCATCGCCTCCCTGGGGCGCCCTCTCTCGCGGCGCGCCCACTCCCGCTGCGAGCTCTGCGAAGCCAGGGGCACGCGGCTGGTTCCCTTCGAGGTGGCCCCCATTCCCGAGGAGCCCGATCCGGGCTGCGCGGTGCTGATCTGCGAGCGCTGCCTGGCCGGAGCGCAGGGCGGAAGGCTCGATCCCAACGAGTGGCGCTTCCTGGAGAACTCGGCCTGGAGCGACGTGGCCCCCGTTCAGGTGGCCGCCGTGCGGCTGCTGGGGCGCTTGAGCGCGGCAGGCGCGGACTGGGCGACGGACCTGCAGCAGAACCTCTACCTGCCTCCGGAAGTGGAGGAGTGGCTGGGCTGAAGACCCGACCGGGCTAGAACTTCACCTGGCCCCAGACGCGGATCGTGTCGTTGGGCAGCGTGCGGCCACCACGCTCGATGCGCGCGACGTAGCCAGCTCCCAGCAGGCCGTGGTCTTCGGCGAAGTGCCAGCTGCTGCCGCCGTAGATCTCGAGCACGTCGCCGTTGTCGTCCACGGCCGTGTCGTCGTCGTAGAGCGACAGGCGCAGCGCGCTCTCCACGGGCCCGATGGTGTAGCCCAGCTGCGCCAGGCCGCCGAAGCGTGGGGTGCCGTCCATCACGTCGGGCGAGGCCACGTCGGTGGCCGTGGGCTTGATGTTGGCGTAGTGGCCTTCCACCAGCAGCGCCAGCCCAGCAACCCGCATCAGCATGTCGCCGCCGAAGCTCATGGTGCCCGTGGACAGGTCGGCGTTGTAGAACTGGTTGGCGCCCATGGCGAATACGAAGCCCTCCACCTTGCCGTAGGTCTGGTAGTCCTGACCCTCTTCGCCCGTGGAGAACTCCAGCCTGGCGGCTTCGAGCATGCCCATATTGTCGTCGCCGATGAAGCTGCCGCTACCGTTGAAGGCGCCAGCGCTGACGCCCAGCTTGCCGAAGTCGTAGGCCAGCACCAGACCCGTCTCGCGATCGGGCACCATGTGTTCGGTGGCCACGCCCCGCTCGGTGAGGGCCAACTCGCGGGAGGAGATGAGCGCCTCGCGGGAGTAGGGCAGCTTCTGCTGGCCCGCGGCCACCGAGAAGCCGCTGTCGTGCTGCCAGCCGAAGGAGGCGTCCACCAGGCCGATGTCGGAGTCGGGCTTGACCCAGGCGTCATAGGGGCTGCGCGCCCCGAAGACCACTTCGTAGAACATGCCGTGTCCCAGCTCGCCCTCGGCCCCCAGGCGTGCGCGCCGGATCTTGAAGCCCGGGTCGTCTTCGGGATCGCCGTAGCCGGCCGGATCGGCTTGCACGTCCTCGTCCTGGTCGTAGACCGTGGCCCAGATCTGCAGCTGCCCGGTGGGCTGGAACCAGGCCGGCAAGCTGTCGTCCGCCAGCGCCTCGCCCGTCGCGAACAGCGCCAGAGTGGCAGAGGTGGTGGTGACTAGTGCCGCCGCCTGGATATCCCTGGCCAGGGATCTCCAGGGGTTGCTGCCGCACCCCGCCGCTACGCGGCGCCGCGACACTGGCGCATTTTTTATGGGGGCTTCGCCCCCAACATGCGCCTGCGGCGCATCCCCCCCTGCCGCATCCGCGGCAGGAAGTGCACGCGCAGCGACCTCGATGGTGGATGGATAGGAACTGCCAGACGCGTGCACTAGGAGATGGCTGCTCTTCATCTTTGCGGCTCCATCTTTGCGGGCTCTGTCGGGGACGTTTACCATAGCGCAGTCCAATTGGCCGCGCCCATCTACGGGGCTCCTCCCCGCCACTGAAAACGAGGCTCTTGTGAACCGTTTCAGTCTCCTGCCTCTCTGTCTGCCGCTGGTCGCTTGCCAGAGCGAGAGCGAGCCATTCGCCCGCGCCTACCAGATCGAGGACCTCTCCCAGGCCATCGGCGGACCCAAGGCCTCGGCCCAGCCCGGCGACTTCCTGTTGGAGAACGATCGCATCCGCGTAGCCATCCTCGGCGCCCGCAACTCCTACGGCCCGGGCATCTATGGCGGCTCCATCATCGACGTGGACCTGCAGCGCGACGATCCGCGCTACGCCCAGGGCCAGGGCAACGACATCTTCGCCGAGATGTTCCCCACGGCCAACATGAACGTCATCAAGGCCGACGAAGAGGACGGCGAGGTCTCCATCGTCGAGGACCACGACTACGGCAAGGCGGCCGTGGTCAGGGTCACGGGTCCTTCGGCCGGCTTCCTCACCCTGTTGGACGCCATGTGGAACCTGATAGGCGCCCCCAGCTTCGAGCTGGCCACCGACTACGTGCTGGAGCCGGGAGCGGACCACCTGCGCATCATCACCACCGTCACCTACGGGGGAGGGGAGATCCAGGCGTCCGGAGAGCCCCTACCCGCCCTGACCAGCCAAGATCCGCTGCTGGAGTACGCCATCGAGAACGGCCTGGTCATCGGCGACTTCTACCTGGGGGGCGGCTCGCTGGACGTCTTCGCGCCCGACATCGGCTTCGACGAGGGCAAGGCCGTGGAAGACGCCTGGAACTCGGGTCGCAACCTCTTCCTGGAGCCCTTCGAGGTGGAGTTCCTTGCCAGCACCGGTGACGGCACCTCCTACGGCTACGCCAGCCTGGACGGCCCGCTGCAGATCCCCATGTTCACCTCGAACCAGACCGCCGGCGTGGCCCACGGCATCCAGGGAGACGACAGCCTGGGGGGTGACCGCTTCCCTGACGGCACGGCCTGGAGCTCGGAGCGTATCCTGGCCGTGGGCGAGGGCGATGTGGGCAGCGTGCTGGACACCATCCTGCAGGTGCAGGGCGTGCCCACCGGGCGCGTCGAGGGCTTCGTGCTGGAGACGGGCACGCTGGAACCGGTCAGCGACGCCCACGTCTTCGCCTACCGCGGCGCCGGCGACGACCGGGCCGCCTATCCCTACGCCGAGTGGCGGACCGATGTGGGTCGCGACGTGCGCGACGACGGCTCCTTTGGCGGACGCCTGCCCGTGGGCAGCTGGACCCTCTTCGCCCATCAGAAGGGCCGCGCCGACGGCGATTCCGTGGTGGTGGAGGTCACCGAGGGCCAGCGCTACCAGGTGGCCCTGGGCCTGCCCATGTCGGGCTGGGTCGAGGTGCAGGTGGTGGACGATCAGGGGCGCGACATCCCCGCCAAGGTCACCATCTTCCCCGAAGAAGGCGTGGAGTCCACACGCAACTCGATCCTGGGTGACGGCTATATGGCCGGCGGCAACGTGGACATGCTCCTGAGCGACGGCGAGCCCGTGCAGACCATGCTGCCCACGGGCAACTACTACGCCGTGGCCAGCCGCGGCCCGGAGTACGAGATCGCCACCTCCCCGACCTTCCTGGTCAGCGATCACGAGACCACGCGCATCGAGCTGCAGGTGGCGCGGGTGGTGGACACCAGCGGCTGGATAGCCGCGGACTTCCACGTGCACGGCGACACCAGCTTCGACTCGGGCACCGGCAGGGAGCTGCGCCTGGCTTCCATGGCCGCCGAGGGCGTGGAGTTCTTCCCCTCCACCGACCACGACTACCTGACCGACTACGACGTCGAGCTGGAAGCCATGGGCCTGGAGCCCTGGCTGCGCAGCGAGGTGGGCGTGGAGGTCAGCCCCCTGGAGATGGGGCACTTCATCGGCTGGCCCATGGACCACGACACCCTGCTGGAGTGTGGCGGCGCCTTCGAGTGGACGGGCATGGAGCCCGAAGACCTCTTCGACGAGCTCTACGCCACGGCGCCCGCCGACCGCGACCCGGTCTCGCTGGTGGCCCATCCGCGTGACGGCATCTTGGGCTACTTCGACCAGTTCGGGCTCAATCCCTACGAATCCAGCGACGGGGACATCAAGCTCGAGACCCCCATGCTGTCTCTGGTCAACCCGCTGCTGACGGCTGAGAACTTCACGCTGGAGTTCACCGCCCTGGAGCTGTTCAACTCCTTCCGCATGGAGCTGCTGCGCAGCCCGACCCAGCAGGAGGCCGACGACTACGCCGCGGGCATGGACGTTTCCGTCTACGACTTCATGGCCCGCACCATGGAAGAGCAGGAGGCGCTCGAGGGCGGCGACACCACGCTGGCCTACAATATCAAGGGGCAAGTGGACGATTGGTTCACCCTTCTGAACCTGGGCTACCGCCTGACGGCCGTGGGCAGCTCGGACAGCCACTACCCCAGCTCCGTGCCCTCGGGCTCCCCACGCAACTACGTGCTGTCTGAGACCGACAGCCCCGCGTATATCGATCCGGCCGCGGTAGACGCGGCCGTGCACGCCCACCAGGTGGTGGCCAGCTACGGCCCCTTCATCCGCTTCGAGGCCGATGGCCAGCCTATCGGTTCGGAGCTGGCGGCCAGCGGTTCCGTCACCCTGTCCGTCGAGGTGCAGTCCCCCAGTTGGTTCGACGTGGACCGGGTGGAGCTCTACGAAAACGGCTCGTTGATCCAGGAGTGGACGGTGGCCACGCCCAACAGCGGCGTGGTCAATCTCTCCGAGACGCTATCAGTGGAACCGGAGCAGGACGCCTGGTACGTGGTCGTCGCCCTGGGCGATGACGATCTGGAGCCGGTCGTGCCCGGGCTGGAGCGGCAGTACTTCCAGTTCCAGGACATCGTGGTGGAGGCGCTGGGCTCGATGCCTTCGCTGTCGGCCTTCCTCTCCGACGCCATCCCGCGCCCGCGCTCCTATCCCATCCATCCCTACGCCCTCACCAATCCCATCTGGATCGATGCGGAGGGTGACGGCTGGGATCCCCCCGGCCTGCCCTTGTGGCTCGAAGAGCCGGCAGAGCCGGGAAGCGAGAAGAAAGGCTAGCCGCTAGGGAAGCTTCGCCATGCTCCAGTACCCATCGTAGGAGATGGTCGCGCCGATGCCGTGGTAGCTGATCTTCTCCATGCCGGCGAAGGCGCCGTCGAAGCCGACCTTGTCGAAGTCGCCTTCCCAGGCTGCCTCGAGGGTCTTCAGATCGGTCTTGATGTAGATGAAGCCCTCGGCATTGGGATCGGTGGTCATGTCGCCGTCGAGGTTGGCGCATTGCTCACCGGTGAGCCCGAGATCGTAGAGATCGCCCGTGAACTCGCAGCAGCCCTGGCCCACGATGGGGGTCTCCAGGCCGGCATCGACCGTGACCTCGCCGTCGCCCTTGCACTGGTCGTACAGCTTCATGCCCAGCATGGGCACGTCCACGGAGACGTCGAGGGAGAGCTCGCCCGCGTAGTCGCCCTCGTAGGGGGTGGGATCGGCGTCGGTGTCGGTGTCGGCGTCGGCGTCGGCGTCGGTGTCGGCGGCGGTGTCGGCATCGGTGTCTGCGTCGGTGTCTGCGTCGGTGTCGGCGTCGGCGTCGGTGTCGGTATCCGTATCGGCGTCGGTGTCGGCGTCGGCATCGGCCTCGGTGTCGGGTCCGGTGTCGCCGCTATCGCCCTCGTTGCAGGCGCAACCGGGGGCGACCAGCCCTCCGATGGCCAGCACCAGGATAGGAAGGATCTGACTGCGCATGCGTTCCTCCATGGCTTGAGCGCGCAGGCATCATACACCGGCTTTGGAGCACGCGCATGTCCAGACCCACGCAAGCCCTCGTCATCGGTCCTTCCGCGGCTTCCACCGGGACCATGCGCACCGCCGAGGCCATCGGCCAGCTGCTCGCAGCGCGCGGCATCACGCTGGTCACCGGGGGGCGTGGGGGCGTGATGGAGGCCGCCTCGCGGGGCGCTCATCAGGGTGGGGGGCTGGTGGTGGGCATCCTGCCCGGCGACAGCCTGGAGGGCGCGAATCCCTGGTGCACAGTGGTGATCCCCACGGGACTGGGGCACGCGCGCAACGCGGTCAACGCCTTGGCAGGCGACCTGGTGATCGCGGTGGGGGGCTCGGCCGGCACGCTCTCGGAGATCTGCTTCGCCTGGCTGCAGGGCAAGCCCATCCTGGCGCTCTGCGGGCAGGGGGGCTGGGCTGAGGAGCTGGCGGGCAAGACCGTGGATCCCAGGCCGCGGGCTCCGTTGCTGCGCTGCGAGGGGCTGGAGGAGTTGGAGCGAGAGCTGGACTCGCTGCTGCTGCGCCTCAGATGAGGGTCTCGAAGATCTCCTCCCGCGGGTCCGGGATCACGATCTTGTTGACCAGCAAGCCGCGGGACTCCAGCACCTCGGCGCCGGCGTCGATGGAGGCGTGCACGGCGTCCACGTCGCCGGTGAAGACCAGGAAGGCCTTGCCGCCCAGGGCCATGGCCAGGCGGCACTCGGCCATCTGCACCGGGGCGGCCTTGGCCACCTGGTCCAGGGCCTCGATCAGAGCGGCCACGGAGAAGGACTCCAGGATGCCCAGGGCCTCGCGCCGGGTGAGCTCGTTGGTGGAGCTCAAGGCCGGGTAGACGTCGGGGTGCACGTTCTGGATCAGGAAGCTGTCCACGGTGCATTCCGCGGCGCAGCGCAGCCCGGCGGCCATGCTGGCCTCCACCATGTGCAGCTCGCCGCCCACCAGCACGATGTACTTGCCGGAGCAGATGGTGCGGGCCAGCACCAGCTCCACCTCGGCCGCCTTCAGCATGAAGTCCACGGCTTCGATGCCGCGGGCGATGCTGGAGAGCTCCACCATGCCCAGCGAGGGCAGCCGATTCTCATCCATTGGCTCGGTCCTCATCGTCGCGACCTCTCGATCCATAGGCTGGTTTCATCGATGGCCTTGATCCGGCCATCCAGGCTGGCGTGCACGGGCACGCCCAGCTGCCCCTCGGGCACGGTGGCCACGACCTGGCCCCTGCTCACCCGATCGCCTTCGGCCACGACGGGCTGGGCGGGCGCGCCCACGTGCTGCTTGAGCATGAGGCGCAGCATGCGCGACTCGGAGGGGAAATCGCGCATGGGCGCGGGCCGGTCCCAGTCCGACAGACCCAGTCGATGCATCAGCCTGGAGACCGGTATCTTGCGGCCGTCGCGCATGGGGTGCACGCGGCCCAGGCCCTTCAGGGGTTCCGGCCACTTGCCGCGGGCCGAGGCGTGGCGCTTGGCCTGCACGCACATCTCTTTGGGCGGGAGATCTTCGGGGCAGCTGTAGTACTCGCAGGCGCCGCACTCGCAGCAGAGCAGGCCGTGGCGGCCCCAGGCGGCCTGGCGCTGGCCGGCAAAACCCAGAGAGCGCATCACCTTGTGGGGCTCGATGCCATAGCCCAGCAGGTAGCGCGGGCAGAGCTCGGTGCACTGGCTGCACTGGTCGCAGGCCGCGCGGGCGATGCGCACGCGGTGCTCGTCCGGGCAAAGCTTGCGGCGCGCCAGGCGGTGGCTGCCGGGCAGCACCACGTAGCCGCCGGTGGTCTTGGTGACCGGGGCGTCCAGATCGGTGACCGCCGGGCCCATCATGGGGCCGCCGTCGATCACCACCGGGTCATCCACGGTGACACCGCCGGCGGCCAGCAGCACATCGCGCATGGGCGTGCCCACGGGCACCCAGAAGCTGGCGGGCCGGGCCACGGCGCCGGTGACGGTCAGGGCCTTGTCGGTGACCGGGATCCCTTCGCTGGCCCGCGCCACGTTGATCAGCGACTCCACGTTGTTGACGGCGCAGCCCACGTGCAGCGGTAGTCCGCCAGGCGGGATCAGGCGGCCGGTGCATTCGTAGACCACCTGGTACTCGTCGCCCGCCGGGTAGAAGTTGTCGAAGCCGTAGACGCTGACCGGCCCCATGGCCGCCGCCTCGAGCAGCCGCACCACGTCGCGGTACTTGGCCTTGACCGCCAGCACGCCGCGGGTGGCTCCTGTGGCGTCCATGGCCAGGCGCAGCCCCTGCAGCAGGAGCGAGGCCTGGCGCCGCATCAGCTCCTTGTCCTTGTGCAGCAGCGGCTCGCACTCCACGCCGTTGACCAGGTAGGTGTCTACCCGCGCCCCCAGCTTGACGTAGGTGGGAAAACCAGCGCCGCCGGCGCCCACTACGCCGGCCTGCCGCGTCTGCTCCGCGATGGGATGGGCCATGCCTACTCCGAGCTACCCTTGGCAACGGACTGCAGCCCATATCGGCCCAGCAGCTTGTTGACATCCGTGGAGCGCACGTCCATGCCGCTGGCGGCTGGCAGGAAGATGATGGGCGTGCCCTTCATGGCCTCGGCCAGCTTGAGCTTGACCTGGGCCTTGCCGCCCGAGCCGGCCAGAGCGCGGGCCTTGGCCTTCAGGCCCTCGGCCTCGGCACGCGCCTCGGTCAGGATGGCCTCGGCCTTGCGCTCGGCCTCGTAGTAGGCGGCGTCGGACTCCAGCTTCTTGCGCTGGGCCTCGCCCATGGCCTTCTCGATGGCCTGCTTGACGTAGCCCTTCTGCACCTCCAGATCCCGCAGCACCTGCTCGCCGGCCGCCTGGGTCTCGGACTGCCGGCGGGCGGCGTCCTGCTCGGCCACCTTCTTGTCGCGGATCACCTGCTCGTACTTGGGGTTGAAGGCGTGCTCGCCAAGCAGCACCTGGTCCACGATCACGCCTTCGGCGTTCAGGTAGTCGTTGAGCCTGTTTTCGGCCTGGGCCGCCTTCTTGAAGCGCATGTCGGCGTCGTAGTACTCCTCGGAGGCCAGCTCGTTCAGGATGTCGCGGATCACGGTGCGCGACACGGGGCGCACGAGCTTTTCGTCGGCGTCGGACAGGTCGTCGCCCACGAACTGCAGCAGATACCAGGCCTTGGTGGGATCGATGCGCCAGGCCACGGTGACGTTGACGGAGATGTCGTTTCCGTCCACTGTCTTGAAGCGCAGGGAGTCATCCCCCGTGCGGGAGCCCCGGTTCTGCTCGCGGGTCATCTCCAGGTTCTGCAGCGCCGTGTCGAAGACATGCCAGTCGTTGACCACGGGCAAGAAGAAGTAGGTGGAGCCGGGGGCGTAGATCTCCTTCTTCACGCCCTTGTCCCCCAGCAGGGAGATCTTGGCCGTGCGCACGCCCACCTCGGTGGAGCCGGTGCTGTGGGGCAGGCAGCCGCCGAGCCAGATTGCGGCCAGCAGCGCCAGGATCGGGGTCATGCTGCGGCGTTCCATCTCACCACCCCCTCAGCAGGTCTTCGAGGTTGAGCGGATTGGCCCCCGAGGCGCCGTCGGTGGGCACCACGATCACCTCCGTGCTCTGCAGGACCTCGGCCATCTTCAAGCCCACCAGGTTGCCGGCCCCCGGCACCTGCAGGGCGTCATTGCGCAACCGCACGGCCTCGGCCTCGGCCAGGGCCACCAGCTTGTCGCCCTCGGCGATCTGCTTTCTGAAGTAGAGCTCGGCGTCGGCGTCGATCTTGCGCACCTCGGACGTGCCCCGCTCCTTCTCCACGTCCACTGTGGCGGCGCCCTCGGCCAGCACGCGGTTCTTCTCGGCCTCTTGCGACTTGGCGAAGGCCTCGGCGCGGTTCTTGAACACGGTCTGGTCCTGGATCTTGCGCTGCTCGATGGCTTCCTGGTAACGCTCGTCGTAGGTGTAGTGGCGCACCATCACGTTCCAGACCTGGATACCGCTGATCTCGAGATCGTCGGTCAGCATCTGGCGCGCGATCTGGGCCTTGGCCATGCGCAGCGAGCCCTTGTAGAAGTCCTCGGCGTTCAGCTCGCCCAGGGCCTGGCGCAAGTAGCGGTCGGCGCGCGGCAGCACCAGCTGGGACTCGTAGAGGCGCCCCGGTCCTACGCTCTTGATCAGCTTGACCGGGTCCACAATGCGGTAGGAGACGGTGACGTCCACCGTGACCTGGTAGCCCTCGGAGGTCTGGATGCGGATGGAGGGCGCCGCGGCCGCGGCCAGCGAGGCCTGGGTGGCGTAGTCGTTCAGCTCCACCAGCTGCATGTCGCGCGGGAAGAGGTGCAGCCGCTCGTATCCGGGCATGATGAAGTAGAGCCCCGGGCCGTAGATGTTGGACTGGATGCCTTTTTCCGGGCCCAGTGGCAGCTTCAGGAAGACCTGCCGCACGGCCAGTTCGGTGGGCTCGACGTAGACGGTGAACATGGCGTAGATGCCCAGCAGGGCCACCAGCGCCAGGCCGACGCCGATGCCGGCGATCTTGATACGCCCCCCGAACATGGGGATGTTCACCTTGGGGCGGTCCTTGAGGGAGACGATGCCCATGGCTACTCCTTGGTTTTCTCAGCTTGGCCGAGCGCGTTGCGGAGCTTCTGCGACGCCTCGCCGAGCGCGGGGTCCTTGGCGTCGACCAGCGGAGCTGGGCTGGCGTCGTAGACGTCCAGCTGGTCGTGGATGCGCCCCATGTCGTCCACGATGGCCTGCAGATCGCGCTGGTAGAGGCGCCGGTGCCATGCTGCGCGCAGCTCGGGCATCAGGGCGAAGGCCAGCACGAAGATCCAGATCACGGCCACATAGACCGAGGGAAAGGCGCGGGTCACGATGCCAGCCGCCACCACTGCGGCGGCGACAGCGCCCACGCGGAAGAGTGGATCGCCTCCCCGCCAGGCGCCGAAGCGCGACTTCTCGAGCTGGTTGTGCTCCAGGGCCAGACGGGTGTAGCGCGGCAGGAAGGTCTCGTGGATCTCGCGATGCAGCAGCTGGGGGTACTCGTCGCCCTCCACGTACTCGCGGCACTCCGCGGCCGCGGCGCCGACCAGGTCGTCGGCGATGCGCGCGAACTTCTCGCGCGCCTTCTCCGGGCGGTCCAGGTAGCTGCGCCGGGTGCCTTCCAGGCGCTCGATCAGGTGGACGGCGACGCTGTCCAGTCGAAAATCGCGGGGTATCATGCAAGACACCTATCCTGAGGCGCGAGAAAGCGCGGATATTGACTCCCCTCGCGGCGTGCATTAGAAAGCTGGCGCTCTTGGGCGATTAACTCAGTGGAAGAGTGCCATCCTCACACGGTGGAAGTCACTGGTTCAAATCCAGTATCGCCCACTCCCGATCAGGCCCGTTGGTTCTCTTGGACCGACGGGCCTTTTCTATTTG
>CAYVQL010000348.1:0-11129 GCA_964454135.1 uncultured Enterobacterales bacterium | reverse complement strand
CGGCGGCGTGGACGAGAACGCCGTGGACGCCCCCACCTGGCACTTCGACGCCGAGCGGTTTGGACAGGGCGGCTGCGATACCCGGCAGTGCTGCCTGCAGCCCGAGGGCTACGTGGAAAACGCCGACGACTGCGACGATGGCGAGGCGGGGGCCTACGTGGGCGCGGCGGAGGTCTGCGACGGTATCGACAACGACTGCGACGGATCCGTCGACGATGGAGCGCTGGATGCGCCCAGCTGGTACGCCGACACGGACGGCGACGGCTACGGGGATCCCGACAGCAGCGCTGTGGCCTGCGACGCGCCCTCGGGCCACGTGGCCAACCACGACGACTGCGACGACTCCGAGCCAGCCGCCTACAGCGGGGCCGACGAGCTCTGCGACGGCGTGGACAACGACTGCGACGGCGGCGTGGACGTGGACGCCGTGGACGCGCGCACCTGGTACGCCGACGCAGACGGGGACGGCTTCGGCGACGCAAGCACCACCACCTACGATTGCGTCCACCCCCTGGGCTACGCGACGAACGACGAGGACTGCGACGACGGCGACGCCGCCATCAATCCCTGGGCCGAGGAGGTCTGCGGCGATGCCACGGACGAGGACTGCGATGGCTGGACGGTCTGCGTCACCAGCCTCTCCGCAGCCGACCTGAAGCTGGTCGGGGAGGCTGCCTACGACTACGCCGGCTCGGCGGTCTCTTCGGCTGGCGACGTGAACGCCGACGGCTACGCCGACCTGCTGGTGGGCGCGCAAGCGCACGACGGCGGCGGCTCGGCCGCTGGCGCAGCCTACCTGGTCCTGGGAGCCAGCAGCGTCGCCGCCAGCGGCACGCTGGCGCTCGCATCGAGCGCGGCGCTGCTGGTGGGGGGTACAGGCAGCTTGGCCGGTTACGCGCTGGCGGGCGTAGGCGACACGGAGGGCGACGGCTACGACGACGTGCTGGTGGGCGCGTATACAGCCAACTACCAGGGCGTGGGGGTGGGAGCCGCCTATCTGCTGCGCGGGCCCCTCAGCGGCGAGGTCGACCTGCAGCAGGCCGACGCGGCCCTGTACGGAGAGAACTCCGGCGACTACGCCGGCAGCGCGGTGAGCGGCGCCGGCGACGTGAACGGCGATGGCCTGGCCGACCTGCTGGTGGGGGCCAGGCTCGAGGATGGAGGTGGGGTTTACGCCGGGGCCGCCTACCTGGTGTTGGGCAGCGCCAGCGGCGCCCTGGTCCTGGGCGGCGCCTCGGAAGCCAAGTACATGGGATCGAGCGGCGACGAGTGCGGCACCTCGCTGGCGGGCGTCGGAGATACGGACGGCGACGGCTTGGACGACCTGCTGATCGGTGCGCCCAAGAACGACCAGGTGGCCTCCAACGCAGGGGCGGCCTACCTGGTCCTGGGCCCGGCCAGCTGCAGCGGTAGCGTGGCTGTCGCGGCGCAGGCCGAGCTGATGGGCGAGAGAAGCGCCGACTACGCCGGGTTGGCCGTGGCCGGCGCAGGGGATGTAGACGCCGACGGGTACGCGGACCTGCTCGTCGGCGCCCCCGAGGAAGACGCGGGGGGCGGCAACGCCGGAGCCGCCTATCTGCTGCTGTCGCCACTGTCGGGCAGCCTGTCGCTCTCCTCCGCCCATGCCAAGCTGACGGGCAGCAGCGCTTCCGACCGCGCTGGCTATGCTGTGGCCGGTGCCGGCGACGTGGACGGAGATGGCCACGACGATCTGCTCGTAGGCGCGATCTACGAAGACACAGGGGGCAACACCGCGGGAGCCGCCTACCTGGTCCTGGGGCCGGTCAGCGGCGAAAACGACCTGGGCGCCGCAGATTTCATGTTCACGGGCGACAGCAGCGGCGACCAAGCGGGCTGGGCCGTGGCCGGCGCAGGGGATGCGGACGGCGACGGCTGCGACGACCTGCTGGTGGGCGCCAACAGCGACGACGACGGCGGTTCCGCTGCGGGGGCCGCCTACCTGATCCTGGCCACCAGCTTGGCACTGTGAGGAGGGGATGAAGATGAAAAACGCACGCACGGCCGCAGCCGGCCTCCGCCGCAGCCTGCAGCTGGCGGCGCTGCCGATGCTACTGGCGGCCTGCGCCCCTCAGGACTCGGGGCGGACCAGCGACAGCGGCCCCTTCTCCTACCGGGACTACGACCAGGACGGCGTGACCGCCGCCGCGGACTGCGACGATGGCGACCCCAGGGCGGCCCTGCCCGCCACCTGGTACGCCGACGCGGACGAAGACGGCTACGGAGATCCGCAAGCGACCACGACCGCCTGCCAGCGCCCCGAGGGCCACGTCGCCAACGCCGAGGACTGTGACGACGACGACGACCAGATCCTGCCCGGCGCCGTGGAGACCTGCGACGGTATCGACAACGACTGCGACGGCCAGACGGACGAGTACGACGATCGGCGCGAGCCCACGGGTCACCTGGACCTGGACGGCGACGGCCGCGGCACTCTCCTGTATCCGACCTACGACTGCGTCCTGCCCGATGGCTACGTCACCTCGGGCGATGACTGCGACGACGCCGACGCGCAGACCCACCCGGGCGCGCCCGAGCGCTGCGACGGCGTGGACAACGACTGCGACGGCCTGGCGGATGAGCAGCCGGACGGGGACCTGGACGGCTACCTCGCCAGCGCCTGCGGCGGGGACGACTGCGACGACGAGGACGCCGAGGTGAACCCTGGCGCCGAGGAGGTCTGCGACGACGGCGTGGACAACGACTGCGACGGCTCGTCGGGCCGCTGCGGCATCTCTGGTCAGCGCCTGCTGAGCTCGGCCGACGCCATCCTGCACGGCGAGTCCTCGAGCGACTACTCCGGCTCCTCCGTGGCAGGGGTCGGAGACGTGGACATGGACGGCTTCGACGATCTGTTGATCGGCGCCCACGGCAACGACTTGGGCGGAGACGGCGCTGGCTTGGCCTACCTGGTGCGTGGTCCGCTGACAGGTGGCAATAGCCTCTACAGCGTCGGCATCCGTCTATTGGGGGAGAACGACGAGCTGGCGGGCTATTCCGTGGCCGCTGCGGGCGACAGCAACGGGAACAACTACGCCGACCTGCTGGTAGGCGCGCCCAACAACGATGAGACCGGCATCGACGCCGGCATGGCCTACCTGGTGCAGGGCCCCCTGACCGCCGACCTGGAGCTGACCCAGGCGGATGCCCGCCTGCTGGGCGAGGCCAGCCGGGACGCCGCCGGCAACTGCGTGTCGAGCGCCGGGGATGTGAACGCCGACGGCTTCGAAGACATCCTGGTGGGCGCCTATTGCGAGGACAGCGGCGCTTTCGAGGCGGGCGCCGTCTATCTCCTGCTCGGTCCCCTGCGGGGAGACATCAGCCTTGATCAGGCCGACGCCAAGCTCATAGGCGAGTCCGACAGCGACCAGGCCGGCGTATCCGTGGCCGCAGCGGGCGACACGAATGGCGACGGCTTCGGCGACATCCTGGCGGGAGCAAAAAAAGAAGACGCCGGCGGCAGCTCAGCCGGGGCCGCCTACCTGGTGCTGGGGCCGGTCACCGGCGAGCTGGACCTGGAGTCCGCGGATGCCAAGCTCAGAGGTGAAAACGGCAGGGACTCCGCCGGGATCGTGGCTGGCGCCGGAGACCTGGACGGCGACGGCTACCACGACATGCTGGTAGGAGCCTACATGCAGGACGAGAGCGCCAGCAACGCAGGCGCGGTCTACGTGGTGCACGGCCCCCTGGAGAAGAGCAGCAGCCTGAGGTGGGCCAACGCCAAGCTGCTGGGCAGCCAGTCGAACGGCCACGCGGGTTTTGCCGTGGCCGGGCCTGGCGATGTGGACGGCGATGGAGAGGGGGATGTGCTGGTGGGCGCCTACAGCGTCGACCTCAGCGGATCCAACGCGGGTGTCGCCATCCTGGCCCGCGGCCCCTTCAGGGGCACGCTTAGCCTGAACAACGCCCAGGCCACGCTCTGCGGCGAAGGAAGCTCGGACTACGCCGGCTACGCCGTGGCGGGTGCAGGCGACGTCAACGCCGACGGCTGGCCGGATCTGCTTGTGGGCGCCTACGGCAACGACAGCGCGGCCAGCTCCGCCGGCGCCAGCTACCTGCTGTTGGGGGGTGGGATGTGAGCTCGCGGGCCCGTCACGATCGCCGCGCCAGCTGGGAGAATGGGATGCCGTACGAACTCGTCACCCCCCCGAGGAAATCCCTGATGACGAACGCCGCGAGAAGGACTGCGCCCTTCTCTTTCTGGTTTCTCCTGCTATCAGCCTGCCACTACACGGACGATCAGCAGAAGCAAGAAGACACCGGGTCCGATCTCGTCTTCGCCGACCTCGATGAGGATGGCTACGACACGCGGACCGACTGCGACGACGGCGATCCGAACATCCACCCGGGCGCCACAGAGGTCTGTGACGGGGTGGACAACGACTGCGACGGCCTGGCGGACGAGCCGGTGGACGAGGACCAGGACGGCTACCTCGCCACCGCCTGCGGCGGGGATGACTGCGACGACGAGGACGCCGATGTCAACCCCGGCGCCGACGAGGTCTGCGACGACGGCGTGGACAACGACTGCGACGGCACGTCGGGCGACTGCGGCATCTCCGGTCAGCGCAATCTGAGCTCGGCCGACGCCATCCTGCTCGGCGAGTCCAGGTTCGACTATTCCGGCACCTCCCTGGCCGGGGCCGGAGACGTGGACATGGACGGCTTCGACGACCTCTTGATCGGCGCCTACGGCGGCAACCGGAATGGGACCAATGGCGGCGTGGCCTACCTGGTGCACGGTCCCCTCACGGGCAGCCGCAGCCTCTCCGACGTCGGCATCCGCCTAGAGGGATGGATAGGCGACCATGCGGCCTGGTCCGTGGCCGCTGCGGGCGACACCGACGGGAACAAATACGCCGACCTGCTGATCGGCGCGCCATACAACGACGAGACCGCCCTCTCCGCCGGCATAGCCTACCTGGTGCAGGGCCCCCTGACCGCCGACCTGGAGCTGGCCCAGGCGGATGCCCGACTGCTGGGCGAGGAGAAAACGGACATGGCCGGCTATTGCGTGGCGGGCGCCGGGGATGTGAACGCCGACGGCCTCGACGACATCCTGGTGGGCGCCCCCTACGAGGCCAGTGGCGATTCGGGGGGCGCCGCCTATCTCCTGCTCGGTCCGCTGCGGGGAGACATCGGCCTGGGCCAGGCCGATGCCAAGCTCCTGGGCGAGTCCGCCCACGACCAGGCCGGCGAATCCCTGGCCGCAGCGGGCGACACGAACGGCGACGGCTTCGGCGACATCCTGCTGGGAGCGAGAGGGGACGACGCCGGCGGCAGCTCCGCCGGGGCCGCCTACCTGGTGCTTGGTCCGGTCAGCGGCGAGCTGGACCTGGAGTTCGCGGATGCCAAGCTCAGAGGTGAAAACAGCTCGGACCACGCCGGGACCGTGGCCAGCGCTGGCGACCTGGACGGCGACGGCTACCACGACCTGCTGGTGGGCGCCTACGGGCAGGATGAGAGCGCCAGCAACGCAGGCGCGGTCTACGTGGTGCACGGCCCCCTGGCGAAGAGCCGCAGCCTGAGCCAGGCCGACGCCAAGCTGTTGGGCGGCGAGTCGAATGGCTATGCGGGGTGGGCCGTGGCCGGACCCGGCGATGTGGACGGCGATGGAGCGGGGGATGCGCTGGTGGGCGCCTACGGCGTCGATCTCGGCGGAGAAAACACAGGTGTCGCCACCCTGGCCCTCGGCCCCTTCGGGGGCACGCTGCGTCTGACCGATGCCCAGGCCACGCTCTGCGGCGAGAGAAGCACGGACCTCGCCGGCTACGCCGTGGCAGGCGCAGGAGACGTCGACGCCGATGGCTCGCCGGACCTGCTGGTAGGCGCCAAGAGCAACGACAGCGCGGCCACCTCCGCCGGCGCCAGCTACCTGCTGCTGGGGGGTGGGATGTGAGGACGCGGGCGGTCATTGTCTCCGCGATGGCCCAGAGAATGGGATACCGTACAAACTGGTCACACCCCCGAGGAGATACCCGATGACGAACGCCATGAGAAGGACTCCGCCCTTCTTCTTCTGGATCTTCGCCCTGCTGGCAGCCTGCGACGACACGGACGATCAACAACAGAAAGAAGACACCGGGACTGATCTCGTCTACGCCGACCTCGACGAGGATGGCTACGACACACGGACCGACTGCAACGACGGCGATCCCAACATCAACCCGGGCGCCACCGAGGTCTGCGACGGGGCGGACAACGACTGCGACGGCCTGCTCGACGAAGAAGACGCCATCGACGCCTCGACCTGGTACTTCGACGGCGACGGCGACGGCTACGGGGACGACGACCTGGTTCGCACGGCCTGCATGGGCGCCAGCGACTACGTCTCCCAGGGCGGCGACTGCGACGACGGCGACGCCCAGGTCAACCCCGACCAGACCGAGGTCTGCGACGGGGTGGACAACGACTGTGACGGCCTGGCCGACGACGAGGATCCGGATCTGGACACCAGCGGCGCCAGCCTCTTCTACCCCGATGACGACAGCGACGGGTTCGGCGACGAGGACTCCTCGGGGGAGCTGCTCTGCGAAGCCAACGCGGACTACCCGGTCACTGACAACAGCGACTGCGACGACCGCGACGACAGCGCCTATCCCGGGGCCGAAGAGACCTGGTACGACGGCACCGACCAGGACTGCGACGGCGCCAGCGACTACGACTTCGATGGCGACGGCTACGACAGCCAGGACTACGGCGGCGAGGACTGCGACGACGAAGATCCCTCCTTCAGCCCTGACGCATACGACGACACCGTAGACGGCGTGGACCAGAACTGCGACGGCATCGACGGGCCCATCGGCATCGAGGACCTGGCGTCTGGCGATCTGGTGGTCTGCGAGGTGATGCAGAACCCGGACGAAGTGGACGACAGCTCGGGCGAGTGGTTCGAGATCTACAACGGCAGCGGGTATCCGGTGGACCTGGACGGCTTGCTGGTCTACGACGGCGGCACCGACAGCTTCGAAGTGACCGGCACCGCCGTCGTGAATACGGGCGGCTACTTCGTCTTCGGAAACAACGACGACACGCTGTCCAACGGCGGCGTGGACGTGGACTACGCCTTCGACGCCAGCGTCATGGCGCTGGGCAATGGCGGCGACGAGATCCACCTGGCCAACGCGAAGGGCACCATCGACAGCCTGGCCTGGGACGGCGGAATCCTCTTCCCGGACCCCACAGGCGCCTCCATGACCCTGGACGTGGACAGCCACGACGCCCTGTCCAACGACCTCGGTGGCAACTGGTGCGAGGCCTACGCCAGCTACGGCGACGGTGACCTGGGCACGCCGGGCGCCGAGAGCGACGGCTGCTCGGGGTGGATCGGCACGCGGGAGCTGCTGCTCGACATCTACGGCTATGGGACGGTCTGCGACATGTGGTGGGACTCCCTGGGCACGGCCAGCTCCAACATCTGCACGGACTGCGACTGGGCCTACGACCTGCTGTTCAGCTACATCGGCGACGACCTCGGCGGCTGCGACGGCTCGAGCTACCTGCCCTCGTACACGGTGGGCCTGCACCCCAGCTACTACTTCGCCGGCTACGGCTCCTACGACATGCTGATGCTGTACTACGGCACCACCTGGTACACGCAGTTCTTCGTGGACCAGTACGGCGGCGGCAGCATCGACTACTACACGTGGTGGTATCGCTACTCCAGCTACGGATACTACTACATCTACTACTGGTACGGCGAGGCCTACTACTAGGGTGGGGTCAGGTTGTCACCATTACCCTTTCCGCAATCTCCCCCTTCATACAAGCCTTATGCCGCGCCTGCCGAGCGTCGTCTTTTCCGTGGCCCACCATCAGGTCATGGGACGGGCCGCTCTCCCAGGATCGGGCGGCGGAATTCCCATCGCTGCATGATACGATGAATTGTTGAGGTCTGATGGGGATCAAACAAGAAATCGTAATGGTGACATCCTGACCCCCATGTCTCTGTCCAAGGACGCGCTGCGGAAGCTCACCAGCAACCGCAAGCGCGAACTCCTGGGCTGGGGCATCACCGTTCTGGCGGTGGCCCTCACCCTCTGGGCGCACCTGCTCTACCAGTGGCAGCACCAGCTCTTGCCCGAGGGCGACGCACCGGGTCACATCATCATCATGGACCGCTACCGCGAGATGCTCTTCTCGGGCGGTCCCTTTGCGCGCGATCCCTTTCCCCCGGGCCTGTACCTCGTCTCGGCCGTCCTGCTACGGCTGCTCGGTCCCAGCCTCGACGCCGTGCTGCTGGGCGTGGCGCTCTTCGCCGCGCTGCTGGCCGCGGGCTTGGCCCGGCTGGGCATGCGGCTGCAGGGCCTGGCGGCCTGCACCCTGCTACCCCTGCTGGCCCTCGCCGCTCCGACGATCACTAACTACAGCCGCCTCTACCTGCTCGACCTGCCCGCCACCTCGCTGCTGCCCTGGGTCCTGCTGCTGGCCATCAGCTGCGATGGCTTCCGACGGCCCGTTCGCAGCCTGGCCCTGGGCGTGACGCTCGCTGCGCTGGCCTTAGTCAAGTACCAGTACCTGTCCTGGGTCGTCCCCCTGCCCTTGATCCCGTTGGGCATCTTGATCTTCCGCAGCCGCGCCGCCCTGCTGGTAGCAGCGGGCGCACTGCCCCCCCTGGCCTACGTGGCCTGGCGTCTGGCCCAACGCCTCCAGTCCCCCCAGACTCCCCAGGGCTTCGATCCGACCGAGGGGCTGTGGCACCTGGAAGGCGTACTGGCGCTGAGCGCGCTGCTGCTGGCCGCGCTCTGGTTCTGGCGCCGCAGGGTCACGGCAGGAAACAGCCCGCTGCTGCCAGGTCTCCACCTGGCCCTGGCAGCCCTGCTGGGCGCGGCCGTCTTCCTGCCCTGGGCCAACGCTGCCGCGCCCAGCGTCTCCGACTACCTGGACATGGTCGTCAGCCACAACAAGTCCATCGGCAGGGAGCTGAACCTGGTCGCCGCCTGGAGAGACCTGCGCCACGCCTGGCCTCAGACCGAGCTCCTGCTATGGCTGGGCGGCGCACTGGCCGCGCTGGAGCTCGCTCTCTGCCTGCCCCCCCTCCGGCGCCAGCCATGGCTGCGCTGGCTCGCGGGACCGCGCAGTCCGTGGCAGCCGGCCGTCCTGGCCCTGGCAGCCGCCGCGGCAGCCGCGCTGGCAGGCGCCTGGCTCACCGCCGGCCTGCTGCCTCCCAACACGCGCTACTATATTCCGCTCTACGTCTACGCGACGTTCTGCATCGGCCTGCCTATCTGCCGCCTGCGCCCCACTCGGCTACTGCTGGCGCCGCTGCTGGGCGCCGTCTGCCTGCTGCAGGTGGGCGGGCGAGGTCTCAGCCACCACTTTCCCGCCCTGGATGCCCACAACATCGTGATCGAGGTGCCCCTCAGGCTGCAGCCTCCGGACGGGGATCCCTGGCGCTACTTCTCGGCGGAGGTGGCCGTCGTCCGAGGGCCCCTGGACGGGTTGGAGCTGGCGCTGTCCAGGCTCGCCGCGTTGCGCGCCGGAAAGATCCCCTGGCGCGGCCTGCACCAGGCGCGGCAGCGCCGCTGCGGTCTGGGCTACGTCTCGACCCTTCACGTCGAGGAGCGGGCCTTCATCGCCCTGGACGCCGTGCACGGAGTGGGTTGCATCTGGAAGAACATGGCCGGCGGTCAAGAAGAAGCGAGCAAGATCTCAGCCCTGGCGCTGATCTCGGTGGAGCCTTCGCAGCAGGATCGCTGGTTGGCTCGACTCGAAGCCGCCAGCGACCGAACCTGGAGCGTTCTCGCCAGCCAGGAGACCCTCGATGGCGAGCTGGTGAGCGTGCTGGTTCCAGGCGAACCTGCAGCCACGCCCTGAACCGCCGCCTGGTCCGCAGCGCGACGAGCGCGATCCCTCGGCTACTCGCTCAAGCAGCCCGAGACCTGCGCGCAGGTGGCGGCCTCGGCCACGCAGAGCATGGATTGCCTGATGGCTTCCGTGTCGCTGTCCGGCATGGGTTGGCCTTCCCACTGCGCCGCCAGGTCGCAGTGCATATGGCAAGCCATGGGTTCCGGTCCGAGCTGCTCTCCCTGTCCGCAGCTATCGCGGATCTTCATGCAAACCGCTTCGCAGTCGGACCATGCCGAGGTTGGCAGAGCTTCGCTGGGGGTCTGACCGCCGAGACCTCCGCAGGCCAGGACGCCTGCCAGGGCGACAGCGGCGAGCGGGATGATGGCTTTTCTGCGCATGAAGACCTTCAAGGGGATGAACCGCATATGTTCCTGGAGGAGGAAAGGTATCATGGATATGTCCGAAGACCGTGGGCTAGGCTGAGACAGCCCTCTTCCCTGCCCAGAGGCGGAACCCATGCCCTCGACACGCCTGCTCACCCTCGCCCTGCTCCTTCCCGTTGCGGCCTGCCAGGAGCCTTCCGCAGACCCGCACACCGGCGAAGCGGACTCCGCCAGCCCCACAGGCTGGGAAGACCACGCCATGCTGAGTGATCCGGACCAGGACAACGTGCTCACGGGGAAGCTGGCGCAAGGCGAGCGCGAGGGTTGGGCCTACAGCGCAGAGGGCGATGGAACCCACAACGCCACCCTATCCGCCGATTCCGGGACCGATTTCGACCTGTACCTGCTCGAGCACGACGGAACATCATGGCAAGCGGTGGCCAAGTCGGACGAGCGGGACAGCTCGGACGAGGCACTCAGCTACGCCGGCGGCGCGGGCGAGTACGCCGTCGGCATCCTGGCCTATGCGGGCATGGGCAGCTACACCGCGCAGATCGACTATTCCAACTGATCCGCGGCTCCCTCGCACCGCCAGACCTCCCGACAGGTGCAGAGGAGCGTAGCGCCGGGTGTATACTCCCCCTTGCACGTCCAGCGGCCCAAGAGCCGCCAGACCGCTTGCGAGGACCGCCATGCAGCTCCCCCTCCTTTCCGCCACCTTCCTGGCTCTGTCCATCCTGGCCGCTTGCGA
Organism: uncultured Enterobacterales bacterium; assembly: GCA_964454135.1. Lineage (GTDB taxonomy): Bacteria > Myxococcota_A > UBA796 > UBA796 > JAFGLY01 > CAYVQL01. The sequence continues at coordinate 188 of CAYVQL010000348.1, read as the reverse complement.
CGACAAGCCCGCCACCGACAGCGCGCAGCCCGAGGTCGAGGACATCGACTTCGACGACGACGGCTACGAAGCGCAAGTGGACTGCGACGACGAGAACGAGGAGGTGCACCCCGGCGCCACCGAGGTCTGCGACGGCGTGGACAACGACTGCGACGGCGAGACGGACGAAGAGGTCGAGACCACCTACT
>CAYVQL010000347.1:0-11136 GCA_964454135.1 uncultured Enterobacterales bacterium | reverse complement strand
GTTTGGGGGGGGGGGGGTGGCACCCCCCCCCCCAAAAAAAAAACCTGGCCTACTTTTGTTGGGGGCGTATGGCCCGAAACGATGACCAAGGCCGGGCGCTGCCTCCCTCGTTGCTCCGCACCACCGATTTCTCTGCCAACTCATCGTGGGGCGTGTCGTCGAAGCGCAGCTCCGAGGGTTCGATCACCAGGCGGGTTTCCAGCTCGGAGTCCTCAAGCAAGCCGCTCATGCCGTAGTCTTGGCAGCCCGCCCCCAGCAGGGTCAGGGCGACGATGGGGAGAGGCTTCATGCGTGCACCTCGGACTGACCTTTCGATCCCCCGCGCCAGACCTCGTGCCTTGCCACCCGGTCCTCCGCAGCGCGAGGATTTCCTCGATACGACGGGGGATAGGCCAAAACCAGTCTACCAGAGGCCAGCGCCGTAGCACTACGGAATACCGATCCGCGGTCCCTCTCTTCACTCGGCGATGGTCCGCAGGAACAGCTCCGCCAGGGCGGCGTGGCCCTCGGTGTCGGGGTGGAAACAGGTCCAGTCGAACCAGGTCTCGGCGTCCTCACCGCGGTAGCACTCGTTGTCCGGCTCGCCGGCGTGGAAGCCGTGGCCGCAGAAGGCCTCCTTCATGAACACCATGTCCGTGCCCGTCTCCACCGCGATGTCCATATAGGTCTCGTTCATCAGCACATAGGCCTCGCGGAAGCCCTCCAGCGGCTCGTCGCTCCAGCCCTCGTACTTGGCGGCGGCCGGGCAGCTCCCCATGTCGGACTCGTTGTCCGTGAACTCGTAGACGTTGCCGAAGACCACCTGCACGCCCGCGGGAAAGAGCTCGGGCTGGTCGGTGAGGTGGTGGATGGCGTCGCGGAAGAGAGAGGCGTAGTAGGCCACGTTCTCGAGTACCTGCTCCAACGTCTTGCCTTCGCGCAGTTGGTAGGCCACGTCGTACATGTCGTTGCCGCCGCTGGTCATCACCACCAGGGTGCGCTTCTCTTCCACGTCCGGGAAGCACTCCAGGATGTCCTGGTGGGGCTCGAGCAGCAGGTCGTCGGTGCGGGCGCCGAAGCGGGCGCACTCGTCCGCCTCCAGCTCGCCCCAGGCCTCCGACAGCGCCTCGGTCAGTAGGTTGCGGTAGTAGTCGTCCTCGTGGGTGGGCGGCGTGCCCTGGGTGATGGAGTCGCCCACGAAGACCAGCTTCTCGATGCCACTGATGTCCTGGTGGTCGGTGCCCATGCAGTGGTGGCCCAGGGTGGGCCCGAAGCTGTCGTAGTCCGGCAGGCCCAGGCTCGCGTCGCCCATGCCCTCGAAGCACTCTTCGGCCGTGGGCCGGGGTCCGAGCGTGTCGCTTCCTGTGTCGCCCTTGGACTCGGAGGGCGAGCAGGCGGCGAGCGCCATGGCGAGCGTCAGGGCGGACAAAGGTGGCCTCCGGGTTCTGGGGCGCGCAGCACCATGGTACAGCAATGCAGCCCAGGCGTCCGCACAGCGCTGAACTGCGGCGAGCTGGACGAGGTGGAGTTCAAGGCCCGCGCCTATGACGCCGACCGGCAGCTGGTGGCATGTGGCTGGACCGGCGCCGACGACAGCTTCGACAACAGCGACTGCCCCTGAGAGGGCCGCTCAGTTCCCCTGCCCCCCCTGCAGCCGCGGCGCCATGAAGTCCTCCAGCGCCTCCGCCGCCATCCGGTGCCCGGCGGCTGTCCAGTGACCGTCCAGGGTGAAGTAGAGCTGCTCCCCTTCGGCCGCCGCGGAGCGCAGGGCCGGGCTCAAGTCCAGGACCGGCAGGCCAGGGGGCATGGCTCGTTCCAGCTCCCGCGCTGGCCGGTCCAGGTCGATCTGCTCGGCATCCAGGCCGAAGCGCTCGAAGCTGGCCCGGGCGCGGGCCTCGTCCACGGCGAAGATGGGAGGCGCCATGGCCACGAAGCAGGACAGCTGCCGCTGCTGGCAGAGCCGCTCGAAGCCGTCCAGGGCGCGGCGCGTATGGTTCATATAGCGGTTGAGATCGCCGCCCGAGGTGAACACGCGCATCTCGTCCCGATGCCGGTTGGGCCGCTCCGGGTGTCGCTGCACCTCGGCCCACTGCTCGTAGAGCCCGTAGTAGACGTACAGCATGCTGTGACGCCACAAGAGGCGATGCAGCCAGCTGCTGGGCTCGGGGGGCAGGCCCGGCCCCGTGCGCGGGCGGTAGTTGAGGTTGTCCCAGAAGTCGTTGCCCAGGAAAAAGGTCAGCAGCACGCCCTGCGCGCCGGTGGGCTCCAGCAGGCGCTCGGCCAGCAGGCTGGCCTGCTCGGTGCCGTAGCCGTCCACCCCGGCGTTCAGCAGCAGCACCTCGCGCCCCAGGCGCTCACTCAGGCCGTCTCCCAGCCGCGCGGCGAAGGTCTGCTCGTGCTCCACCTGCTCCCCCAGCGTGAAGCTGTCGCCCACGGCCAGCAGGCGCAGCTGGTCCTGCCTGGGGGGGCCGGGATGCGGCCCGCGCGTGCCCAGGGCGTTGATGCGCACCACGGTGCGAAACTCGGCCGTGCGCATCACGCCCTGGCTGTCGGGGGCCAGCACATCCACAAGCAGCGGATCTTCGGCGTAGATGCTGCGGTCGTAGCCGATGGCGCCGTCGGAGAACATGAACTCGTAGCCCAACCCCTGACGCAGGCGCAGGTAGAGCTCGGCCCCTACCAGGGCCAGCAGCAGCGCCCCCGCGGCCAGGGCCAGGCGGGGCAGCAGGTAGCGGGAGAGGGGAACGGCCAGGCGGGACATGCGAGCTTGTCATATCACCGGCGTCGCTGAGCGGTCGACGCCGCAGCTGCCGGGCGCGCCCCCGGGGGGCGTTGGGCCCGCCGAGGGTGGAGTGGGCTGGCGCTAAGGGCGTCCCTCCGGCAGCTCCGCCACGTACAGATCGAAGCTCGACTGGCCTCGGTCGCCGTGCACGATGATCTCGTGCGGACCCGTCTGCGCAGAGGCGATCACGCAGCTCTCCTGCAGCAGGTCCGGCGCCCGCGGGTGGCAGCCCTGCCCGTCCAGCGCGGCGATGGGGCCGTCCCCGACGTGCAGGTCGGGATCGCCGGCCAGCGGCTGCAGCCAGACCTCGTAGCTGCTGCCGCGCTGGGCTTGGAAGACGTAGATGGCGATCTCGTCGTCCTGCAGCAGCTCGCTGGCGAAGACCTCGTCGCAGACATCGCAGGGCGGATCATCGGGCGCCATCAAGATTGGGCTGGCTGTCAGCAGGATGGAAATGGCGAACAGGTGTCGTCTCATGCTTCGCTCCTGGCCATAGGATGGCGTAGGCCACGGGCCGCGGGGGGGCAGCCCGGGGTCAACCTGCGCGCCACGCCCGCAGCGCTCAGGGCGCGGCGCCGGGTCCCGCAGCGCGCTACGCTCCGTCAAGGAGGTCCGTCATGCGGGACGGCGTGCTGCGCAGACTGCTGAAGCTGCTGGCCCTGGGCGTGTATCGCTTCGACCTGGCGAGCACGCGCCTGCTGCGGCGCGACCCTCCGCGCTACCGGCTGGCCGGCGAGTGCCAGGCCTGCGGCGCCTGCTGCGAGACCCCCACGGTGCAGACCAACTACTTCTTCTTCCGCTTCCGCTCCACGCGCTGGGCCATCCTGGCCTGGCATCGCTGGGTGAACGGCTTCGCGTTCCTGCACGATTTGCCAAGGGAGAACAGCTTCGTCTTCCGCTGCAGCCACCTGGATCCTGCCAGCGGGCGCTGCGACAGCTACGCCAGCCGGCCCGGCATGTGTCGCGACTACCCGCGCTTCCAGCTGGACACCGCCGCGCCGGAGTTCTTCCCGGCCTGCGGCCACCGGGCCGTGGACCTGCACGCGGCCAGCTTCAACGCCTCGCTGGAACAGCTGGACCTGCCCCCCGCGCAGCTGGAGGCCCTGCGGCGCAGGCTGCACCTGGAGGAGTGAGCGCCCTAGCTCTGCCTCCCCTCCTCCAACCATCGCCGCGCGAAGGCCTCACGCTTGCGGGCCCCCTCCAGGATGCTCTTCTGAGCCTTCTTCTCCAGCACGCGGCCCAGCACGGGGACGCGTACCTCCACCTGCCAGGACATGTGGTAGCGGCAGCCGCCAGCGGGCCCCTCGGCGATGCGGTGGGCGCCCGAGATGCGAAAGGCGTCGGAGCCCTCCGTGCTGACGTGCCAGGTGCAGCTGCGGGAGGGCAGGTTCCACTGGTAGTGGACCGCAGAGCGTGCCTCCTTGGCCCGGGTGCGCGGATCGCGGTTGGGCCCCACCACGTCCAGCCGCAGGGAGAGGCTGTCAGCGCTGCGCGCCACCTCGTGGCAGCTGGCCCGGAAGTTGCCCTGGCTCAGGCATTCCTTTTCCAGAAAACCCCCGTCCGTGAAGAGGTCCAGCAGGGTCTGGGGCGGCTGGGCGAAGCTCAGCTCGGTGCGAAAGGAACGGCTCATGGAAACTCCCGGCTGCCGCCATGTCGAGGGCGGGACAACCCGTTATCCCCTCGCACAGAAAAAGAAAGCCTCCGCTACCTGGGGACCTCCACCTTGAAGGTCTACAAGAGCAACCGCGCGGAAAAGCTGCTGCAGGCACTGGCCCAGGTGCTGCGGGTTCCACTGGAGGATCCGCTGGAGCCCGACGTGGTGGTGGTCCCCAGCCGCGGCATGGAGCGCTGGCTGGCGCTGGGGCTCTCCCAACAGCTGGGCGTCTGCGCCAACCTGCGCTTCCCCTTCCCCGGCAAGCTGGTCAGCGCCGCCTTCCAGGCCGTGCTAGGCGAGATGGGGGGGCGGACCCGCGCCTGGGAGCCCGAGCGCCTGGCCTGGAGCGTGTTGGCGGAGCTGCCCGCCCTGCTGGGCGAGCCCGCCTTCGCCCCGCTGCGGGCCTACCTCAGGGAGGAACCCGGGCTGCAGGGCGCCATCAGCTTCCAGCTGGCGCGGCGCATCGCCGAGTGCTTCGACCGCTACCTCGCCTACCGCCACGACCTGTTGCGCCGCTGGAGCGCTGGCGAGGGCCGAGACTGGCAGGCCCTGCTGTGGCGCAGGCTGGAGGCCAGCGTGGCCACGCCCTCCCTGGCCGCGCTGGCGCCGCAGTTCTTCCAACGCCTGGCGGCCGGCCTGCATCCGGACGAGCTGCGCGACCTGCCACGCCGCCTCTGCCTCTTCGGCGTCTCCTCCCTGCCCCCCTTCCACCTGCAGGTGCTGGCCGCCCTGGGGCAGAGCCTGCAGCTGCACCTCTTCACCCTCTGCCCCTCCCAGGAGTACTGGGGCCACGTGCGCTCGAAGAACGCCATCGCACGCCAGCTGGCGCGCGATGCGCAGGTTCAGCGATCGGCCGACGCCTTGTACCTGGAGGAGGGCCATCCCCTGCTGGCCTCTCTGGGTCGCCTGGGTCAGGACTTCCAGACCCTGCTGGAAGAGAGCGCCCACTACCAGGAACCCCAGGGCTCCCTGTTTCAGGATCCTCTCCGAGAGGGGCCTAGCTTGCTGCGGCAGCTGCAGTCCGATCTGCTGCGCATGCGCTCGCCCGCCGAGGGGCGCCACGAGGCGGACCCCAGCGACCGCTCCATCCAGGTGCACGCCTGCCACGGGCCCATGCGCCAGGTGGAGGTGCTTCAGGACCAGCTGCTGGACCTCTTCCAGCGCGACCCCGGCCTGCAGCCGCGGGACGTGGTGGTGCTCTGCTCCGACCTGGAGGTCTTCGCCCCCTTGCTGGAGGCCGTCTTCGGCCGCTCGCCCTCGGATGAGCGCTACATCCCCTTCCGCATCGCCGATCGCGCCCAGCGCCAGGCCAACGCCCTGGCCGAGGCCTTCCTGCGCGTGCTGCAGCTGGCCGGTGCGCGCGCCAGCGCGTCCCAGCTGCTCGACCTGCTCGGCCAGAAACCCCTGCGCACACGCTTTTCCATCACGGCCGAGGAGCTGGAGCTCTTTGGCGACTGGGTGCAGCAGAGCGGCATCCGCTGGGGCCGCGACGCCCAGCACCGCGCCGCCCACGACCAGCCGGCCTACGCCCAGAACACCTGGCGCTTCGGCCTGGAGCGGCTGATGCTGGGCTACGCCATGCCCGGCCAGGAAGGGCAGCTCTTCGCCGGTGCCCTGCCCTGCGACCTGGCGGACGGACCCCAAGGTGCCAGCCTGGGCAAGCTGGCGGATTTCTGCCAGGCGCTCTTTGCGGCCTTGGAGGACCTGGAGAGCGGCCCCCGGTCCATGCAGCGCTGGCTGGCCAGCCTGAACGCCGTGGCCGACGGACTGCTCGCCACCACGGATGACGAGCACTGGCAGCGCGCCGAGCTGAGGGCCTTGCTGGAGCGCGGCGTGCAGGACGCCACCCTGGCCGGCTTCGAGGGCGAGCTGGAGCTGGCAGCCCTGATGGAGCTGCTGGAGGCGGGCCTGGGACGCAGCCTGCCCTCCCCCGACTTTTTGTCCGGGGCCCTGACCTGCTGCGCCATGGTCCCTATGCGGGCCATTCCCTTTCGCGTGGTCTGCCTGCTGGGCATGGACGACGGCCTCTTTCCGCGGCGCGACCGGCGACCGGGCTTCGATCTCAGCCTGCGCGACCCGCGCCCCGGGGATCGCAGCCAGCGCGACGACGACCGGCAGCTCTTTCTCGAGGCCCTGCTCTCGGCGCGCGACCTGCTGCTGATCACCACCAGCGGCCGCAATCCCCGCAGCAACGAGCCCCAGCCTCCTTCCGTGGTGGTCAGCGAGCTGCTGGACGCCCTCTGTCAGAGCTTCGCGCTGCGCGGCGCACCTGCCGCGGATCGCCAGGCGCTGCTGGCCCACATCGTGCTGCAGCACCCCCTGCAGGCCTTCAGCCCGGCCTGTTTCCCCGCCAACGGCGAAGGGCGCATCTTCAGCTACGCCGCCTCCTGCCTTCAAGGAGCCAAGGCGCTGCTGGGCGAGCGGCAAGCGGCAGCCCCCTTCCTGCAGGGCTCCTTGCCCTCCCCGCCCCACCAGCCGGTCCTGAGCCTGGACGAGCTCTGCGCCTTCTGGGCCCTGCCCGCGCGGGCGCTGCTGGGGCAACGACTCGGCCTGCGGCTGGACCAACGCACGCGCAGCATCGAGGACCGCGAACCGCTGCTGCTGGACGGCCTGCAGCGCTACGCCGTGGCCACGCTGCTTCTGGACCGTCGCCTGCGTGGGCGGACGCCGCAAGGGGACTACGCCCCCCTGCGCGCAGCTGGCGCCCTGCCCCTGGGCACGCCCGGCCGCTGCGAGCTGGAGGCGCTGGCCGAGGAGCTGGACTGCCTGTCCCGCGCAGCGCTCGGCCACAGGGGCGACAGCGGCTCCGAACGCCTGGACCTGGACTTGAGGCTGGGGCCCTGGCGCCTGCAGGGCGTGCTGGACCAGGTCTGGGCCGCGGGCCTGGTCCGTCAGCGCTACGCCCGTCCTCGGGCGCACCAGCTGCTGCGGCTCTGGCTGGAGCTGCTGGCCCTGCAGCTGCAGCGACGCGACCAGTCCTGGGCCGGCGTGCTGGTGCAGCGCGCCCCGCGCGGTCAGGGGCTTGGCGCCTGGCGGATTTCCAGTCCCGCAGCGCCGGAGCGGCTCCTGCAGGAGCTGCTGGACCTGCGCGGGCAGGGCCTGCAGCGGGCCCTGCCCTTCTTCCCCGAGACCTCCCTGGCCTATGCGCGCGCCTGGCGCCAGCCAGGCAGCGAGGCCCAACGCCGCGGGGCCGCGTTGCGGGCCGCCCGCCTGGCCTGGCACGGCTCGGGCGACCGGGCGCCCGGAGAGGGGCGCGACCCCCACCTGCAGCGCATCTACGGCAGCGCGGAGCCCTTCCGATCCGCCAGCAGCACCGCGCCGGATCCCGAGTTCGCCTCCCTGGCGCTGCGGATCTGGGATCCTCTGCTGGACTGCCTGGAGCTGGACGAGCAGTCCCTCGTCTGATCCACGGCGGGCTTGCGCCCCGGCCCGACCTCGACAATGCTGTCCGCGACCCTTGGAGGCGACCATGCGCATTTTCCGATTCCTCTTCCCGCTGACCGTCCTGTCCTTCGCTCTGTGCATCTCCTGCGACGACGAGGAGAAGACCGGCGACTCGGGCGAGGCCGACGCGGACGCCGATGCCGATACCGACGCGGACACGGACGCCGACGCCGATACCGACGCGGACACGGACGCCGATACCGACACGGACGCCGACTACGATCTCTGCGGCCAGGTGCTGCTGAACGATCCCTGCGCCTATCCTGCCACGGTGAACATCTGGACCATCTTGAAGGGCGGAACGGCCTGCGACGACAGCTCCATCTTCTACGACACGGGAAGCAATCCCTGGGATGACTGGCGAGACAGCCAGGTGGGCACCCCTGAGGTGGGCTCCGATGGCAGCTTCAAGGCCGTGCTGGATGACGGCGACTACGCCGTGCGGCACCTGGACGACTGCTACGGCTGCACCTCCTTCACCATCTCGGGCGACAGCTGCCTGGACGTGGAGCTGCAGCTCGCGGAAGCGGTATACCTCGACGCGCCCAACATCTACCTGTACCCGCCAACGCCCACCGAGATCCAGGTACGATTGCCGGCCCCAGCCCGCATCGCAGCATCCGAGCCCGACTACCCGCACGGCGGCTGGAAGGTTCTGGCCCAACCCGATGGGCTCCTGCAGGATGCGACGGGGAACTACGACTTCCTTTTCTACGAGATGGCCTTTCCCGCGGAGCATTTCCACTATGACGAGGGCTGGTGCGTTCCGGGCATCCACGCCCAGGCGTCCATCGGGAGCGCCATGGCGCTCTACGGCTTCCTGCCCGCAGAGATCGCCGATTTCCACGAGTTCTGGGATCCTGTCTTCCCTGAGGCAGAGCACTTCACGGTCTACCCCAACCAAGCCAGCGACCTGCTCTCCCTAAGAATCTCTCCGGCCCCCGACGAGCTGCTGCGCGTCTGGTTCGTAGTCGAGCCCGGCTGCCGCACCACGGTAGAGCCGTCCATCATGCCCGCAGCCCGCGGCGGCTACCACGCCGCCGAGTGGGGCGTGGCCTTCGTAGCTGGGGTTGAACGCAGCTGGGTGTTGGTGGAGTAGGGTCTGGGGGCGCTTGGGTACGAAGGACGCGACCTCCGTGGTCGGGGGCTCGCACCGGTCGAGCGCAGTGGCGAGGGGCGCTCTGGTATGGGGGCAGTATTTCGGAACTGACGCCCCGGATGAACGTCTTGAGCGCGATTTGCTCAGGTAGGGCCTTAGTTCCCATGGAAATGGCGGTCTAGCTGAGCGTTCTTCGGCTGTAGCGCTCGGGTAGGCGACCGGTTTCGGTTTTCTGGCCCTGTGGTTGAGCGACTCTGGGCCGAAACGCTCAGATGCGGGGGCAGTTCCCACAGAAGTGGCGGGCTGGCTGAGCGCGGTGGCGAGGGCACTCATCTGCTACCACGTGGGCTGCCGTCATCCTCCTCGCTCCCCTCCACGACATCGGCGGATCCCTGTCGACCTCCGGCGACAGCTGTAACGATGACCCGCCTCCCTCGTCACCAACCCGTCAACGAAAGGGACAGGTATTCTTGAAATTGGTTTTTGCCTTGACCTTTTCGCATACCGACGGGGCTCACGAGAAAGAGCGGCGATGCCGCCCCGACCACGGCGGCGCGCGATCAGCGACGGGGCTGTTCCCAGTGCCTGATGAGGCCCGTGAGCTGGCCGGCCAGCCGATCGGCAGCCTGGACGAACGCGATGGCATCATCGAGCCGAACCAGCTTCATATGCGCCAGCGCTTCCGCCGCCGCGGCCGCTTCGCCGGTCTCTTTGCGCGCGATGCCGAACGCGTTGCGCTCTTCCCCGGGCATCCTGGCATTCGCCGCCTCGCCCGTATTGAACACCGCCGAGCCCGCAGCTCGGAGCAACTGGTTGCTGAACTTGGCGAACCCCCGGGGCACCTGCTCGCACAGCGCCATCGCCAGGACGAGGACTTTCAGCGCTTGAGAATAGGCCGCCAGCTTGTGGTGGGGGAAGTGGGTCTTTGTGATGTGGTCCATGATGTTCTCCATTGGTTGCTGGGCGGAGCCGCCGCCCTCACCCCGAAGGGGTGGCGTCGACGCCCCGCAAGTCCAAGGCGAACTCATGACACATCACCCGCACCCACTTCCCTCACCACAGGCAACAGGCCCTCCACCCGAACCGGCACCCATCCCCTCATCCCTCATCCCTCCACCCAAACCGGCACCCATCCCCTCCCCCCCAAAGGTGAAAGAAAGAAGAGGGACAGGGAAGTGCGGGTGCGAGTGGACGGCCTTGTTGTGGTGGGCCGCTCAGCTATCTCGCGTAGGGCCTGCTCCCCTCCTGCGCCGCACCACCCCCGCCAGTCCCAGCAGCACCAGCCACGGTGCCGCGCCCGCGCCGCGCTGCGAAGCCTGGCAGCTGCAGCCACCGCCGCCCTTCATGTCGCCGTCGCCGTCGCCGCTGTCTCCAGGACCAGGACCATCGGGCTCACCCGTGTCCCCGTCGTCGCCAGTGTCCTCTTCGATGGGCTCGCAGTTCTCGTCGTAGCCATCGGCGCCCGGGTAGACGCTGGCGTCGTCGTCGTCGCAGTCGTCGCCGCCATGCTGGTCGCTGTCGTGCCCGTCGCCGTCGGCGTCGTAGTCCGAGGCCTCGTCGCAGTCGCTGTCCACGCCGTCGTACCAGGTCTCTGTGGCGCCCGGGTAGACCGAAGGATCGCTGTCGTCGCAGTCCTCGCCGCCGTAGTCCTGGCTGTCGTGTCCGTCCAGGTCGGCGTCGTAGTCGCTGCCGCCGTCGCAGTCCTGGTCCAGCCCGTCGTAGTAGACCTCCTTGGCCCCGGGGTGGATGTCCGAGTTGGCGTCGTCGCAGTCATCGCCGCCGTAGACGCCGCTGTCGTAGCCGTCGCCATCGGCGTCGTAGTCGCTGGCGTTGTTGCAGTCGTTGATCACGTCGTCGTAGGGCTTGTCCGGAGCGCCGGGGTAGGTGGCGGCGTCGGCGTCGTCGCAGTCGTCGCCGCCGTAGCTGGCGGAGTCGAAGCCGTCCTCGTCGGCGTCGTAGTCGGACACGCCGTCGCAGTCCGCGTCCAGGCCGTCGTAGGGAACCTCCTTGGCCGAGGGGCTGATGGCCGGGTCCGTGTCGTCGCAGTCGTCGCCCTTGTAGGCGTCGGAGTCGTGGCCGTCGCCGTCGGCGTAGTAGTAGCTGGACCCGTAGCAGTAGCTGTCCACGCCGTCGTACCAGAACTCCTTGTACGCGGTGTTGAGCGCAGCGTCCGTGTGG
>CAYVQL010000346.1:0-11137 GCA_964454135.1 uncultured Enterobacterales bacterium | reverse complement strand
GGAGCGGCCCTCGCCGCTCACCCTCCCCGTCCCCGTCCCCCGCCCCCCCCCCCGCGCCCGCGGGCGGGCCGCCGGCCGGGGCGGAGACGCTTGGGACCGCGCCGCCCCATGGGCATGGACTGGGGCCCGGTGGGCAGGGGCATGGGCTTGGGAAGCGGAGCTGGCCCGGGCATTCGTGGCCCTGCCTGCCTGGGGGATGGAGCCGGCTTGGGCGCAGCAGGGGGGGGCGGCTTGGCTGCGGGGGTCGCGGCCTTGGCCGCGGCCCGCGCGCTGGCCAGGCGCTGGGGATCCACCTCTTCGGTAGCGGCCTCGTCGGCTTCTACCGGCGCGGCAGCGGTGGAAGGATCGAGGGGCGCCGGGCGTGCCATGGGGGGGGGAGGCGCCGGGGCGCGGAAGGAGGTCGCGCGGGGTGGTGGCGCGCGGCGTGGCAGGGGGCGACCCGTGGACGTGCGCGGGATCTCTTCGGTCTCCACGTCCGGCTGGACGTTGAAGAGCTCGGGATCGGCGCTTAGCTGCGGATCGCGCATGGGCTGCAAGACCATCTTGCGCCCTTCCGGGTCCTTGATGACGACGTGGTCACCCGGTTGCACGTCGATGTGCAGGCGAGAGAGGACGGAGGCGTCGAGCCCGGCAGCCACCAGCGCCTTGCCCAGCGCGTCTAGCCAAGATCCACCTTCAACCGATACAGTTTCCGATCCGTGCAGGAATTCCCACTTCGTCATCTCTGTCTCCCAGCGGCCGTTGGACGCTCTATGGATTTACCGAAGTCCCTTGTTGCGAGAACTGGCGGATTCCTCTGATTCCTGTTCGTGCTTCCGGCATACTGGAGGGCCCGACAGCGCTGGTCAAGCCCGTGCCGCTTGCGCATAGCGCCTTGGAACAGTATCGAGTCCCGTTCATAGCGCAACAATCTGTAACCGGTTTGCAGCCTCGGGCCCGAGCAGAGCGGAGGTCGATGGAGCAACTAGCTGCCTTTGTCCACTGGATTGGCGTGCTGGCCTACGGAGGTCCGCAGCTGGCGTTCGCCTTTCTGCTTCCGCTGGCAGGGCGCTGCCGCGGTCTACAGCCGCAGCACGTCGACCGACTCTGGCGGGCCTGGGCGCCCGCCAGCGGTCTGGGCCTGGGGGCAATCTTTCTGGGGGGCCTGCTGCGTCACCACCTGGTCTTCGGCGCATTCACCTGGTCCTGCGCTGGCCCGGCGCAGCAGCTCTACCTCGCCAAGCACATCCTCTTCCTGGTTCTGTGGGTCAGCTACACCGTTCTCGAAGTCTGGATCGCCGAGCCGTTGCGGCAGATCGACGGCGAGCAGGGGATCCAGGACCAGGCCGCCTACGCGCGGACGCGGCGCCCCGTGGCGCGCTTCGTGCAGCTCAACAGCGCCCTCTTGCTCGTGGTGCTGGCGCTGAGCTGTTTCGCTACTGGCTAGGCTCTGTTCGCTTCTGAGGCCGACGCCCTTTTTTGCCCCTTTGTCAGGCGCTTCGCTGCAGGGAGGTTATCCATGGAGCCTGCGCTCCCCGAGTAGCGAGAAGGTGGCCGGCGAGATGGTGGTACCGGAAGAAAACAAGTCAGCAGAGGACAAGTCTGTGGACAAAGTGCGGGTCGTGGGCGCTGCTATCGTTCGTGACGGTGCGGTGCTGATGGCACGTCGCCCCGCGGGGCGGCGCCACGCAGGCCTGTGGGAATTCCCGGGTGGAAAGGTCGAGTCTGGTGAGGATGATCGGACCGCTCTGGCCAGGGAGCTGCTGGAAGAACTGGCTGCGCCCGCCGTCGTCGGAGAGCTCGTGGCCGTGGGAAGCGACGAGCGCGTGGTGCTCGCCTGCTACCGCGTGCAGCTGCTGGGCGAACCCATCGCCCTGTTCCACGACCGGCTCTCCTGGGTGCCGTTGGAACGGCTGGCCGAGCTGCAGACACCACCGGCAGACCGAGCCACGGTTCTTGAGTTAGGATGAAGGTGCGAACTCCCTGGTCGTGAGCGCTGTCTCAAGGGCCAGGTCAGTCTTCGACAGGGTGCACACCGGCGAGGTCAGGCGGAACGGCCGTGATCGGGAACGTAATAGACAAGTACGAGATCCTGCAAAAGGTCGGCGAGGGCGGCATGGCCGTCGTCTATCGCGGGCGGCACATCACCCTGGGTCGCGATGTGGCCGTCAAGGTCCTGCACCCGCACCTCTCCTCGTCTTCCCGCAACCGGCAGCGCTTCGCCCGCGAGGCGCGGGCCATCGAACACCTGGACCACCCCAACATCCTGCGCATCTTCGACTACTCCGGCGTGGACTCCGAAGAATGCTACATCGTCACGGAGTTCATCGACGGCGTCACCCTGGAAGAGTTCATGCAGGAGCATGAGCGAATTCCCTCCGAGGGCGTGGCCATCATCGGCATGCACCTGGCGGACGCGCTGGCCTATGCCCACGACAACGGCATCATCCATCGGGATCTGAAGCCCGAGAACATCATGATCCGGCGCGACGGCCTGCTCAAGCTGACCGATTTCGGAATCGCGCGCTTCCTCGAAGAAGGCCAGATGACCCTCACCGGCGCGCTGGTGGGCAGTCCGGCGTATATGAGCCCGGAGCAGGCCATGGAGCGTCAGCTGGACCCGCGCTCCGACCTGTTCACCTTAGGCACCGTGCTCTTCTACATGGCCTGCAACTGCCTGCCCTTCACGGGTACGAATCCCTCGGTGATCCTGCGCAACATCATCGAGGGCAATCGGGCGGACGTGCAAGAGGTGGCGCCGGACACCTCGCCGGAGCTGGCAGATGCCGTCGAGCGCCTGCTGCAGACCGAGCCGGCGGACCGCTTCCAGACGGCGGGCGAGCTCTGCCAGGCGCTGTCGTGGGGCCTGCAGGAGGTGGGTCTGGACCAGGACGAAGAGCGCTGGTCGTTGCAGCGGCTGCTGCGAGAGCACGGGGGCTTCAAGAAGGACCTGGAAGCGCACCTGGGCGTGCAGCTGCTGGAGCGCGGGCGCCGTCACCTGGAGGACGGCGATCACCTGGTGGCCCTGCGCCTGTTCAACCGCCTGCTGGCCATCGATCCCGAGAACGAAGAGGTGCTCGATCTGGTGCAGGGGCTGCACGTCGAGTCCGAGCAGCTCCCAAAGCGCAAGGGCAGCTTCGTGACGCTGGCGGCCCTGGGAGCCGCCATCGGCCTGGGGGCCTTCTGGTTCATCGGGCCCGGCCGTTCCGAGCCGGAAGACGTCGACGTCACCAAGGGCGGCCCGACCATCGAGCCTGTCGAGCAGCCTGGCTCGCCCAGCGCCGCGCCGGACCGGGAAGCGGCGGAGCTGGCCGCCGTGGAGGCCATGGTCTCGTCGGTGCGGCAATCCATCGAGGAAGGCGTTGTCCTGGAGCCTGGAGCGGCCGAGGGGGGTCAGGCTGTGGATCAGGAGGGCGTCATCAGCGCAGAGGGGGAACAGCCCCGGCCTGACAAGACACCCCCGGTGTTCCCCGTTGCCAAGGAGTTGGGCAGCGCCGGTTCGGGCGTCGTGCGGGCCAAGGGGGGAAGCCCGGGGGGCGATGGCGCAGCGCAAGCCGTCCAGCTGGCCACGGTCAAGGTCTCGTTGGACGACGTGCCCTGGGCCTTGGTTCATATCGATGGGGAGCAGAGGGACTACGCAGCCAGGGGGCCCATCCAGGTGCAGCCCGGCCAGCACGAGCTCAAGGTGGAGAATCCCTTCTTCGAGCCCTTCATCGAGCGCTTCGAGGTGGCGCCGGGCGAAGAGAAGGTCTTCCCGAACATCCGCATGCGCTCCAAGTCCAGGCTTGTCGAGGTGGGGGAGGAGATCAGCGATAACTGCGCCCTGCTGCTTGATGGCCAGGCCCTTGGCCTGATCTCCTCGCTGGGGCGGGAGTTCGAGCTGCCCGACCCCCGTCGTCGGCACGTCGTGGAGTTCAAGTGCCCCGGCCAGCCCGACACCACCCACACGCTGCAGGCCGGCTCGGCCCGCGGCAAGCTGCGCGTGCCGGAAGAGCCGTGATCCCTACGCCGCACTTTGGCCGCGAAGCAGCCAGCCGAGATGCGCTGGGATCTCGTGGTAGCGCGCCTCGTACAGTGGGAAACGGGAATTGGCACGTGGCTTGCATTGCAGCGGCCTGCACGGGCTGTCTCTACATCGGCCCCATCAACCCCTACCTCGATGAGAACCACCCGCCCGAGATCGTCTCCTACTACGATGGCACCCTCTCTTGCGAAGACCTGGGGGTGGAAGGCGAGAACATGGTCTGCTTCGCCGTTGACGAACAGGTGATCTACCTCCTGGCCCGCGATCCCGACGAGGACGCCCTGGAGTTCATCTGGGAGCGCTCGGTGAACGGTCTGATCTACGACGCCCAGTCCACGGTCACGGGCACGGCCCAGTCCAGCTTCGTCACGCTCTTTCCCGAGGATGTGGATGACGGCGAGCAGATCAAGTGCCGGGTCTGGGACGGCTCCCAGTCCGAACAGGTCCAGGTCTGGACCGTGGCGGTGGTCGAATGATGGGCATGCGTCCATTGCTGGCGGCCCGTGGGGGCGTTCGAGCTGACGGCGTCGGGGACGCCGCAGCTCAACGCCGCTCGCGCGGCATCGCCTTGCTGAGCGCACTGGCCATCCTTGGCTCCGCTTGCGCGTCGAACGAGAAGACGAGCTTTGAGAGGAATGGCGACGACCAGGGTCCTCCCGAGGAATCCGCGGTGGAGGAGCGCTTGCGCGTGGACGTCTTCCCCTCGGATCTGAACGCCGACCTGCTGCCCGAGACCCACTTCCTGAGCGAGGCCTGGGAAGAGCTGGACATCCAGCTGCAGGGTCCGGTCAGCATCAGCGGCACGATCACCGGCTACGACGCCACGCCCTACATCGTGGTGCCGGGCACCTCCGTACCCGTGGACGGGCAGGTCTACGCCTACGTGCAGGACACGGTGATGAGCGGCACGGGCGTCACCGATGCCGAGAGCGGGTTTTACGAGCTGCGGATCCCTGCCCGCACGGACGCCGAGTACATCTACGCCGTCGTGCCCACCACGCCCGCCGAGCTGCCCTTCTTGGTGGAGACCGGCCGCAGCTTCGCCGCGGGCAGCAACTACATAGAGAATGTGGACCTGGACTACGGTGCGCCGCTGTATGGCCAGGTGCTGCTGTCCAAGGGAGATACCGGCTTCGAGTACATGCAGCTGCAGGCGGTAGAGAGCGAGACCGGGGTGGCTGGTCCCACCACCGTGCCGGACGAGACCGGCTTCTTCATGCTGCGTGTGCAGCCCGCTGCCAGCTACGAGGTGCTGCTCTCAGGTGAGGAGGGCTCCCTGGTGCCCAGCTTCAGCCAGGAGGTGGAGGTGGAGGACGAGGAGGGCGCCGAGGTCGTCTTCGAGCTGGGCAGCCTGGAGTCCTACGATGTCAGCGGGACGGTCTCCTACGTCCCGGACTCGGAGGAGCCGGACGAGCGCAGCGGCATCGACGGCGCCACGGTGCGCTTCACCTCCCAGCAGCTGCTCAACCACCCGGGCGGCAGCCTGGTGGTCGAGGACAGCACGCCCAACAGCGGCGGCTTTGACGTGAACCTGCTGCCCGGGCGCTACCAGGTGGAGTATATGGCGCCTTACAGCATGGATCTCACGCCGCAGCAGGACACCATCGAGGTGGGCACGAGCGACGTCGACGTGGACAAGGTGGTGTTGGACAGCTTCGTGACCGTGGACTCCACCGTGCTGGGGCCTGAGGGCCTGCCCGTGGTCGGCGCCACCGTAGTGGCCACCGAGCGCAGCTTCGACGGCAACACCTACTCCACCAGCACCGCCAAGGATGGCAGCTTCAGCATCGACCTGCCGGGCGTCAAGCTCGACTGCGCCATCACTCCGCCCGAGGGGCCTTCGGCCATCACCTACACCGAATGCCCGGCCGAGGCCTTTCCCCAGAGCATCCAGCTGGAGGTGGGCGAGGTGATCAGCGGGCAGGTCGTCGATCCCAACCTGCTGGCCGTGCAGTACGCGCTGCTGGAGGTCAGAGACGCCGACGATCGCCTCTTCGCCACCACCTTCACCGACGAAAACGGCGAGTTCTCGGTGCGCGTGGCCTGGGACGACCACAATGGGAGCGGGGGTGATACCGCGGAGAGCGACTCGGCGAGGCTGGACTAGCGGCCCGTTCCGTTCTCTCGATGCGGACCATGCGCGCTGGGCGCGCGCTGGCGCAGGACGAGCCCCCTCCGTCGGGTTAGCTGCGTAGCTCCCTGCAACCCCATCGACCCTCGGGATCCCACGGGTGAGACATGAGCACGTCAGAGCGAATCGAAGCGCTGGAGCGCCTGCGGGAGCAGGCACGGATGGCTGGTGGCGAGGCGCGCATCGAGCGTCACCACGCCAAGGGCAAGCTCACCGCTCGCGAGCGGCTGGAGCAGCTCTGCGACGCGGGCAGCTTCCAGGAGTTGGACGCCTTCGTGCGCCACCGCTGCACCAACTTCGGCATGGAGAAGAACCGCCCCCTGGGTGATGGCGTGGTCACCGGCTACGGTCGCATCGACGGGCGGGTGGTGTACCTCTTCGCCCAGGACTTCACGGTGGTGGGCGGCTCCCTGGGCGAGGCCTACGCCTGGAAGATCTGCAAGGTGATGGACCTGGCCATGAAGGCCGGCGCGCCGGTGATCGGCCTCAACGACTCGGGCGGCGCCCGCATCCAGGAGGGCGTGGCCAGCCTGGGCGGCTACGCCGAGATCTTCTTCCGCAATGTCGACGCCTCGGGCGTGGTGCCGCAGATCAGCGTCATCCTGGGTCCCTGCGCCGGGGGAGCGGTCTACTCTCCGGCCCTGACGGACTTCGTGCTGATGGTCAAGGGCGGCTCCCACATGTTCATCACCGGTCCCCAGGTGATCGAGACCGTCACGGGCGAGAAGGTCAGCTTCGAGGAGCTGGGCGGCGCCACGGCCCACGCCTCCAAGTCCGGCGTCTGCCACCTGGTGGAGCCGGACGAGTCCTCGGCGCTGCAGACCGTGCGCGAGCTGCTCTCCTACCTGCCCTCCAACAACCTCGAAGATCCCCCCTTCGAGCCCAGCAGCGATCCCCGGGATCGCGAGTCCCCGGAGCTGGATGAGCTGATCCCCGACGATCCCCAGCGTCCCTACGACATGAAGAAGGTCATCCAGACCGTGGTGGACGAGGGTGTGTTCCTGGAGGTCCATCCCGACTGGGCGCGCAACATCGTGGTGGGCTTCGCGCGCCTGGGCGGGCACGCCGTAGGCATCGTGGCCAACCAGCCCAACTTCCTGGCGGGTTGCCTGGACATCGACGCCTCCAACAAGGGCGCGCGCTTCGTGCGCACCTGCGACGCCTTCAACGTGCCCTTGATCACCTTCGAGGACGTGCCCGGCTTCTTGCCCGGCGTGGGCCAGGAGCACGGCGGTATCATCCGCAACGGCGCCAAGCTGATCTTCGCTTTCTGCGAAGCCACCGTGCCCAAGCTCACCATCATCACCCGCAAGGCCTATGGCGGCGCCTACTGCGTGATGTCCTCCAAGCACATCCGGGCCGACTACAACTTCGCCTGGCCCACGGCCGAGATCGCGGTCATGGGCCCCGAGGGCGCGGTCAACATCATCAGCCGCAAAGAGATCGCGGCCGCTGACGACGCCCCGGCGCGGGCTGCCGAGCTGGTGGCCGACTACCGCGATCGTTTCGCTACACCCTACGCCGCGGCCGAGCGAGGCTATATCGACGACGTGATCCGGCCGCGGGTGACCCGCCGCCGCCTGATCGACGCCCTGGAGGCCATCCGCAACAAGCGCGAGCCCAGGCCCACCAAGAAGCACGGCAACATCCCGCTCTAGGAGCACGCACGATGTCCAAGCCAGGCGATGAGCGCGAGGCGAGGAAGCTGGTCCTGCTGGCGGCGGCCGTGGCCACCCTGCTGCGCGAGCAGCGGCCTGCGGTGGGCGACGGCGAGCCCCAGGCCGCGGCCTGGGTGCGCTGCGGCCACCGCGGACTGGGGGGGGCCTGGGCCTGGAATCCGCGCGCAGGGGCCAGCTGGCGCCTGGCCGCGCGGCTGGAGAATCAGCGCCGCTGATCCGCAGCGCGGCATCTTTTCAAGGGCGCCTCCCCTCTTCTTCGCGGGCGCGGCGCCGGGAGCCAGAGAGCCATGAGCGACAAGAAGGTCCTGATCACCGACACCATCCTGCGCGACTCCCACCAGTCCCTGCTGGCCACCCGCATGCGCATCGAGGACATGCTGCCGGCCCTGGAGCTGCTGGACAGCGTGGGCTTCTACTCGCTGGAGATGTGGGGCGGCGCCACCTTCGACGTCTGCATGCGTTTTCTGAACGAGTGCCCCTGGGAGCGCCTGCGCACCATCAAGGCCCACTGCCCCAACACGCGGCTGCAGATGCTGCTGCGGGGCCAGAACTGCGTGGGCTACCGTCACTACGCCGACGACCTGGTGGACGCCTTCGTGGAACACGCCCATGGCGAGGGCATCGATGTATTCCGCATCTTCGACGCCCTGAACGACATCCGCAACCTGGCCCACGCCATGCACGCCACCGCCAGGGTGGGCGCCGTGGTCGAGGGCTCCATCTCCTACACGGTCAGCCCGGTGCACACCATCGGTGGCTTCGTGCACTTCGCCCAGCAGCTCAAGGACGAGGGCGCCGAGATCATCTGCATCAAGGACATGGCCGGCATGCTCTCGCCTGCGGTGGCCACCGAGCTGATCCAGGCCCTCAAGTCCGAAATAGGGCTGCCCATCCACCTGCACACCCACTGCGCCTCGGGCATGGCGCCGGCCACCATCTACGCAGCGGCGCAGGCCGGCGTGGACATCGTGGACACCTCGCTCTCCCCCCTCTCCTGGGGTACGGCCCAAGCCCCCACCGAGAGCATCGTGGGAGCCTTTCAGGGCACGCCCTGGGACACGGGGCTCGACCTGGAGCTGCTGGATCAGGCCGCCGCCCACTTCCGTGGCGTGCGCGAGCTCTACATGCCGCTGCTCAACCCGCGCTCCGAGCGCGTGGACACTGGCATCCTCAAGCACCAGATCCCCGGCGGAATGCTCTCCAACCTGCTGTCGCAGCTCAAGACCCAGAAGGCCGAGGACAAGTTCGACCAGGTGCTGGAAGAGACCGCCCGTGTGCGGCGCGACCTGGGCTTTCCGCCGCTTGTCACCCCCACCAGCCAGATCGTGGGCACCCAGGCCGTGCTCAACGTGGTGATGGGCCAGCGCTACAAGATGATCACCAACGAGGTGCGCAACTACATCAAGGGCCTCTACGGCCGACCGCCGGCCGGGATCGAGCCGGCCCTGGCCGCCGAGGTGCTGGGCGACGAGCAGCCCATCACCGTGCGCCCGGGCAGCCTGTTCGAGCCTGAGCTGCAGGGGCACCTGGAGCACGTGCGCGGCTGGGGCGAGGAGTACGGCCTTGAGCAGGCCTTGTCCTACGGGCTCTTCCCGCCCGTGGCCACCGAGTTCTTCGCAGCTCGCCGCGAGGGGCGCCTGCCCAGCACGGCCGAGCCGCGGCCCGAGGAGCTGGAGCCCGCCGTGGAGCAGGTGGCGGTGGAGGCCAGCGCCGACGCCCGTGAGCTGGTCATGGAGCTGGACGGCAAGAAGAGCGTCGTGCAAGTGGAGCCTGCAGCCGACGGCAGCATGCGCGTGGCGCTGGACGGCACCGGCTACCAGGTGCGCGTGCTGCCGCAGGCGCGCGTGCGCCGTTCGCGCAAGGACAGCGCCGGCGCCGAGGGCGATGGCGAGGGGCTGATCAAGGCGCCCCTACCGGGCGTGCTGCTGGCCTTCAAGGTGCGGCATGGCGATGCCGTGGAGAAGGGTCAGGTCGTGGCCGTGCTCGAGGCCATGAAGATGCAGAACGAGATCGAGAGCCCCCTGGCTGGGACGGTGGCTGGCCTGCTGGCGAGAGAGGGCGCCAGCCTGGACGCCGGGGAGCCCATGCTGGAGATCGAGGCGGGGGAGTAGGGGCTGACCGTCTGCGCCGTCGCGGGTGAACCCGCACCTCTTCCGAGCTACATCGCCGTTTGACCTGCAACGGGAAGGATGGCCCATGGCGCGCAGGAAGGGAATGGACCTGGCAGTCCTCGACGAGGCAGCCCGAGCGCTGGCCGTGGCGCGCAGCGCCGTGGCGCTGACAGGCGCAGGCATCTCGGTCGAGAGCGGCATCCCGGATTTCCGCAGCGACAACGGCTTGTGGCGGCGCTACCCCCCTGAGCGCTACGCCACCCTCAGCGCCTTCATGGAGGATCCCGAGCGCTGCTGGGAGATGCTGCGGGCCGTGGATGCGCTGCTGGCATCGGCCCAGCCCAACGAGGGCCACCGCGCGTTGGCAAGCATGGAGCAGGAGCGCCTGATCCGCGGCGTGCTCACCCAGAACATCGACGGCCTGCACAGCCGGGCTGGCAACAGGATGGTGGTGGAGGTGCACGGCTCCTGTCTGGGCCTGCACTGCGTGCGCTGCAAGTACCGGGATGCCAAGGCCAGCGCTCCGCAGCGCGGTGTGCCCCGCTGCCCGCGCTGCCAGGCGCCCCTCAAGCCGCCCGTGGTGCTCTTCGAAGAGGGCCTGCCCGAGCACGCCATCTCCCAGGCCTGGCGCATGGCCCAGGGCGCCGACCTGATGCTGGTGGTGGGCTGCTCCCTGGTGGTCTACCCGGCGGCCGGCCTGCCAGCCGTGGCCGCCCAAGCCGGCGCCAAGCTGGTGGAGGTGAATCCCGAGCCCGGCGCCATGCGCGGCCACGGCGCCCTGGAGCTGGCCGGGCCGGCGGGGGAGGTGCTGCCGCTGCTGTTGGAGCGGGCGCTGGAGCTGCGTCCAGGGTAGCGGGTGAAAGTCACCGCTCTGGGATGAGAGGGGGGAGAATCACCCGGCATGCGGGTGAAAGTGGCCGCTCTGGGGCGAGAGAGGGGAGAATCGCCCGCTAGGCGGGTGAAAGTGGCCGCTCTGGGGCGAGAGGGGGGAGAATCGCCCGCCCTGGGAGTCCGTCTGCTCGGTGTCGGCCGCCGCAGGCCGCATCCAGGAACGACCTGGACAGGGAGTGCCTCCTGGTGGTGGTGGCGCCAGGAGCGCAGGTGGCTCAACCCGCTCTCTCTCGCTTTTCGGGGGCCGATGAAGTTGACGAGGCTGGCGAGCCCTGCTAGAGGGGCGGCGGGTTGAAACGCCCGGCCCGGGGAGGGGAGGGGG
>CAYVQL010000345.1:0-11144 GCA_964454135.1 uncultured Enterobacterales bacterium | reverse complement strand
TACCCCCACGAGATGCGCGCCGCCGACTACGACGACTGGATCACCCCCACGGTCTCCAAGGACGGCCGCCCCATGCACGGCCTGAACGGCGACATCCTGGTCTGGAACCCGGTCACCGAGCGCCGCCACGAGCTCTCCTCCATGGGCATCCGCGTCACCAAGGAGACCCTGAAGCAGCAGCTGGAAGAGACCGACCAGCTGGACTTCCTGGAGCTGCCCTACCACAAGATGATCCTGGACGACGAGATTCCCCTCTCGGTGGGCGGCGGCATCGGCCAGTCCCGCGTCTACCAGTGGATCCTGAACAAGGCCGCCCTGGGCGAGTGCTCGGTCACCATCTGGCCCGAGATCCTGCACGAGATCTGCGCTGCCAAGAACATCCACCTGCTGCGCTAGCGCTGGTCAGTTGAGTTGAAGCTGTACGAGGGGCCTCCCGGCCAGCCGGGGGGTCCCTCTTCGTTTTTTTTTCCCAGGAGGGCTCGCCGGCGTTGGGCAAGAGCTACGATGCGGTGATCGTGGGGGCGGGCAGCGCCGGAGCGGCCGCTGCGGGCAACCTGGCGCAGTGCGGTCTGGGGGTGGCGCTGCTGGACAGGCGCCCCCTGGAACGGGCCGGGCCGCACTGGTTCAATGGGCTGCCTGCCCGCTTCTTCGACCAGGCAGGGCTGGCCCGTCCCGCGGCTCCCGAGCTGCGCGGCGGAGAGTCCGCCCTGCTGATCGAGGAACCTGAGGGCCCGCGTCGCCTGCTCCTGTCCCCCAACCCCCTGCTGACCGTGGACATGGCCCGCTTGGTGGCGCGTCTGCACGACAGAGCTCTGCGGGCCGGCGCGACGCTCTTCGACCGCACGCGGCTGGTAGGCCTGGAGCTCTCCGCGCAGCGCCCCATCGCATGCACGGTGGCCGGGCCTGACGGCCGACGCGCGCAGCTGCGGGCCAGGCTCTTCGTGGATGCCTCGGGGATGGCGGGCGCGGTGCTGCGGCGCATCCCATCCCTGGATGGGCAGTGCCCCGAGCCCAGGGGAGACCAGCTCTGCTCGGCCGAGCACCAGCTGCGCCGAGTTGCCGCCCCTGGCGGTGCCCAGGCCTTCCTCGACCGCCACGGCGCGGCTGCGGGCAGCTTCCTGGTCCGCAACTGCGTCCAGGGCGCCTACTCCACAGCGTGCATCCAGGTGGACCCGGGGCTCGAGACCGTCTCACTGCTGACGGGCACGCTGGCCGACGGGCAACACGGCAGCGGCCCGCAGCTGATGAGGCGGCTGGTGGCGGCCCATCCCTGGATCGGCCGCTGTCTGCACAGCGGCGGCGGCTTGATCCCCATTCGGCGTCCCTACGCCCGCCTGTCGGGACCCGGGGTGGCGCTGCTGGGTGACGCGGGCTGCCAGGTCTTTCCTGCCCATGCCAGCGGCGTGGGTGCCGGTCTGGTGGCTGCCAGGCTGCTGAGTGAAGCGGTCCGCCGCAGCGCCGACCCTGGCGACGAAGGCGCCACCTGGGCCTACCAGAGGGCCTTCCAGCGCCAGCTGGGCGCCACGCACGCGGCCTACGACGCCCTGCGTATTGGCGTGCAGCAGCTGTCCCAGGAACAGGCTGCCCGTATGTTCAGCCGGGGCCTGGTGACCGTCTCCCAGAGCCGCGCCGCTATGAAGCAATGCCTGCCTTCCCTCGACCCGCGCACCGCAGCACCCGATCCGCGCGTCCTGCTCGGCGAATCCGGCCTGGCCGCCCACCTGACCCCCCGCTTGGTCCGCATGGGCCTGGCCTGGGCGCTCTGCCAGAGGCATCCAGCCCGGCCCAGCATCTCCCGGCTGCGAACCTGGGCTCGCAGACTCGCCCGTATTATCGGGGATACGCCCGATTTGTGATGGGCGTCCTCTTCCCCCGGATCCGTGGGCCGGGAAGACGCCACCCAAGCGCGCGCTCCGAACCGAGAGCGAGAGCGGCGGCGACGGCCAGACAAGAAGGCAAACGGTCAAAGAAACTTGACGGGAGGTCGCCAGCTTCGTAGTATCCGCTGATTCCAGGAGCCATTCCCTTGCTTCCCTCGCTGACGCTGATCTGCTGCCTGCTCGTCGCGCCCCTGGCGCAGGCCGGGCCAAAGGGCGATCCGGCGCTGCGCAGTGGTGAAGACATCGTCAGCTTCCGGGACATCGCCGGTGCGGGCCTGTCAGCGCACAGCCGCTTCCAGGCCTATGGCCGCTTCCTGGAACGCTACCCCCGCAGCCCCCTGGCCGAGGTGGCCCTGGCGCGCTGCCTGCAGCTGGAGGGCGATCTGAACGCGGTGCTGGGGCGGCTCAGCTCCGCTGATCGCCTCTACCTCACCCAGCGCTTCCGGCAGCACCACGACCTGCTGCTGTCCAGCCCGGTGGAGGGGCCGGCCATCAGCGACGCCGAACAGCCTGTTGCGGCGGAAGCCAACGCCACCGAGCCCGGCACGCCCGCTCGGCCTAGCACCCACGACGCCACCCGCTGACGTCGAGCTCAGCTCGCGCCAGACGTATCATGCCCCGGCCGCAAGGCCGAGAGCAGGTGCCCGTGGCGCTGCTTGGTCTTGCGCGCCAGGCCCACCGCGGCCTTGGCCAGGTCTCCCAGGGGAGCCACGGTCTCGCTGGTCATGGCGCGGGCCAGCCCGGGTCGGGTGAGCAGCTTCAGCAAGGAATGGGGGAAACGGCCGGTGCGGGCCAGGAAGAGCAGCGTGTTGGCGTAGCTGTCGTGACGCTCGAAGAACATGCGGTCGTAGATCTCGGCCTTCTCGTCTTTGATCAGGCCGTCCTGCATGGCCAGGCTGTGCAGCGCCGTGCCCGGGTAGTAGACGATGGTGAAGACCTGCAGCCGGTAGGGCTTGGGCAGCTGGGCTACCAAGCGCAGGGTCTCCAGTTGGTCTTCCAGGGTCTCGTAGGCCACGTCGTAGATCACGTCGTAATGGGGCGGCATGGTGCGGTCGGCGTACTTGGCCAGCACGCGCGCGGTCTCCAGGATCTTCTGGTTGCCCTGGGCCGAGCGCCGGAAGAGGCGCTGGATGCGCTTGGAGCCGTGCTCGATGCCCACCTGGATGCAGAGCAGGCCCGCGTCCACCATCAAGACGTACTTCTCTTCAGTTATCGTGGCTGGGGAGCCCAGCAGGTACATGGGATCGCCGATGCGCGACTTGTACTGCCGCCCGAAATCGCGCAGATCCTCCACAGTGCGCCCGAAGAAAGAGTCGTCCGAGAACCACATCAGGTCGATCCACGGATACTCGCGCTTGATCCACTCCAGCTCCTGCAGCACGTTCTCTGTCGAGCGGAAGCGCACGTAGCGCTGGCCCAGGTAGAGGCTGCGCATGAAGCTGTTGCCACAGTAGGCGCAGGCGTGGGGGCAGCCGCGACCGGTCATGGTCTGGTAGCCGATGCGACCGAACTGGGCGGAGACCGTGCCCGAGGCCAGGGCGTGACGCAAGGTCTCCCGCGTGGCGGGTAGCAGGTGATCGTCTTCCAGCAACCAGTGATCCTCGCGCGACCAGTCCGGCATGCCAAAGCGGTCCAGGTCCTGCTCCAGCTGCCCCGGCAGGTTGCGCACCAGCTCGTCGCCCCGGCGCCAGACCAGCCCGCCGATGTCGGACAGATCCCCGCCCTCCCCCCGCTCCAGGCGCTGGACCAGCGAAAGCAGCAGGTTCTCCCCTTCGCCCACGGCCACGTAGTCGGCGTGACGCATGCACTCCTCGGGCCGCACCGAGGCGTGGAAGCCACCCCAGATGACCGGGATGCCCAGGCGCTGCCGCACCGCCTCGCTCACCTGGCGGGCCGCGTCGAAGTAGTGGGTCATCAGGGAGATGCCCACCAGGTCGCTCTCGGAGAGCACGTCCATCAGCTCGTCGATCACCCCGGCCGGGTAGCGCTCGCTGGACATCTCCACGTGGGACGTGCCCTCGCCCGAACGATCCGGCATGGTGATCACCTGGGTGCGGTGCCCATGAGCCTTGAGCCAGCTGGAGATGCTGCGCAGGCCGTAGTTGGTGATGTCCGGGTAGGGGCTGATGAGGGAGATCTTCATTTGCGCTCCGCGCAGTCATTCCGGGGCCGACGGCGCTGGAGGGTAGCCCCACCCCGTGGCGTCGTCAACGGCAGAGCACACCTTCTTGAGAGCTACTCCCAGCCCTCGGACTCTTCGATCTCGGCCACGTGGTTGTCATCCACGATCACGCGCCGCTCGAAGCGACGCAGGGCATGGTAGGAGGTCTTGCTGTCGGGCACCCAGACCATGACGGCGCCGTCTTCGGCCACCTCGAAGCGGTAGACCAGCATCTCGGAACGAACGGCAGGACGGCCCACCAGCTTGCGCTTGTCAAAGGGCGTGCCCCAGGCCATCAACACGCGATCGCGGGTCCAGCCGACGGCCACCTCGCCTCCGACGATGGCATCCCGCTCGTACTCGCTGTACTGGTAGAACATGTCCCAGAGAGGAGTGCCCAGGGGAGAGTGCTTCTTCAGCACCGCGTTGCGCTCTTCTTCGGTCTTGGCCTTCAGGAACTCCTTGCGAACATCCTCGTTCATGAAGGGCCGCAGCGCGTAATAATGGTTGAACTCGTTGGCATTGAGACGCTTGACGCGCTTCTCCCAGCAGCCGGTGGCCAGCACAAGGGCGAGCAAGGTGAATGTCCAGCGACGCATGGTTGCCTCCTGCAAGCGGGAACACTGGGCCTGGCTAACTGTTTCCGTCCGCTACGGCAGCAGCGAGCCCCTGGATGGTCGGGGCCTTTGCGGAATCATGGCGGACCGGGCGGCTCACCTCTACTGCGCAGGGCCGCGCTGCGGGAAGGCGTCCCCCGGCCGCACCATGCCCACGGCTGCAGCCGGCACCCAGCCACGGCGTCCGTCGGGCAGGATCACCAGCACATGGCCCGCGTCCTCCTCCAGGGCCCGCAGCTCGGCGCCCTCGTGCAGCGCGAAGAGCTCCACGCCGTCCACACCCACGGCGGAGCGCACGGTGAGCTTGGGCTGCAGCACCACCACGGCCGGTTGCGTGCGCAGCGTTCGGTAGGTCAGGCCGGTGGAGAGCAGCAGCAAGGCGCCCAGCACGGCCAGGCCCAGGGCGATCCCCCGCAGGCTGCCCGGTGCGGATCGCCGCCGGGAACGCCCTCGCCAGCGCAGCAGTGCCAGCAGGCCAAAGGCCAGGCCCAGACAAGCCGCGCCCAGCAAGGCGCTCTCCCGTAGTGACAGGGGACGCTGCCAGAAGACCAGCGGACCGACATGGCTGGCGGGCTCGAGCCGGTCGCGCACCTCCACCCGCGCGTGGTCCAGGTTGGCAGCCACGTCCGGATCCCTGGGCAGCAGCACCTGGGCCCGGCGCCAGGCCAGGATGGCGCCCCCCAGCCAGCCCTGGCGATAGGTGGCGTTGCCCAGGTTGTAGAGGCAGTGGCCATCCTCCACGCCGGCTCCCAGCACCGCGCGCCAACCCTGCTCCGCGGCGGCGTAGTCCCCGCTGCGGTAGGCTGCGCCGGCCTGGTGGTAGAGAGCCTCGGGGCTGAGGGCCTGGCTCGTTTCTTCAGCAGCTCCTACAGCCGCGGAGAGCGACAACGCCAGCAGGATGATCAGCATGCGCTTCATCGCGCCCTCCCCAGCAGCTTGTTGCACAAGGAGAGCAGAGCCTCTTCCAGCTCGGCATCCGGACTCGCCCCGCCGTAGCGGGCGCTGACGAGCCGCCCGTAGAGCGCGGCGGCCTCTTCGCCTTGCGCTCCGGGCAGCTCCCGCTGCAGGCGCTCCGGCGTGATGCCTGCTGCCGAACCGCCGATGACCAGCGCGGCCGCCTCGCGAAAGGCCCCCTCCATAGCGGCCAGGCGCGCCTCGCCCTGCGGAGGCAGGGAGGCCAGCTGCCCGCGCAGCGCGCGCAGGCGCCTGGCCCTCGTCCGACCCCGCAGGCGCAGATCCGCCACCAGCTGCAGCGCCAACGCCAGCCCGGGCAGCAGCAGCAGGATCAGGGGCAGGGGCGCCGACAGGTGGAAGCGCTGATCGCGCGGCGAGATGGAGGCGTGGATCGGGAGGATGTCCTCGCCCAGCGCCTCCACGTCCGCCTGGGCTGCGTGCTCTTGGCCCCCAAAGCTCTCCATGGGCGCCTGCGCGCTCTCACCGGGCAGCACGTGCAGCGCCATGGCCGGCAAGGCCTGCTCCACGTAGCTGCCCGTAGCCGGATCGAACCAACAGAAACGCAGCGGAGGCAAGGTCTGCTGACCTTCCTGGGTGGGCACCAGGGCGCGCTTGAGGGTGGCCAGGCCCAGGAAGCGACCGTCCTTGACCTGGCCGGAGATGTCCGGCTCGTCGTCGTAGGCGCGGAAGCCGTCCTGCTCCGCCATGGGAGGCAGGCGCAGGCCCGCCAGGCTTCCGTTCCCCTCTAGCCGCACAGTGAGCGTGACCGAGTCACCCAGCGCCACCTGCCTCTCGCTCAGTCCGGCCGTGACGCGAAAGCTGCCCACCAACCCGTCGAAGCCTGACGGTCGCCCCTGCTGCGGAAGGGGCCGCGCCCGCAGCCCGATAGCGTCGCTGCTCAGGACCTCGCTGCGGGTGTCCTGCAAGAGCCCATTGCCCCAGATGTCGTCGAAGGCGCTGCGCCGCCGGCGAGACCTCTGCCGCTGGACGGGGAACTGGGCCGTGAGAACCGCCGGGGGGATCTCTCTCTTTCCGACGGAGGTGACCACCAGGGGCACGTGGATCTCGTGCACCTGCACCGAGCCACCGGCGTCCTGCAAGCGGTACTCGCGCTGCGTCTGCTCAGCGGTGGGCTCGGTAGCGAAGCCCTCGAAGTCAGGCTGGGTCCAGCGAGCGTCGTAGACCCGGTCGCGATGGGAGAAGCGCAGCTCGTAGACCACGGTCTGCCCCTGCCAGACTTCCTGCGGCTGCTGGACTTGCTCGACACCGGTTCGCAGGGAGGCCTGCAGCTGGGCGGCCCCGGGATCCACCGCATCGCGCTCCTCGACGCTCAGCGCCAGGATCGCGGCACGCGCTCTGCCATCTTTGAGCTCCACCTCGACAGGACCAACCCAGGCCGGGCCCGGTTGGAGCGCGGTCACCGCGTACTGGTAGGTGACCATGCGGGTGGTGCGGAAGTTCACGCTGACGTAGGACTGGGACTGCCCCTGGTAGCTGATGCGCAGCTGTTCGCTGGCAGGCACGTGGGGCACATCGCGCGCCGTGCCGTCGGTCAGCACCAAGCGCAGGGTCGCGGTCTGGCCTACCCGCAGCTGGCGGCTGTCCAGCTCGAGGTGGGCGCTGGCCGCCTGCGCCCAGGCGGGCATGACCAGGCAGAGCAGGACCAACAGCAGGGAGAGACCCGGCTGCCCGGCGTTGCGAAAGAGGCGTCCGCTTTCTCTCACCAGTCCTGCTCCCGGTCGGATCGCCCGCCCACCACCACATGGGGCGAGCCCTCTTCCACACCCTCCAGCAGGCGCGCGGCCTGCTCCTCGGAGAGCTCCGCTGGCTCGCCATCGGTGGCAAAGGCGGTCCCTTGCTCCGTATCACCCTGCGGGGGCTGCTCACCCTGCTGGGCGATGTCCCCTTCCATCATGTCCTGCTCGCCGGGACCATCCTGCTCGTCCTGGTCCTCGGGGCGTGTGCCCTCGTCTTCGGGCTGCTGGTCCTGCTCTCCCTGCTGGTCCTGCTCCCCCTCGCGCTCCTGCTCTTGCTGCTGCTGCCCCTCTTGCTGGTCCTGCTGTCCCTCTCCCTTCTCGCCCGGATTGTCGCAGTTGCTCTGCTGCTGGGGCTCCTGAGTGCGGGCCGCTATCTCCTTTTCTACGGCCGCGGCGTTCTTGCCGGCGGCCTCCAGCTGCTGATCCACCTCGAGGGCGCGCCGGAAGTGATCCCGCGCATCGGTCAGGCGTCCGCCCTGGTAGGCGGCGTGGCCCATGTTGTAGCGCGCCCTGGCGCGCTGCTGGGGATCGGTGGTCCGCTCCGCGACCACCTCCCAGATGCGCTCGGCCTGGTTGGGCTTGTCGGCCCGAAACAGCGCCTCGCCCAGCCGCAGTGCCAGGTCCATGTCGTCGGGATGGTTCAGGTGCTGCTCCATCAGCAGCTCGGAGGCCTGCTCGAAATCACCGCGCTCCAGGGCCTGCAGCGCGTCCTGGCGCGCGCCGGCATGGGCAACGGGAGCCACGGCGAACCAGCCCGCGCAGCAGAGCAGCGCTGCCACAGAGGCTCGCCTGGGGGAGAGCGCCGCGCCCAACGCCAGCAGGAGCAGGCCAGCGCCCAGGGGCCACTGGAAGTGCTCGTTCCAGATCTTACGGCGCTGCACGCCCAACACATCGGCCTCCGTACGACCGCGGATCTCTTCCACGATGGCCTGCATATCGCCCGCCGAGGCCACGGAGCGCACGTAGGCCCCCTGCCCGGCGGCGGCCGCCTTGCGCAGCAGCGACTCGTCGAGCTGCGAGACCACCACCTGCCCATGCCGATCTTCCTTGAAGCCCCCGCTCTGCAGGGGGATGGGCGCGCCGTCCGGCGAGCCGACGCCCATCACCAACACCGGAACGCCGGCTTCGCGGGCCTCGCCGCAGGCTGCCAGCAGGTCCTCGGCGTCGCTCGTCTCGCCATCGGAGATCAGCAGAATGGCCCTGTTGGAGGGCTTGGGCTGGTCCAGCATGGCCATGGCCTCGCGCAGGGCGGCGCCCAGGGTGGAGCCCTGGGCCCGGATCGTACCGGTATCCACATCGCGCAGGATCACGCTCAAGGCCTCGTGGTCCAGGGTGAGGGGCACCCGCGGATAGGCCCCGGCCGCGAAGACCACCAGGCCGATGCGATCACCGCCCGACAGCTCCAGCAGGTCCAACACCTCACGCCGCGCCCGCTCCATGCGGCTGGGGCTCACGTCCTCGGCGTCCATGCTGCGCGAGACGTCCAGCACCACCACCAGGTCGATGCCCAGCCGCTCCACCTCGCGCCACTGGAAGCCGACACGTGGCTGCCCGGCGGAGAGCACCAGCGCGGTCATGCCCAGCAGCACGAGCAGCCCTTGCCAGACGCGCAGGGTCCGCAAGCCGGGCGGGACCAGGCCCGGCAGCACGGCCGCCGTGGCCAGGCGAGCCAGGGCGGCGCGGCGGCGGCGCTCGGCCCAGACCAGCAGAACCAGCAGCAGGGGCACCGCCCACAGCAGCGCCAGCATGGCGGGAGCGCCCCAGCTCATGGCAGCCTCCGCAGCAAGGTGGCCGACAGCAGGATGTGCAGGCTGAGCAAGCCCAGGCCCCAGAGCAGCCAGCGATGGTAGAGCTCGTCGTGGTGCACGAACTCCTGCACCTCGGCGGTGGTCTTCTCCATCTCGTCGATGGTCTGGTAGACCTTCTTCAAGGCGCTGGTATCGTCGGCGCGGAAGTAGCGGCCGCCGGTGAGCTCTGCGATGCGCTGCAGCGTCTGCTCGTCCAGATCGCCGCCTCGGGAGCGGCCCCCCAGCACCCCGAGGATACCCCCGGAGCCCGGCTCGGGCCCCACGCCGATGGTGTGCACGCGGATGTCCAGGGCGGCCACGGCCTCGGCGGCCTGCTCCGGGCTGATGCTGCCGGCGTTGTTGCGCCCATCGGTGAGCAGGATCACCACCTTGCTGGGGGCTTCCAGCTTCATCAGGCGTTGCCCTGCGATGGCCAGGGCCTCGCCAACCGCGGTGGCCTTGCGGCCGGCCATGCCGATCTCCACCTGGGACAGAAAGCGCGCCAGGCCGATGTGGTCCAGGGTGAGGGGCACCTGGGTGAAGGCCTCTTCGCCAAAGACCACCAGGCCGATGCGATCGTGCTCCCGACCCGCCACGAAGCGGCCTATGACGGCCTTGGCCACGTCCAGGCGCGAGGAGCGGTGGCCGGCGATGGTGAAATCGGGGGCCTCCATGGAGCCGGAGACGTCCAGGGCCAGCAGGATGTCGATGCCCTCGGAGCGCACCACGGTCTCTTTGCGGGTCAGCTGCGGCCGGGCCAGCGCCACCAGGCAGAGCGCCAGGCCCAGGCCCAGCGAGAGCTCGGGCAGCCAGGCCAGCAGGCGTCGGGGGCTCCGGACGGGCCGTACCAGGGCCAGCGAGGCGAAGCGGTAGCGCGGTCGCTTGCGGCGCCGCCAGAACAGCAGCAGGGGGATCAGGGGGATCCCCAGCAGGAAGAGGGGGGCCTGCCACTCATGCATGGCCGGCCCCCGCTGAGGAGACCGCAGGCACCGTACTGACGGGCCGCGTGGCCATCACGTAGGCGCGGAAGTCCTGGTCCAGGTCCTGAAAGAAGCGATCCCCGCCGCCCTGCCGCGCGAACTTCAGCAGGTCCGTAGCGGTGAGCAGGCGCCGCGCGCGGTCCAGCAGGGGGGCCGAGACCAGCCCCTCGCGGTAGAGCGCGTCGGTGATCTCGCGGGTGGTCAGGGCCGTGGCTGGCCAGGCGTGGATGGCCTCCAGGTAGGTGCGGAAGACCTCTGACAGCCCCAGAGCGCGGCCGTGGTCGTCCAACTCCGGGTCATCCAGCACCGCGGCCCAGGCCCGGAAGGCCAGCACGTCCGGTGGCTCGAGGGGGCGCTGCGCCAGGGCCTTGCGCCGCCCGCGCCGCCAGGTCCGGACGGCCAGCGCCAGCAGGCCGGCCAGGAGCGCGCCCAGGGCCAGGGGCAGCGGCCAGGCGGGCGGCTCGGGCGGCTCTGACAGCAGCAGACCCTCCAGCTCGGAGGTGGGGCCCTGGACACCGATGTCCGCAAACAGGGGCGCCGGTTCCAGCACCTCCTCGCGACCATCCGGATGATGGGCGGTGGCCTGCTGCAGGGCGACCACGTAGCTGCCAGGTTCGCCGCGCAGCAGGTAGCTGCGCGTGGTCACGCTCCAGCCGTCGAAGCGCTCCACGCGCTCGTCTTCCAGGCTCGCTTCCAGCCCCTCGGCGGCCGGCTCCCCCACGTGCAGCTCCACGCCATCCGCCTGCAGCAGCTGCAGGCGCACCTGCAGCGGCTCGCCCTGCTGCACCTCGTTCTGGTCCAACTCCATGCGCACATCGGCGTCGGGCCGTGCCAGAGGCGGCAGCAGATCCTGGCCGCAGCCGGACAGGTTCAGGACCAGGACCAGCAGCGCCAAGGCGGCCCAGGACCAGCGGGGAGGGGGGAGCGCTAGCGATGCGGGGGGCTCGTAGGTCCAGTGGACCATAGCGGGGGACCCCCCCCGCGGCCCCCCCCCGGGGCCCCCCGCCC
>CAYVQL010000344.1:0-11219 GCA_964454135.1 uncultured Enterobacterales bacterium | reverse complement strand
TCGCCCATAATGATCGTTGAACGTCGACTATCGAGCTTTCCCGACGTCTGCTAGGAGCCCGTGCGACATAGCGCCACCCGCCTCCGGTGACAGGGGATGTGGAGGTGCGAGTGCGAGTGCGTGTGGAGGATGGGTGTGGAGGGGGAGGTGAGACGGTCCCCCACGTCCCCTTCATCCCTCCTCCCGCACTCGCCCATCCCCTTCCCCTCGCTCCTCCCCCTCTCGCCCGCCTGTCGCGCGGAGAGGCTGGCTCGTGCTGAACGCGGGAGCTCCTCGCCGGTCGGCGTCGGCGCCCAGAATGTCACGTGGTTCGGGGCAGTCAAGTCGCGCGGCGCGCGACCGGCCCTGCGGGCCGCCCTGCGGGTTGACAGCCCCGCCCCACGTGACGGGGGCTCCTCGAACGCCAACCAACGAGGAGCTCCCCATGGCATTCATCACTTCGACCCACTTCCCGCACCACAAGCTGGCCGCCTACCAGCAGGCCTTGGAGCTGCTCCTGTCAGCGAAGCGCCTGTCAGGTCAGCTTCCAGGCGGCTACGCCTCCTTCGGCAACCAGCTGCTGCGCTCCGCCGGCTCGGTGGTGTTGAACACCGGGGAAGGCGCCAACGGGCGCACGGCCGGGGAAAAACGGAACGCCTTCGGCATCGCCCGGAAGGAAGCGGGCGAGGCGGCATGCGCGGCTGAGGCCGTGGCGCTCATGGGCTTGGTGAGGACCGAGGATGCGGTGGCGGTGGTCAAGGCTGCGGACCGGGTGGCAGGCACCCTGACCGGACTGGTGCGCAGATGGGATGGTCGGCGCTGAGCGGAGCGCCCTCGGTCCGGAGCTGACGCCGCCGTAGGGGTGGAAGCTCGAATAGCGCGGGTGAAGGCCTCTTGCGCCGATGTCCGTGGCTGCCCGGGCGAGGCTCCCGCGTTCTTTTCCGCCGAGATCGGGATCTCAACGCCGGCTTTCGATAAGCCGCGTTCTTCGGGCGTGACAAGCGAATGGGACTCGTGTTTTCATGGCGCCATGAGGCGCAAGAAATACCGTCGGTACGAACCGAATCAGACCATGCTGCTGCCCCCCTCGCTGCATGACTGGCTCAATCCCGATCACCTCGCATACTTCGTCGTCGACCTGGTCAAGATGCTCGACCTGTCGGCCATCGAAGATGCCATCCAGGCCAAAGATCCTCGCGGGAACCGACCCTATGCTCCCGTGATGATGGTGGCTCTGCTCATCTACGCCTGGTGCGTGGGCGTCCGCTCATCCCGGGCCATCGACCGGTTGACCTACAACGACGTGGCATTCCGGGTCGTGGCCGCCAACAACCATCCGACCTTCTCCACGCTGGCGCTGTTTCGTCGCTCCCACCGCGATGCCCTGGCGGACCTCTTCCTGCAGGTTCTGGAGACCGCCCAGAAAGCCGGGCTCGTCAGCCTCGCGCACGTGGCCGTGGACGGAACCAAGATCCAGGGGGCCGCGAGCAAGCACAAGGCGATGAGCTACGAGCGCATGCCGATCTCCGCGGAGCGCTTGGAGCGGGAGATCGCCCGCATCCTCGACCAGGCCGAGGAGACGGACCTCGCGGAGGACGCCATGTACGGCGAAGACGACGACGGGAGCGGCGTCCCCGAGGAACTCGCTCGCAGGGAGACCCGGCTCGCCAAGATCAAGCAGGCCATGAAGGAACTTGAGGACGAGGCTGCCATGGCACGAGCTGCCGATTTGAGGGAGCAGGCCGACAGGCACCGGGAGAAGGCTCGGACAGCTGACAAGCCATCCGAACGAAAACGGGCGGCCACCCTCGCAGAGCAGCGGGAGCAGGCCGCTGACCGGCTCGATCCCCCTGCCGAGGAGAAGGACCCGGACGACGAGCCGCCTTTCACCACTCCGAGCGGACTGCCGATGAACAGGCCGCCCCGCAGCCCCGACGGCACCCCCAAGCCTGAGGCCCAGCGCAACTTCACGGATCCCGAGAGCCGCATCATGGAGAAGGGCGGCTCCTTTCTGCAGGGCTACAACTGCCAGGCCGCCGTCGATGAAAAGAACCAGATCATCGTCGCCCACGGCGTGACCAACATGAGCCCCGACAACGGAAACCTCGTCCCCATGATCGAGCAGACCAAGAAGAACTGCGGACGAGCCCCGGACACGGCCACGGCGGACACCGGCTATTGGAACGCAG
Organism: uncultured Enterobacterales bacterium; assembly: GCA_964454135.1. GTDB lineage: Bacteria > Myxococcota_A > UBA796 > UBA796 > JAFGLY01 > CAYVQL01. The sequence goes on along the minus strand of CAYVQL010000344.1, from coordinate 9,051 downwards.
AGGTCGAACAGGAATGTCGAAAGCTCGGAACGGAAGCCTACGTCGCCACGAAGCGGACGAAGCACGGCGAGGAACCGACTCCCATGGCCAACGATCCACCGCCTGACGACACCGATGCCAGGGAACGAATGAGGCACAAGCTGAACACGACCGCAGGCCGGGAAATCTACAGACGGAGGAAGTTCGTCGTCGAGCCGGTCTTCGGTCAAACCAAGGATGCCCGAGGGCTCATTCGTTTCCTACGACGTGGCCTCCTCGCCGTCACTGAAGACTGGGGCTTCGACTGCACATGCCACAACGTGTTGAAGCTGTTCAGGTCCGGCTGGAAGCCCGGATTGGCTACCGAATGAGCGCCCGAGCGGCCCCGCCCGACAACTTCCGGCCCTGACCTGCCCATCGCATGCGGCCCGGCCCCCCTCGACCGCGCGCCTCAGGCGCGCCGGTCGGCGCTCACCAGGCTTGTGGCGTGGTGGCATAGGCGCTTCGCGCCCTATGCCCCACGCCCTCCTAGTCCTGCTCCAACATCCGCCGCCACACCGCCAGCGCCGTGCGCTGAGCCCGGCGATCCAGCTCGCGCTGGTCCTGCGCCAGGGTGCTGCGCTCCCACAGCCGCCACTGACCGCCCACCATCACGTGGCGCACCATGCCCGAGGAGAAGCGGAAGATGAAGGCGCCGGGGAGGTTCTCGGCCAGCAGGGGCGGGCCGGGCACCGGGTCCATCACCACCAGGTCGGCCTCGGCATCGGGCTCGATGCGGCCCAGGGTGACCCCCAGGTGCTGGCTGGCGAACTCGGCGCCGGCGCAGTGCAGCTGCAGGAAGCGATCGGGCCACCAGGGCACGTCGGCCTCGCGGGCGCGGAAGTAGCCGCACTGGGCCTCGGCCAGCATGTCGGCGCCGATGCCGTCGGTGCCCAGCACGGTGTGCGGCCCGAAGCTGCCCACCGGGGCGTAGCCCACGCCGTTGTTCATATTGCTGCGCGGCTGGTGCGAGACCCAGGCGCCGGCGTCGTAGACCTGGGCCAGCTCGTCGTCGTCCAGAAAGACGCAGTGGGCCAGCAGGCTGCCGGGCAGCAGGGCGCCCAGGCGCGCCATGCGGGCCACCAGGGGCTCGCCCACGGCCTGGCGGTCGTCCACGGCCTCGGCCACGTGGATGTGCACGCCGGTGCCGGCCTCACGGGCCAGGTCGCCACAGGCCGCCAGGGTCTCGTCCGAGACCGTGAAGTTGGCGTGGGCGCCCACCAGGGCGGCTCGCCAGCCGCCCCCGGGGGCCGCCAGCAGCTTCTCGTGGGCCCGCAGCCCAGCCAGGGCCTCTTCGGGCCCGCCCCGATCCGTGACCTCGTAGCAGAGCACCCGCCGCAGCCCCAGGCTGCCCAGGGCCCCATCCAGGGCTTCCAGGCTGCCCTCGATGAAGCTGGGGGAGGCGTGATGATCCACGACGGTGGTGACGCCGGAGCGCAGGGCCAGCACGCCGCCCACCAGGCCGGAGACCTCCACGCTCTCTTCGTCCAGGGCCCGGTCCAGCTTCCACCAGACCTTGGCCAGCATGTCGGCGAAGTTCTCGGGGGCCTCGGCCGGCATGGGCATGCCGCCGGACAGCGCCGAGTACAGGTGGTGATGGCCACAGACCAGGCCCGGCATGATCCAGAAGCCGCTCATGTCGAAGACACGCTCGCCGCGCATGGGCTCGATGCCACGGTCCACCTGCGCGATGCGCCCGCCTCGAATGCGGATGTCGGCTTTCTCCACGCGCGGGGGATCCATGTGTAGCAGGAGCCCTCCGACGATCAAGGCATCGTTGATGTCCGAAGCGTGCTTTTCATCAGGGGTCATCAGAGCTCTCCTTTGCGGGTCGGCCAGGCTGCGAACATATCCCCTCCACTTACCCGCGGCCTCCGGGCCAAGCCGCCAGGCGAAAGATATGCTCCTCTACGGACATCCACCCCGAGCGGCCGGAAACCATGCGCGCAGACACCATCTCCTTTCACCTCAATGGGCAGCTCCAACAGGTCTCGGGCCTGCCCGCCACCACCACCTTGCTGCGCTACCTGCGCGACCAGCTGCGCCTGACAGGCACCAAGGAGGGCTGCGCCGAGGGCGACTGCGGCGCCTGCAGCGTGGCGCTGCTGGAGCGGCGCTCCGACGACTCGGCCGCCTGGCGGGCCGTGGACGCCTGCCTGCTCTTTTTGCCCATGCTGCACGGCAAGCAGGTCTTCACGGTGGAGGGCCTGCGCGAGGCGGGCCTGGCCACCCGGCCGGCGGACCAGGGCTGCCACCCGGTGCAGCGCGCCGTGGTGGACCTGCGGGCCTCCCAGTGCGGCTTCTGCACGCCAGGTGTTGTGATGTCGCTCTTCGAGGCCTGCTACCGCGACGACCTGGCCGCGGACGACGCCCAGGCCCTCGACGAGCAGCTGGCGGGCAACCTCTGCCGCTGCACGGGCTACCGCCCCATACGCGAGGCGGCCCAGGCCGTGGCTGGCCTGCGCCCCCCGGATCGCTTTCTGCAGGCCCTGCAGGCCGGCGCCCCCCCTCCCCCGACCGCCCTGAGCTACCGCAGCCAAGACCAGCTCTACCTGCAGCCCGCCGACCTGGACGCCCTGTGGCTGGCCCGCGACCGACATCCCGAGGCCCAGCTGGTGGCCGGCGGCACCGACGTGGGCCTGGAGGTCACTCAGCACCAGCGCCATTTTTCCGTGCTCATCGGCCTGGAGGCCATCGACGAGCTGCGCGTCTTCGACGCCAGCCCCCAGGGCTGGACCATCGGCGCGGGCCTCTCCATGACCCAGCTGCAGGAACGGATGGGCGCAGAATTGCCCGCCCTGGGCAAGATGCTGAGCGTCTTCGGCGCGCGCCAGATCCGCAACCGCGGCACGGTGGGGGGCAACCTGTGCACCGCGTCTCCAGTGGGCGATCTGGCCCCGGTCATGATGGCCCTGGGCGCCACGGCCGTGGCAGCCGGGCCGCAGGGCGAGCGCCAGATCCCCATGGCGGATTTCTTCCCCGCCTACCGCCGCACGGCGCTGCGAGAGGACGAGATCCTGCTGCGGCTGTTCGTACCGCGGCCGCCTCCAGGCGTCTTCGCCACCTCCTACAAGGTCAGCAAGCGCCGCGAATTGGACATCAGCGCCGTCTCCGCCGGCATGTACCTGGCCCTGGATGAGAAAGGAAGGGTGGCTCGCTTGCGCCTGGCCTACGGCGGCGTGGCGGCCACCCCCGTGCGCGCCCGGCACACGGAGAGGGCCCTGCTGGGCCGCCCCTGGAGCCCGGACGAGGTGCGCCGAGCCAGCCTGGTCCTGTCGCAGGACTTCACCCCCATCAGCGACCTGCGCGGCTCGGCCCGCTACCGCCGCCTGCTGGCCCGCAACCTCTTGTTGGGCTTCGCCCTGGAGAGCGCCCGCAGCGACCGCGCTCAGCTCCCTGCGCGCCCCTCCGCAACCGTACGCCCCTGAGCCCAAGGGAGGATTCCCATGTCCAGCCCCCTCGGCGGATCCCAGCCCCACGAGAGCGCCTGGCGCCACGTCATCGGCGAGGCGCGCTTCATCGATGACCTGCCCGAGCCCCCGGGCCTGCTGCACGCCGCGCTGCTCACCTCGCCCCACGCCCACGCCCGCATCCTGAACATCGACGCGGCCGCCGCCCGCGCCATGCCCGGCGTGGCCGCCGTGCTGCTGGCCGCCGACGTGCCCGGCGAGAACCAGGTGGGCGCCATCGCCGACGACGAGCCCATGATCGCCGAAGCCGAGGTGCACTGCGTGGGCCAGGTGGTGGCGGCCGTCTACGCCGAGAGCCGCGAGCTGGCGCAGAAGGCCGCGGCCGCCATCGAGGCGGACTACGAGCCGTTGCCGGCCGTGCTCGACCTGGCGCAGGGGATCGCGGCGGGCAGCTTCCACGGCACGCCCCACCGCATCGTGCGGGGCGATCCGGACGGCGCCCTGGCTGCGGCCCCACTGCGCCTGCGGGGCAGCACGGAGTCCCCGGGCCAGGAGCACGTCTACCTGGAGACCCACAGCGCGTTGGCCATCCCCGGAGAAGAGAGCGTCCACGTCAGCTCCTCCACCCAGCACCCCTCGGGCGCCCAGCGCCGTGTGGCGGGTTGCCTGGGGTGGGGACGCAACCAGGTCGTCCTGGAGTCGCCCCGCATGGGCGGCGGCTTCGGCGGCAAGGAGACCCAGGGCGCTCACTGGGCCTGCATCGCGGCGCTGGGCGCCGTGCTCACCGGGCGACCGGTCAAGCTGCGCCTGGATCGTCAGCAGGACATGCGCATCACCGGCCGCCGCCACCCCTTCCGCTGCGACTGGAAAGTGGGCTTCGACGAGCAGGGCCGACTGCTGGCGCTGGAGGCGAGGCTGCACTCCGATGCCGGCTTCGCCTCCGACCTGTCCCTCTCCATCATGGATCGCGCCCTCTACCACGTGGACAACGCCTACCACCTGCCCGACGTGCGCCTGGTGGGGAAGGTCGTGCGCACCAACCGCGTGTCCAACACCGCCTTCAGGGGCTTCGGGGCGCCCCAGGGCATGCTGGTGATCGAAGAGCTGATGGAGCGCATCGCCGAGGCCACGGGCCAGGATCCCCTCGAAGTGCGCCGGCGCAACTTCTACGGCCCCGCCCCGCGCGATCGCACTCCCTGGGAGGCCGAGGTGGGCGAGTTCCGCGCCGGCCGCGTCACGGACCAGCTGGCGGACAGCGCCGAGCTGGCCCAGCGCCGAGCTGCCACAGAGCGCTTCAACGCCGCCCACCAGCACGTCAAGCGCGGCATCGCCCTGGTCCCGGTCAAGTTCGGCATCTCCTTCACGGCGTCCTTTCTCAACCAGACCGGCGCCTACGTGGTGCTCTACACCGATGGCACGGCGCAGCTGAACCACGGCGGCACCGAGATGGGCCAGGGCCTGTACACCAAGATGCTGCAGATCTGCGCCCACGAGCTGGGCATCCCCCAGGCCGCCATCCGGCCCATGAACACCGCGACGGACAAGATCCCCAACACCTCGCCCACAGCCGCCTCCAGCGGCGCGGATCTCAACGGCCAAGCCGTGCGCGACGCCTGCCTGACCCTGGTGGAGCGCCTGCTTCCCGTGGCCGCAGCCTTGCTGGACGCCCCCGTGGAAGAGGTGCAGCTGGCGGCCGGCTCCCGCGAGCCCGGCCCAGGGGGCGCCTGGGCCTGGACCGCGCAAGGCGACCGGGCCTGCAGCTTCCAGCAGGTGCTGGGCGAGGCCTATATGCGGCGCACGCCGCTGGCAGCCGCCGGCTACTACGCCACGCCGGGGATCTGGTACGACCGCGAGGCCGGACGGGGCAAGCCCTTCCACTACTACGCCTACGGCGCGGCGGTCTCCGAGGTGCAAATCAGCGGGCTGACAGGCGAATGGCGCCTGCGACGCGTGGACATCCTGCACGACGTGGGTGACAGCCTCTCCCCCGACATCGACCGCGGACAGCTGGAGGGTGGCTACATCCAGGGACTGGGCTGGCTGACCTGCGAAGAGCTGGTCTTCGACGACCAGGGCCTGCTGCTCAGCCACGGCCCCAGCACCTACAAGATCCCCGCCGTAGGCGAGGCCCCGCTGGATTTTCGGGTGGCGCTGTTGGACCGCGCCCACCAGCCTGGCGTGATCCACGGCAGCAAAGCCGTCGGTGAGCCTCCCTTCTGCCTGGCCCTCAGCGCCTGGCTGGCCATTCGGCGGGCCCTGCGGGCCTTTGGGCCGGCCGAGCTGCGCTTGCCAGCCACGCCGGAGGCCATCCTGACTGCCGCCGAGGCCGCCTGCAAAGGCACTTGAAAAGCACGACACGGCCATCCGGACCTGTTCGGTGTCACGAAGCCCGGCCCAGGCCCGCCGATTGCCCTCCCTCCGGTGGCGTGCTAGCGGATTCATAGGTCATTTCCCCTGCTAGTTGCCACCGGAGGTTCCATGGAGCGCCAGGCCCCCCCACCAAGCGGCCCTCGAATCTCTGATATGGACAGGCTGGCTCCCATCCTCGACCACCTCGAGGCTCCCCCCCGGAGCAGCCCCGAGGCGAAGATCGTGGTGGTGGAAGAAGCGCGCGACGGCTGCCTCTGCGCCCTGGTACGCAGCCTGCTGCCCGGCCATCCCCAGCTGGGGGTGCACGGGGATCCCCAGTGCATCGAGCAGGCTCCCGAGGGCAGCGTCCAGATCCTGCGGGCCACCTCGGCCTGTAGCGCCTGGCTGCCCCAGTGCCAGGCCACGGTGCAGCGCCGCCACCTGCAGCTGGTCTTCTGGCTGACCGAGCGCTCCAAGACCTTGATCGGCGACGCGCTCGACGAGCTCGTGGCCTCCCGCTCCCTGCGCGTTGTCTGCCCGCAGCGCGTGGCCTCCCACGGCGAGGCGGGTCTGCTGGCCGGCGCGCACGGCCCGGGCGTGGAGTGGCTGGGAGGCCCCCTGCACGAGACCCTGCAGGCCGCCTATCCGGACCAGCCCCTTGTCGAGATCAGCGCCGACCAGAGCTACGCGGGTCTGGTGGAGCGGATTCGCGAAGCGGGCGACGCCTGGCTCTGCTGGACCGAGATCGACGGCGCCTTCCGGCTACGCCGGGTGCGCTGGGCGCTGGCCGAGGCGGGGCGCTGGGGACGCTCCGTGCTGGTGGAGCCCAGGATCACCTCGCCTGGCTGGTGGCCGGTCCACGCCCGCTTCGTCGCCTTCGAAGAAGCCATCGAGCGCCTCGCCGCCGTGGGCGCCAGCCACCCGGGGCGCCTGCTGGCGCTCTGTGGCATGGAGCCCGAGGCCCTGGAGCTGCTCGAGGCGCTGCTGGAGATGGACGAGACCCAGTCCCAGCTGGAGGCGCTGCTGCTGCAGGCCGACGATCCGGGCGCCGAGCTGGCGCGCCGGGCCGAGCAGCGTGGGCTCTTCAGTGTCGAGGACGTGGTGGCCCAGCTGGTGGCTCCCCCTATCCAGCGCGCCTTCGGCACCCTGGAGCAGACGCAGCAGCTGCGCCAGCAGGCCTTCGACCGCGTGGCCGATCAGCTGGCCGAGACGGGTTCTCTGCCAGCGGAACTGCTGGGCTCCTGGGCCGCCAGCACAGAAGACGAAGTCCCCGTGGAGATGCTGAACTGGTCCACCGGGCCGGTATCCGGCTGGCTGACCGAGGCCTTGCTGCGCAGCGGTCCCGCGGATGCAGAGGCCTGGCGCGCGGTGGCTGCGGCCGCGCTGCGCCTGGGGGATCCGCGCGTCGCCGCGCTATGGGCCGAGCGCGCCCTGGCGCACTGCGACGAGGACGAGATCACGCTCTCACGGGTGCTCTTCACCTGCGCACGGGCTGACTACCGCCAGGGCGAGTTCGCATCCGCCGAGCGCCGCCTGCGGGAATGTCTGGCCCTGCAGGAGCGCCTGCTGGGAGCCGAGCACAGTGAAATCGCCCGCACCTTGCACGCCCTGGGGCAGGCCTTGAGCAAGCAGCGCCGCTACACCCACGCGCTCTCATGCTACACCCGCGCCCTGAATATCGAGCAGCAGCACCTGGACGGCGGGCACGCCGACATCGCCGTCACCCTGCACGCCCTGGGCCAGGTGATGGTGCACCTGAACCGCTGCGACGAGGCCACCAAGGCCTTCGACCAGGCGCTCTCCATCAAGGAGCGCACCCTGGGCCGCGACCACCCCTCCACCGCCGCCACCCTGTACGCCATCGGCAAATCCCTCACCCGTCAGGGCGAGTACAAGAAGGCCCTGCGCGCCTTCCAGCGCGACCTGCGCATCACGCGCCGCGCCCTTGGCCGCGATCACCCCTCCCTGGGCACCAGCATGCACGCCGTGGGCCAGACCTACACCCTGATGGGGCGCCGCGAAGAAGCCCTGGCCTGCTTCCATCGCGAGGTGACCATCGTGGAGCGGGCCCTGGGGCCGGATCACCCCGACCTCACCAGCGCGCGAGACGCCAAGGGCCAGGCCCTGGCCACGCTGGGGCGCTTCACCGAGGCCATCGAGCAGCTCAAGCTCTCCCTGGCCACCAAAGAAGCCCACCTGGGTCCCGACCGGCCCGAGGTGGCGGACACGCTCTTCGCCCTGGGCCAGGTCTACGCCGACATGGGCGACCTGCGCACCGCCCTGAGCACCTTCGAACGCGCCCTGGACATCCGGCGCAACGCCCAGGGCCCGGACCACCCCTACACGGCGCTGGCGCTGCATGCCATCGGCCAGATCCTGACAAGGACGGGCGAGCCCGAGCGCGCGCTGCTTTCCTTCCAGCGTGCCCTGGACATCAAAGAACGGGCGCTGGGCCCGGAGCACCCCGAGACCGCCATCACCCGCTTCGAGTACGGCCGCGCGCTGCGCGACGCCGGCGATCCCACCGGCGTGGCCCAGATGATGGCCGCGGCCGGGATCCTGGAGCGCGAGCTGGGCGCGGGGCATGCTATGGTGGCGGCGGCCAGGGCGGCGTTGCGCTAGCAGGCGTCGGGGAGACAACGGGCGCAGCGAAGCATCGCGGTCAGGGCTCCGCACCATGGTATGGTGCCGTCGACATGCTTCCCTGCTTCAACACCGCTGGTCCCTGCATCCCGGGCAAACACTACATGCTCCCACCGGCCAGGCGCCTGGGCCGGGTGATGCGATTGGTGGACGAAGAGAAGTACTTCACGGTCCACGCTGGTCGCCAGACCGGAAAGACCACCTGCGCGCGCTGGCTGGCGCGGGAGTACAACGGAGGGAGCCGCTACCGGGCCCTATGGGTCGACCTGCAGACCGCACGCGACCAACCTGATGCGCAACAGGCCACGCGGATCATCCTGGCCTAGCTGGACCGCGCCATGGCGCGCGACCTTCCCGCCCTGGAGAGGCCAGGCCAGCGCGAGCTCGACAGCCTGGCCGGCACACCTCGCCTCGCGATCCGCGCCTACCTCGGACGTATCAGCGAGGCCTCGACGCTCCTTCTACGTGAAGACGGCGCACTGGACATGCCCAGGCTGGTGGAGGCCTGGCAGGCCTACTGGCGCAAGGACGGCCACCTGGCGGCCGAGGGTTTCCTGGGCTCGGTCATCCTTGCGGCCAACCGGTGCATTGCCAAGGTTGAAAGCCGATTGAATTGCCGGGCGTACGCAGT
>CAYVQL010000343.1:0-11289 GCA_964454135.1 uncultured Enterobacterales bacterium | reverse complement strand
GCGAAGCCCCCCACGAAGAGCACTGGTGCCCCAGGGCCGCGAAGCGGTCGGCGCGAAGCGCCGCGAGAAATCCGGGGCAGGATTTCCCGCCTGGGGCACTAGATCAACTCCCCCAGCGTGAGCTTGTCCCGCGCATAGTCGCGGTTCTCCGCCAGCAGGTAGCCATCCCCGCTCTCGCCGGTCAGGTCGGCCAGCAGCTCGGCGGCCACCCGTAGGGGGTCCAGGTCGCGCTGGGCCAGGAAGGCGCGCAGCGTCACCTCGTGGGGGGGCTCGAAGAGCAGCATGCGGGCCTGGCGGGCGAACTCGGCGGGGGCGCGGTCCGCGCGGCGCAGCTGGCGCACCCAGCCGCTGGAGAGCAGGCCGTCCACGGCGATGCGGTTGTTGTCGCGGATGGGCCCGGTGATGACCGGCACGCCAGCCACCAGGGACTCCATCGGGTCGAAGCCGCGCTTGCGGGGATCGAAGCCGCCGCCCAACCAGGTCAGCTCGCAGTAGGAGTAGAGATCGGCCAGCACGCCGTAGACGTCCACCCAGAGCACACGCGGCCGCTGCCCGGACTGCAGCTGGGAGTAGCGCACGGGCTCTTCGCCGATCTCGCGCAGGGCCTGCTCGATCATGCGGTTGCGCTCGGGGTTGTTCACCACGCGGGGCGCGATCACCAGGGCCTCCACCTCCCCCGCGTCGCGCAGGCCGCGGAAGCCCTCCACCGCCACGCGGATATCGGTCTCCCAGACCAGGTTGGCAGCCATCATGGTGCGCAGTCCGGCCAGGTGGATGCGGGGAACTCTGCCCTGGGCCGCACCTCTGGCACCGGCCAGCTTGAGGTGCATGGGGCTTGCGAACCAGGTGTGGGGGCGCTGGGGATGGCGGGTGACCAGGCGCGGCATGGCCAGGTCGTACCAGGGCTCCATGTCGTCACGGTGGTCGTAGATCAGCAGGGTGGCCTGCGCTGCGCCGGGATCAGCGGGGCTCTCGGGCACGCCGGGAGCGCTCAGGCGCGCCACGCCGTCGGGCAGCTGGGCGTAGGCGGGCAGCCGCTGGCTGATGGCGTGGAAGCGCTTCAGGTTCTCCACCCCCAGCCGCTCGGGCCGGAAGACCAGCCGCCAGCGGGCCCAGGGCAGCAGGGGCGTGATGGCCGCCAGCAGCGCCTCCAGGCTCTTGGCCTCACCGCCCCAGTCGCGCAGGCGGGCCTCGATGACCAGGCCTCGCCCCCGGTCCAGGCACTGCGCCAGGCGCTGCAGCAGCTCGGCGTCGGGCGCGCTGGTGGGCAAGGGGCTGTGCTGAAAGAGCAGGTCCAGGTAGGCGCGGCGCGAAGGGCGGAAGTCCTCGCTCAGCTCGCGGGGCAGGCGCGGACCGGGGATCTCCAAGCCCGGCAGGCCGCGCTCCAGGCGCTCGATGACCACGTCCAGCAGCTGCGCGCTGCCCTGGTGCGCCTGCTCCGAGGCCACGAAGCCCCCCCGCGCCAGCACGTAGTCGCGCACGGTGTCGGCCGCGGCGGCCGGAGCCAGAGGGAAGGCCGCCTGCTGGAGCAGGCTCAGGTCGTCGTCGTCGTCGCCGGCGGCAAAGGCCAGCGCATGGCTCTGCCCGAAGCAGCGCTCGAAGGCGGCCTGCTTGTCGGCCCGTCGTGGGATCAGGGCGATCTTGCGCCGCCCCACCGTGCTGCGGAAGCGGTCCCCCAGCAGCTCGCTGGCCAGGTCGATCAGGTGCTCGGCCAGCACGGGGCCCTGCCCGGAGAGCAGGATGAAGGCCGCGTGGTCGTCGCGGTAGCGCTGGCAGTCGATGGGCAGCTCGCGCTGGGCGATGATGTCCTGCACGCCCTGGAAGATGGCCGGCAGGTCGATGCCTTGCAGCACCTGGTCAGTCCAGTCGGGGTGGTCGCGCACCACGGCGCCATGCTCCAGGATCCAGCCGGCGACAGGGATGTTCCAGCGCTGGAAGGCGCGCTCGAAGTCGCCGACCGTGGCTGCGGAGCGGCCGGTGGCCACGAAGAGGTCCAGGCGCTGGGCCAGCAGGGCCAGCCGCTCCAGGGTGGCCGGCGCCAGGTGGGAGTCCATGGTGCGGCCGCGGATGGGCTCGCCGCCCTCGGCCGGGGCGCTGTGGTTGATGGTGGCGTCGAGATCGAAGACGAAGGCGGGCTTGCGGCTCATGGTTGGCCTCGGGGATGGGCGGGCTGGCGCAGATATCCCGCCAGCAGCCGTTGGAAGAGGTGATCGCAGCGCATCCAGCCCTGCGAGGTGGGCAGCACCCAGGGCTCGGCCACCCTGCGCTGCCGGCCCTGGGCGTCGATGCGCAGCTCCGTGCGTGCTCCGATGCGGTCGTCCTGCCAGGGCTTGCTGGCGGGCCGTCCGCAGTAGCGGGCTCTTTCGGTCGCGCCCAGGCCCGCGGCCACCTCGGGCTGAGAGATGGGCCAGGGATCGAAGAGCAGCAGGCAAGGGCTGCCGGGTTGCGGCGCGAAGCCGCTGGGGGAGCGCGGTTCCGGGAGCGCCGTGGCGCCGGGATCCCGCAGCTTGCCCAGGGGCTGCAGCCCCCAGCTCTGGCGCGCTGCGAAGCGGGCCACGCGCAGAAAGGCGCGTGGAAAGCGGCGGCGCGAGAAATCCGCCAGCAGGGGGCGGCGCCCCAGGCGCTGGGCGAGGCGCAGGGCGCGCTGCAGGCCGGGGCCCTCGCAGGTGGACTGCAGGGGATCCCTGTGGTGGGAAGAAGAGATCTTCAGGCCCCTCAACAGCAGGATGGGGGCGGAGCCGGGCTGGTCCTCGACGTGGCGGGCGGCCTGGGGAGGCAGGTGGGCCGTGAAGTAGTCGCTGGGCGTGCACTCGTTCAGGATCACCAGCAGCGGCTCTACCGCGGCGAGCTCCGTCAGGGTCGCCCAGGCCTGGCGCAGCAGGGCCGTCTCCTGCCGCAGCTGCTCATGCAGTGAGGGAGCCTGGCTCTGGTAGGTGCCAGGGTAGCGATTGGGCAGGCGGGCCAGGGCCAGCAGCGGGAAGGCCGCGGCCTGCTGGGGGGGGAGCGCGTCGAGCAGGGCCTGTGCGTCCCGAACCAGGTCGCCCGCCGGCCCCAGGCCGGCCCGCTGCGCGGCCTCGGTCAGGGCGGCCTGCAGCCAGGCGCGGTTCTGGGGCGAGCGGGCCAGCGCCCCGCGCAGCTCGGCCGCACCCAGGTAGGGCGTGTCTGCGGCCTCCGGCGCGGGACGGGCTTTGCGGATCTTGGGGCAGGCAGGGCACATGGAGCTGGGTGATAATGCGTCATCTGGACCTCGACCCCCGATCCGACACGGGAGAACGGCATGGATCCCCTGCTCATGGCCGCCATCCTGGCCTTCGTCGTGCTCATCCACTTCCTTGGCCTGGTGCTCGTCATCAAGGTCTGCCTGCGCATCGTACCGCCCAAGACCGCGCTGGTGTTCACCGGGCGGCGTCGGCCCGATGGAAGGGGCTACCGCGTGGTCACGGCGGGGCGGGCGCTCAAGATGCCCTTTCTGGAGCAGGTGACGGAGCTGACGCTGGCGCCCCTGCCCCTGGAGCTCAACCTGCGCCTGCACTCGAAAGACGGCCAGCAGGTCTCGGTGGGCGCGCGGGGGCGAGTGAGGATCAGCAAACAACCCGCCCAGATCCACCACGCCATCGAGCGCTTCCTGGGCAGCGACACCGATCAGATCGTCCGGGTGGCCGGGGAGGTGCTGGAGGGCCACCTGCGTCAGGTGGTGGTGACGCGCGAGGCCTCGGCCGTGCGCTCGGACCTGGCAGGCACCCTGCAGCAGCTGCGCGCGGCCGCCGAAGAGGATCTGGCCAAGCTGGGCCTGGAGCTGGACAGCTTGACTGCGGCCTGAAGGCCCCGCTACGCCCCCGGTCCGCTCAGGAAGAAGGGGGCCCAGAAGGCTGGGTGAGACGTGTCGAAGCCATCGCCCATGTCCATGGGCGCCTCCAGCAGCTGGCTGCGCGCGCGCTGCAGCGCCTCGTCCGTCGCTGCGCCATCCACGAGCGCCTCGAAGACCGCGCGCACGAAGAGCTCCGAGGAGCTGTCGGCCACATCCCAGAGCGTCCCCACCACCCGCGTGGCACCCCCTGCCAGGAAGGACAGGGCCAGCCCCTGCACATCGTCTCCGCTGCTGCCCTGGGGGAGCACACGCACATGGGTGAGCTCCCCGCTGTCCTCTGCAGCGCTGGCCAGCCCGGTGGAGCAGCCCGACAGGAATACCAGGTCGGCGGCGATGTCGAGCGCGCTGATCTCGGCGACGGTGAGCCGCCCGGGGTCCTTGCTCGAGGATGCCAGCCGGATGTACGACTCCAAGGGCGCCTCGGGCCAGAACACGCCGTGGGTGGACAGCAGCACCGTGTGGGCTCCTGCGAGCCCTTGGAGCACGGAGGGCTCCACAGCCCGCTCGCGGTAGAGCGCCGTGACCTCGGCGCTTGAGGATACGGAGCTCAGCAGCGCCTCCACCACGCGTGCCTCGCTCTCGGCGGCTTGCAGGTCGAGGGTGGGGTTGCCCACCACCAGCGCAGGGGAGAGCCGCAGGCTCGCCCCCGCGTCCTCGCGCAGCGTCGCCAGGATGGAGGCGGAGGGAGCGCGGGAGAGGCGGGTCGCGGTGCCCAGGTAGCTGTCGTCGGGGCGCAACAGGGCCGCGAAGGGGAGGTAGTGCAGCGGTCCGTGGGGGATCAGCACCACGCGCTGGGCGCGCTCGACCTTGTCGGCGACCGGGCCAAGCAGGGTTGGCCAGGCCGCTGCCAGGGCCTGTCGGGCCGCGACCGGCTCACCCGGATCACGCGGACTGGTGAGCGTGCGGATCCCTTCCACCAGGGCCTCGATGGATGCGGCATCCGTCTCCAGGGCGCCCCCCTGGGATCCCTCTCCGTCCCAGGCCACCACCCACGCCTCCTCCGGGGTCACGTGCCAGATCACCAGCACCTCGCCCTCGGCCGGGAGCTCGGCCAGCTCGTCTTCTTCGAGGACCGCCGCCTCCGTCGCCAGCTGCGGAGCCTCGGAGCGCTGCTGGCGCGCGTGGGACATCAGGGCGTCGCGCTCGCTCACCCGCTGCTGCAGCTGCGATCGCAGCTCCTTCAGCTCACGCTGCGCGGGTGAGAGGCCGGGGTCGTTGACCGGGCCCGAGGCGTCGTAGACCAGCGCCCGCTGATCCGTCACCATGCTGTCGATCAGAGCCATGCGCTCGATGGACGTGTGGAGCGCCTCGATCTCGCGCTGCAGCTGCTGGTGCCGCTTGCGCTCCCCGCCGGCCAGGATCACCTCGTCTCCGGCTTCGGTGGCCATCATCTCGGCCACGGCCCTGGCGCGGCCGCGCTCCATCATGGCCACCGCCGGCAGCCACTCGCCCCGTTGGCTCTTGAAGTGCACCAGCCGGTCGATGACCGCGTTGTAGGTCTTGAAGATGCGCGCCCTCTCCTGGGCGGATCCCACAGCGGAGAGCCGACTGGCGTCCCCGACCCACACGGCCCGGGCGTACCAGCGCTCGGCGTCCTTGGGCTGGCCCAGGGCCTCGGCGGCTCTCCCGAGGGAGGTGTAGACCTGCAGGGCGGGCGCGTCGGGTAGCGAGGCGCGCTCCTGCAGCCCGGACAGCTCGCCGTACCAGGGCTGGACGATCTCCATGCGCTCCAGCTCGAGCGCGGCGAAGAGGCCCAGGCCCAGCATGCGCGCGTAGGACTCGTCGCGCTTCACCACGTCCGTGCGTCCCTGGAAGGCCTGGATCGCCCTGAGCGCCTCGTCGTAGCGCGCCGCGCCTACCAGGACCATGGCGCGGTAGAGCTCCACGTCCACCCGGTAGGCGCGCTCCAGGGTGCCCATCTCCTGCAGCGAGCGCAGCCAGCGATCGCAGCGCTGCAGCGCCTCGTCGAACTGCCCCTCGTCCGTCAAGCGGGGGATCTCGGAGGCGTAGACCGCGGCGAACGAGGAAGGCGACTGCCCCCTGCCCGCGTAGTCGCCGGCCTTCTGCCAGTGCTCCAGGGCCAGGTCGCGGCTGCCCTGCTCCTCGTAGATCTGGGCCAGCTGCAGGTGGGCCGAGGCCATCTGGGTGTACATCTTCTTGCGCTTCAGCACCTTGAGCGCGGCCTGCAGCCTGTCGCGCGCCTGCTCCTTGTAGCCCTCTGCTGCCAGGATGCGGCCTGCGATGACATCGATGAATGCCTCGGAGGGCTTGCCGAGATCGTGCGGCTTCCCGAAGCTGACCAGCTCAGAGAGCGCCTCGCGCGTGTCTCCCAGCTGCAGCAGCACCTGCAGCCTGACGGCCACCAGGCCGAAGCGGTCGGACGAGGCCGCCTGCGCGTCCAGCTCCTTCTCGGCCAGGTCCAAGAGCTGCAGGGCGCCGAGGTTGTCGCCCCGGTTGCTCGCCAGCACGGCTTCCACGCGGTGCATGGCCGAGCGCTCGCTGTCGCGCTTGGCGCCTCCTGTCAGGCGTCGGTACTCGTTCAGGGCAGCCTTGCAGGGCTCTGCCATCCCCATGCCCGCGTAGACGCCTGCGACGGACAGGGGGATGTCGCGCGCGATCTCGTCGCCCAGCTCTGTCTCCATCTCCGAGGCGATCTGTTTGAGCTTCTCCATGTGCTCCAGGGCCTCGGCATAGCGACCCGCGGCGGAGGCGTTATCCACCTTCTTGGCCTGGATCAGGAGTCGCCCCAGGGCCACCGCCTTCTTGACGGCCTCTGCGCCCTCGCCCGAGACCTGGATGTCGATGAGCTTCTGCCCGGCGCCTGCATCGGCGGGTACGAGCCCCAGCAAGAGCAGGAGCAGGAGCGCGAACGGCGTGCGCGCATTTCGCGGCTTCATGGTCATGGTAAGCTCCCATGCGATTCGAACCTCGGGTCAGGAGGCCGAGCTTGGTGATGCGCAGCGCTGGCTTGCTGATGGGAGTGTCGCTCATGGCGCAGCTGGCGCGCGCGGGCGACGAGCCAGGGGCGCCCACCCTGCGCGGGCTCTTCGTGGCGCCGGAGACCCAGGGGCCGGTGGTGCGGCTGGCCATCGAGCAGATCACGGACGAGGGCGCCACGCTGGTGCCCTGGAACCACAGCTTCCAGCCCGGGCAGCGGCTGCGCTTCGCCTACGCCGCCAACCAGGACGGCTACGCCTACGTACTGGACACGCCTCCGGGAGCGGGCTGTTCGCTGGTGTGGCCCCCCGCCGGAGGGGTGGAGCGGGTTCGGCGGGGCTCCACCTCCTACTTCCCTCCCAGCGGGTCGTTCAGGCTGGAGCCGGCCGAGGGGCAGGAGATGATCACCATCGTTGTCACGCCGCTGCCGCTGGCCGCGAAGCAGATCGTGCAGCTGCGCCTGGCCGTGGAGCGGCTCGAGCGGCCCACGGCGGGCGAGAGCGCGCAGGAGCCGGCCCAGGCCGGCGAAGATCCCTGGATCTACTTCCAGGGCTCGGAGGATGTGCTGGAGGGTGCGGCGGTCTTCCACTTCCCCCTCCTCCAGGAGGCTCCGCAGCCGGCCGCGGCTAGCGATGATCCAGGGTGAGCGTGTAGATGGTGGCGCCGAAGCCGGTCACCGTGGCATGCAGGTCGCCGTACCAGGAGTCGGGACAGCCATCGCTCTCGGGCTCGGTCACGATCTCCAGGCCCCTGTGCCTGCGCTTCTTTCGGCTCTTGCCATCGGAGCAGTCCGCTGCCGCGCCATCGGCAACCACCTGCAGGCCGCGCGTGCGGCGCGCTTCCTGCACTACCTCGACCGCGGGGCGTGAGCGCAGCGGAATGGGTCCGCTGGCCGCGATCACGTGCACCACCTCGATGCGATCGCCGTGTTCGTCCACCTGGAAGACGAAGCCCGGGGCGGGCAGCTGGGTGCGCTGGCCCGGTGACAGGAGCTGGCCGTCCTCGTCTTCGGGCAACACCACTTCCTCGCCCGCCGAGTTCTGGTAGATGACGTAGATGTGAGCGTCCAGGCTCACCTGGGCGTAGAGCTTGAAGCGGTCGCCCTGTCGCACCTGGTCGCCCGTCTCCAGGCGACGGCCGTCGTCGCGCAGGGCCTCCACCTCGAGCCTGATGAGCCGATCGCTCGCGTCGCTTTCCAGGGCCAGGCCTGCCGCCGAAGGGGACCTCTCCAGGCCCTCGGGCAGCGCTCCGCCCGGCTCCACCCAGGCCGAGAAGAGCACCGCACCTCGCTCGTCCAGGCCCTGCACCACGGCGGGCCAGTCCACGGGCCACTCCAGCGCTGCCTGCCCGTCCACCAGCAGGCTGTGGGCGGAGGTTCGCACCTGCTGGAGCGCGAGGTCGGTGAGGGGCAGGGCCGTGTAGCAGGTCTGCAGGGAGTGCTTCGGGGGCGCGATGTCGGCGGGCAGCGTGAGCCCGGCGTCGGTGCGGCGCGCCGCGGCGAAGGCCAGGTGGGCGCCTGTGTTGTCGCGCGTGAGGAAGAGCTTGAGCCCCTCGACCATGTGGAAGCGGGCCGCCAGCGCGGGTCTCATGGGCTCGGTCAAGCAGCCCAGCTCCTGCTCGGCGCCCGCCATATGGCTGAGCACGCCCTGCTTGTCCTGGGCGGCGTAGGCCTGCAAGGCCGCCTCCAGGGCCGACTCGACGGCCTGGGCGGAGCCCGTGCAGGCCGCCAGGGCTCGGGCCGGCGCCACGAGCAGCGCGAGGGCCAGCAAGGACGAGCAGCGCCAGGCGGTCATGACTCCTCCGAGCTCAGGTTCAGAAGGGCGTGACCACACCCAGGCGAGCGCCCAGGGTGTAGCCGCTCAGGGGGCTGGCCAGGCAGAAGCCGGTGTCGAGCGAGAGCTGCAGCGCGGGCCCCGGGTCGTGCACGGCCACGCCGATGTCGGCGCCGACGGCGGACCACATGCCCCAGCCTGCCATGCCCGGATCCCATCCCAGGTACTCGACCACATCTAGCCGGTACGCGTCTTCGTCGAATGGCGATGCCCAGCGCAGCGCGCCCAGCTCGGCCCGTGCGCCCAACTGGAAGCTGGAGCGCAGGGGCCGGATGGAGACCACCAGCCCGGGCCGCCCGGCCCAGAAGTCCCCGGCCGGGCCGTCCATGGAGGGCACTTCGGCCTGGACCTCGTAGTGCATCACGTTGTGACGGCTGCCCTGGAACACCAGCCCCACGCGCAGCAGGTCCCCCATGCCCTCGCGCTTGTGGAGGGGCTCGATGCCCAGCTCCATCCTGGCTGTGGGCCCGGCCTTGGTGGCGTCTCCCGCGCCTCCGTAGACCTGGGCGCCGAAGCCGATGGCGGCGTAGAGGCCATGGGGCGCGAAGTCCGTGGACACCTCGCGCGCCCATGCGCGCGGGGCGAGGAGCACGAGCAGGGAGCAGAGGATCATCGTCTGCCGAGCCATACGGTCACCTCCCCGGCGAGCAAGAGGGCGTTCTTCATCTCCAGCGTGGTGGAGGAGACCACCTCCACGTAGCTGAGCCACTCGATGCGCACGCGCCCCCGCACCACGTCGCCGCCCAGCTCGCTGCTCAGGCCGAAGACGGTGGAGGGGTGCAGCTGCTTCTCGGTCGCCATGGCGTAGGGATCGCCTTGCTGCTGCAGGGCCTCGAGGTCGTCTATGGTGCGCACCAGGCCCATCCCGGCGTGGAAGCCCGTCTGAGCCTCGAGCTTGCCCACGGCGTTGATGAAGGGCATGATGCGCGTGACCAGCTGCACCTGGGTTCTCATGCGGCTCAGGTCGGGCGAGACGTGGGCCTCGTTCACCAGCTGCTCGGTGAGCGGCTTCCAGCCCAGCTCGCCGAGGTCCGGATAGTGGGACAGCGAGGCGCCGAAGCGCACGTGCGGCCTGGGGGCGTACTCCAGGCTCCAGTGGTCGCCGATGGTGCGCAGGAAGGGGTCGTTGGCCACGAGCTCCGCCCCGCCCGACAGGCCCACCTGGCCCCCCAGGGCGCTGGAGACGAGGATGATGGGGATAGCAAACATGGGGATCTCCTAGAGGCTCACCAGCATGTCCAGCGCGAACATGCCGTAGGTCCGCAGGCCTTTGTCCAGGGAGGCGTCGTCATTGGGGTCGTAGTCGGGGGCTTCCTCGTAGGCGAAGCGGGCATACCACGAGGGGCGCAGGGAGAAGCGGCCGCAGGTGATGTCCACGCCGAAGCCCGTCAGCAGCAGCAGTCCGAAGGAACCCACCGGTGCCGACACGCTGGCGGGCAGGCCTTCGCCCGAGGAGTATTCATCGTTGTACGTGGCGTAGTAGGTCTCGTACCTGCGCGCCTCCAGGCCGCCGTAGAGGTGGGGCCCTGCACTCCAGAGGTCCTTTGCCGCGCGGGCGCCGAAGTTCCAATCGATCAGGCCGGCGAAGGTGAAGCGATCCACCGTGAACGGCTGCTGGAAGTTGGCGTCGGAATCCCCCTGGTGCGCGATCAGCACGATGGACTCTGTCAGATCCGTGGTCATCTGCTGGTTCAGGCGCAGGAAGAACGCGGCCTCCAGGGCGATGGATCCCATCAGCATGCGACCCACCACGCGCGGCCCCTCCAGCGTGCCGGGGTCGCTCGTGACATGGGTGCCGTTGCGCATGCCGAGCCCCAGCTCCAAGCCGCGCTGGCGGCTGGGGGCGGAGGAAGAGGAGGAGGTCCTCTGCGTGGGCTCGGGCGTGGGCGCAGCGACCGCGCCCTTTACGTGGTCGGCGAGCCCCGCGGGCACGTCCAGGCCGCTGAGGTACCAGGAGCTCAAGCCGCCCTGCCCGTCGAACCGCTGCACCACCGCAGCCTGCGCGCCGGGCAGCTCGCTGGCGGGCATGCCGTCCAGATACCAGCTTCCCTCCGCCAACGCCATGCTGGGAGCTCCGGGATCCTTGCGAGAGTTCTCGAAGGCGGTGCGCAGGAGGCTGCCGGGCGGAGCCAGGGAGAAGGGCGGATCGTAGGTGGGATCGGTGGCCAGTTGGCCGCGGAAGGCCACCGTGGCGGCGGCTGTGTCGCTCGCGCGCGCCGCCGCCAGCGCGTGGACCAGGTGGACCCTGCTCGCGTCGGAGCTGTTGACCACGTCCAGCAGGCAGCCCACGTCGTTCTCCACGTCCGAGAACGCGCTGGCGAATTGGTCCCACGACTGCGCCTCGTAGGCCTGCTGGGCTGCGTCGAGATCGGCTCTCAAGGCGGTTGCGCTGGCCGGGCAGTCGGCCCATGCGCTCGAGATCAGGATGAGCAGAGGGAGCATCGACCTCCTCCGTTGGGGATGGGCGTCCATCCTACAGGAGTGGTCCGACTCGGCGCAATGCGCCTCCTGGTTTGTCCGACCATCCCTGTTTCCCACGGTGCCCGGATCCGCCTTGGTCGTCGATGGCGAAGGCGCAACGCTTTTTTTTTTGCGTGTCCTTTCGCGTGTCGTGGATCTCTTGGTTGGTTATGAGCCCCAGCTTGCTGGGAG
>CAYVQL010000342.1:0-11309 GCA_964454135.1 uncultured Enterobacterales bacterium | reverse complement strand
CGGCCTGCGCGAAGCGCAGCAGGAAATCCGGGGCAGGATTTCCTGACTGGGGCACCAGCTACTCGTACTCCCCGCACTGCACCAGCAGCTCATTCCCCTCCACCTCTTCCCACGACACCCAGTCGCTCTCATTGACCCAGCCGCAGACCAGCTCCCGCAGCTCGTCCCGCAGCTGGGGCTCCTGGTCCACGATGTTCTCCAGCTCGCCCGGATCCCGATCCAGGTCGTAGAGCTCTTCGAGCTCGCCCGGGTAGACCATGCCCGCCTCGTCGTAGGGGGGGCAGGTGGGGTTGCCTCCGACGCCGCTGAGCAGGTACTTGTCCGTGCCCCAGATCACACCGGCCTCGTCCACGCCTCGCTCGAAGAAGACGGGCACGTCCTGCTCCGTTTCGCTGTCGATGGTCTCGAGCAGGGAGCGGCCGGCCAGCTGCCCCTCCCATGTGAAGGCGTCGGAGATCTCGGCCATGGTGGGGGCGATGTCCACCGTGCTGACCCAACCCTCAAAGACACGGCCGCGGGGGAGCGCAGGGGCGCGGAAGGCGAAGAGCACGCCCAGCACATCGTTGTAGGACGAACAGCCGTGGTAGAAGTAGTTGTTGTGCTCGGCCAGCTCCTCGCTGTGGTCGATGCCGAAGACCACCAGGGCCTCGTCGTAGCGGCCGATGGCCCGCAGGCTGTCGAAGACGTGGCCGATGTGCTCGTCGGTGGCGCGCAGCTGGCTGGCGTAGACCGCCTCCATGTGGCGCCGGTCTTCTTCGTCGAAGTCCATATTGCCCAGCGCTACGTCGTAGGTCATGCTGACGTCGCTGACGTCCAGCTGACCCTCGTAGGGATCGGGGTGGAAGGCCTGATACCACTCCGAGACCTTCTCGAAGGGCTTGTGGGGCTCGTTCAGGTGCAGCCACAAAAAGACCTTCTCGTCGGGCGGCAGCAGCTCCAGGCGCACGCGCAGCTGCTCCACCAGCAAGGCGTCGCGCTCGGCCAGGCCCAGGCTGCCCTCCAGCTCGCCGTGCCAGGTGCAGAGCCGCTCGTCCAGCCCCTGGCTCATCACGTAGCAGAGGTTGGCCGAGTAGCCCAGGGTGCGGTAGCCGGCCTCCTGGAAGCGCTCAGGCAGGGTGACCGTGTTGCGGGGCAGGGACCCGGCGTTGAAGCGCATGCCGTGATCCCGCGGGTAGATCCCGGTGGAGAGCGAGGAGAGGGCCACGGCCGTCAGCCCGCGCGGCGAGAGCACGTTGCGGAAGAGCACGGCGTCGTCGAAGAAGGCCTGCAGGTTGGGCGCGGTCTCCCAACGCCCCCCGTCCCCCAACAGCAGGCGCGGGCTGGTGGCGTCGGTGGTGACCAGCACCACGGTCTTGATGGGTTCCCGCGGGTTCTCGTCGTCGCAGGCTGATCCCAGCGCCAGCAGCAGCGCTGCGGAGGCAGGGAGGCGAGACAGGCGTGGCGGGCAGAGGAACATGGGGTATCCGGACGCTCACTCGTAGTCGGCGCAGCGCTCCAACAGCTTGTGCTCTCGGGTGTCGTCCCAGGCCACCCAGTCGCGCATGTTGATCCAGTGGCAGACCTCGGCGCGCAGCTCTTCGGTGAGATCGGGCTCCGAATCGGCTAGATTCTCGGTCTCGCCCGGATCCAGGGACAGGTCGTAGAGTTCGTCGAACTCCCCGGGGAAGGCGGTGCCCGCGTCCTGGTAGGGCTCGCACTCGGAGTTCCCCTGCACGCCGGCCACCATGTACTTGTAGTCGCCCGAGATCATCCCGGCGGCCTCGGTGCCGCGCTCAAAGTAGATCGGACGCTCCTGCTCCACCCCGCTGGTCATGGTCTCCAGCAGCGAGTGGCCGGATGAGTTGCCGGTCCAGTCGAAGGCGCCGGCGATCTCCGTGATGGTCGGGGCGATGTTGACCAGGCTGGTCCAGCCCTCGAAGACCCGGCCCGCGGGAACCAGGCCCGGCGCCCGAAAGGCGAAGACCACGTTCAGCACGGGGTTGAACGCCGAGCAACCGTGGAAGAAGTAGTTGTAGTGCTCGGCCAGCTCCTCACCGTGGTCGGAGCCGAAGACGATCAGGGCGTCGTCGTAGCGGTCCACGGCCCGCAGGCTGTCGAAGACATCGCCGATGTTCTCGTCCATCTCGCGCAGCTGGCTGGCGTAGACCGCCTCCAGGTGCAACAGGTCTTCGTCGGAGAAAGGCACATTGCCCAGAGCCACGTCGTAGGTCGCGGAGGTGCTGGCCACGTCCAGGCGGCCCTCGTACTCGACGGGATGGAACTCGTCGTACCACTCCTCCACCACCCGGAAGGGGTCGTGGGGCTGGTTGAGGTGCAGCCAGACGAAGATCCGCTCCCCCGGAATGAGGGTCTTGAGACGGTAGTCCAGCTGCTCCACCAGCACGCGGTCGCGGTTCGCCAGGTCCAGGCCGTTCCCCGTGTGGCCGTCGTCGGTGCAGGCCTGCTCGTCCATACCCACCTCCATCACGCAGCACATATTGGCCGAGTAGCCGATGGTGCGGTAGCCGGCGTCCTTGAAGCGCTTGGCCAGGTGGGTGTTGTTGGCGTGGCAGCTGCCCGAGTTCTGGCGGATGCCGTGGTCCCGCGGATAGCTGCCGGTGGACAGAGAGCTAAGCGCGACCATGGTCAGGCCGCGGGGGGTGAGCACCTTGTGGAAGACCGAAGCCTCGTCGAAGAAGGACCACAGGTTGGGCGCGGTCACCCACTGGCCCTCGTTGCCCATCAGCATGCGCGCGTTGGTGGTGTCGGTGGTTACCAGCACCACCGTGTCGAAGCGGCCGGTTTCCTTCTGGCAGCCGGCCAGCAGCAGGCAGGCGCCCGCCAACGCTGCGGCGCGTGTCTGAGAGCGCTGGCGGCCAGAGGTTCCGGGCAAGGAAAGACCCAACTGCGAGACCGTCACATGGTAACGCCACTTGATCCCGCCCGCTGGCCACGCACGATCATTCTTCCGGTCGGGGCAGCGCCAGCAGCAAGGCCGTGAACTGCATCCCGCGCACCACCTCCAGCGGTTCGTGGCTCTCGAGCAGCCAGGCGTCCATGGCGGCCCGCTCGGGCGAGGCGTAGGATTGCACGGCCGTCGGCTCCTGTGACTCCACGTGGGGCAGGTTCTCGGCGTCCCGCAGCACCACGTAGGGGATGGGCCCTTCGCCTGCGCATTCCTTGGCGATCACCTCCAGGCATTGCCGGAAGTGGCTCTTCTTCTTACCGAAGGGGCAAGGCGTGAAGGGGCAGTAGGAGCGGCCGGCGTGGGCGCTGGCCTCCCGGATCTGGCAGACCGCATCGCCACCTGGATCGAAGTGGGCCCGGATGGCATCGCCCAGCATGCGCACCTCCAGGCCCTGGTGCAGCGGGGGCAGGCGGTTGCGCAGCCCGTGGCCGCTGGTCCAGGCCTCGTACATCACGGCCAGGGCCAGCAGCGAGGCCAGCGCCCCCAGGGGCCAGCGCCCCCAAGCGCGCCGCAGCAGCAGGTCCACGCAGTGCCCCAGCGAGCCCAGGCCGCGCATGATCAGCAGCGCGGCGATGGGCAGCAGGTTCCAGCCGTAGCGCTCCGGGGCGCTGGCCGCCTGGAACACGGGCAGAGGAGCCAGCAGCAGCAACAGGCACAGGCCCAGCGCCGGATCCGTGCGCCACCAGAGTCGCTTCCACCAGGCCGCGCCCTCGGCGTCGGGCGGGGGTTGGCCCAGCCCCATACCCAGCACGCCGATCCAGGGCAGCACCAGCACCAATCCCCAGGGCATCCAGCCGGGCCGCAGGAGCTCGGAAACGGCGGCAGCGGCGTCGTTCATGGCCGTGCCTGCGCCCTGGCGCATAACCGCCAGCGCCTGCTCGGTGAACTCCCTGGTGCGCGCTCCGCCCGAGTTCTGGGGCGCCACCCCCTCGGACGCGGCGGCCATCCACTCCCCGGGCGTGGGCAGCGGGAAGTAGAGGTCGATGCACCAGATCGCCAGGGCCGCCCCGCCGGCGTGCAGCAGAACAGCCAGCAGGCGCCGCCACCAGCCCCTGGGGCCGCGCAGGATTGCCAGCAGGCTGGCCGGGATGAGCAGGGGCAGGCTGGTGTAATGGCAGAGCGCCGCCAGCCCGGTCAAGGCGCCCGCCAGGGGCGCGAGCTGCCAGCAGTGGCGCAGGCTGGCCGTGGCCAGCATGGCCGCAGGCAGGAAGAAGGCGATGGCCGGGTCCACGCCGTACAGCCGCGAAGCGTTCACCAGCGGACCGCAGAGCGCCACCATGAAACCGGCCCCCAGGCCCACCCAGCGGCTGCCCCCCAGGCGGCCCAGGCCGAAGAGCACCAGGGGCAGCAGCAGCTGGAAGAGGTGGTTCAGCAGGTGACCCGCCAGCGCCACGTCCGGCTGCAGGTAGAGCAGCAGGCCCGTCAACAGCTGCCAGGTGGGCATGCGGTGCACGTCCAGGCTGACGAAGTCATGGCCAGCCACCTTGTGCGCGCCCGAGGCCCACTCCCCGGCGTCCGGACCCACCAGCAGCAGATCGTCGCCGGTGGCCCAGAAAGGGAGCTCCACCACGGGTGGCGGCCCGCTACCCGGGGAGAAGGGCGGCAGGAAGTACCACCCCAGCAGCAGCAGCAGGCCCAACGCGGCCAGGTCGGGACCGTAGTTGCGCGCCACGACCATCCAACTACGGGCCGAATCTTGCTTTGACCGCGTCGAGGGCGGCTTGCGGGCCTCCGCCATCCAGCCTCCGTGGAGCAGCGCCACGCATGTTAACATGCGCCGATGTCGCCCGTGGCCAGCACCCCCACGCTCTCGATCGGCCCGGACGGAGCTGATGGGCGGGCCGAGATCGGGCCCGAGTGAGGTCAGGGGCTCGACGCCGCTGCGGACCCCTAGCGCTTTGCGTAGCGATCCCGGTGGACAGCTTCAGCGCGGATTTCCTTGTCGGGGCGCAGTCTCCATCGGAGCTCACGGTCACGCAGGCAGTTTTCACTGGCTTCTGAAATTACTGATGTTAGAGAATTCCCAAGGAGGCCCAATGAAGCCCAGCGGCCAGCCAGCCTACCTCCTGCCCCCCACCGAGCTCCCGACCCTGCCTCCGGGCCTGAACGAAGCCCTGTCCCAGGCTCTCGTCGGCCACTCCGCCCTGATCAGAGCCATCGAACAGCTCGTGAGCGCCGGGGGGAAGCGGCTCAGACCGCGCCTGGTCTACCTCTCTGGCCAGCTCTGCGGGGCCGACCCGGCGCAGCTGCACGCACCCGCAGCGGCCGTGGAGCTGGTGCACGCCGCCAGCCTGCTGCACGACGACGTGATGGACAAGGCCAGCACGCGGCGCGGCGCCACCGCAGCCTGGCGCAGCTGGGGCCCGGACACGGCCATCCTGGCCGGAGACCTGGCACTGGTGCGCGCGCTCGAGCTGTTGCAACGCTCCCCTCCCCTGCTGACGACACGCCTGGTGCGGGCCATGGGCGAGATGGTGCAGGGCCAGGCCCTGGAGGTGGAGCAGCGGCACCAGCTGGCCGGCGGCATGCGGGCCTGGCGCGCCGTGGCGGATGGCAAGACCGCAGCGCTGATGGCCTGGGCCGCCGAAGCCGGCGGGCTCGTGTCAGGCGACGAGACAGCTGCCGAGGCGCTGCGGTCCTATGGACGCAGCCTGGGCCAGGCCTTCCAGCTGCTCGACGACCTGTTGGACCTGGTGCCCCGCGCGGGCACGGGCAAGCCCCCCCTGGCGGACCTGCGCGAGGGCGCCCCCTCCGCCCCCCTGCGCCTGGCCGCGGAGCTTGATCCCGGGCTGGCCCACGACGTGAATGAGCTCTGGAGGGGAGCCGGGGCGGACCTGGAATTCCTGGCCGCCCGCATCACCGCCATCGCCGCCCCCCGAGCGCTGGCCATGCTGGACGAGATCGTCCTGGCGGCTTGCCAGTCCCTGAGCTGCTTTCCGCAGAACACGCAACGCCACTGGCTGGAGCGCGCCGCCATGGAGCTCTCCGGTCGCGGGCACCTGGCCCTCAAGACCAATCCCGCTCCATCACAGGAGTTGACGACATGAGCGCTGCCACCGTCATCACGACCGATCCCGCCGGGCGCATCACCGGCTACCAGGCCCCAGCCCAGGATCCGCTGGGTTTCTCGGCCGACGAGCTGCTGGGAAAGGAGCGCGTCAGCATCTTCTTCCCCGGCCTGGTGGTGCTGGGCCACCTGCCAGGCTGGTTGGCTCAAGCGGCCGAGGGTTCCTTCGAGACCGAGACCGTCTTGCTGGACAGCGACCGCAGGCCCCAGGCCTGCCGCCTGCGCATCCAACGCCTGGGCGAAGAGGGTCCGCCCCAGGGCTTCCAGGTGCAGGCCGAGGCGCTGCCCGGGCGCTTACCTGACGAGGTGAGCGCCCCCATGGGCCCCGGGCTGCAGTTGGCGCGCTGGCTGGTCATCATGCGCGTGCCCTTCCTGACCGCCACCCTGGTCCCCGTGCTGGTGGGCGGCGCCGCCGCGGCCTGGGCCGATCGAGGCATGCACTGGACGGGCCTGCTGCTGGCCCTGCTCTCGGCCGCCCTGCTGCACCTGGGCGCCAACACCTCCAACGACTACTTCGACTGGCGCAGCGGGGCCGACGCCGCCAACAAGGACTACATCCCACCCTTCAGCGGTGGCAGTCGATCCATCCAGCTGGGCCTGATCACACCGGGCGCGCTGCTGGCGCTCTCCCTTGGGCTCTTCGCCCTGGGAGGCGGTCTGGGCCTCTGGCTGGCGTTCTTCCGCGCGCCAGCGCTGCTCTGGGTGGGCCTGGCGGGCGCCCTGCTGGGCTTCTTCTACACGGCCCCGCCCCTAAGGCTCTGCGCCCGCCGCGGCCTGGGCGAGGTGGCCATCTTCGCGGCCTTCGGGCCCCTGCTCTCCCTGGCCGGTTGGGCGGCCGCCACCGGCGACCTGCACTGGCAGGGAGCCCTGGCAGGGGTGCCCCTGGGTCTGTGGACCGCGGGCATCCTGTGGGTCAACCAGATCCCGGACGTGGAGGGCGATCGCGCCAGCGGCAAGTACAACCTGGTGGCCACCCTGGGCCGCCGTGGGGCCCGGCCGGGTCTGCCCCTGCTCCTGGGCGGCGGCTATCTCTCCATCGCCATCCTCTGGGCCGTGGGTCAGCTGCCCCTGGCGGCCCTGGGCGCCCTGGTCGGGGCCCCCCTGCTGGTCATCGCCGTCCGCGAGCTCTGGCGTCACTGGGCCGATGACCGCATCCAGGCAGCCTGCGCCGCCACGATCCGCCACCAGCTGGTCTCCGGTCTGGGCCTGGCGCTGGGCATCTGCCTGGCTGCCTGGCTCTCGTAGACAGGCCGGACCCGCCGCACTACCTGTCTAGGCACCCCGCGTTCGAGATCCGGAACATGAGCAACGCGCAACGAGACGAGGCCGTCGCCCTGGCCGCCGAGACCATCGGCGAGCTGATGGAGTTCTGGGGTTTCCGGCGCTCCATGGGCCTGGTCTGGACCGTGCTCTACCTCTCCGAGGATCCCCTCACCCAGGATCGCATCGCCGAGCGCAGCGGGCTGTCGGCCGGTGCCGTCAGCATGACCCTGAACGAGCTGCAGACCTGGGGCGTGGTCCACCGTCGCATGGTGCCGCGCGATCGACGGCGCTTCTACGCCGCCGAGACCGATGTGGCCCAGATGGTGCGCTACGTGCTGCGCGAGCGAGAGCTGCAGCTGGTGGACCGTTGCGTCAGGCGCCTGACCCGCGCTCTGGAGCTCTTACGCACAGCGCAGGCCAGCGCCAATTCCGAAGATCGGGCGCGGGTGGAGAAGATGATGGAGCGCCTCGAAGACATGCTGGCGCTGGCGCAGATGGGCAGGCGCATCCTGCAGGGCTTCATCGCCGCCGAAAAACCGGACCTGCGGCCCATCCGCAGGTTCCTCTCCGCCGGCAGCCTGCAGGGGATCCGCCGGCGGGTGAGCCGGCGGGGAGCGCCAATCTGAGCCGGTCAAGGCAGCCAGGGTGGAATCGCTCCCCGGAAACGCGTAGACTGCAACGATGGCAGGGCGTCGTTCGTTCCCTGGCGCGCGCCCGCGAGTCCCCAGGAGCGTCCCGATGAAACACCTGCGCTACCTCAAGATCCTGAACCAGCTGAGCGCAGCTATGGTCTTCTTCATCTGTTCGATCATCGCCATCGTCATCCAGGTCATGGGGTCGCGATTCTACGAGGCGGGCACCATCGACGCCTACGTCATGACGGGCAGCGCGGTCTTCACCTTCGCCCTGGGCCTCATCTTCGGCCTCATCTACTGGATGCTGGGCAGCCGGATCGGCCGCGGGCGCTGGCGAATTCCCCAGACCATCTTCGCGGTCCTGGGCCTGTTCAACAACCCGCCCCTGGGCCTGCTCTACGGCCTCTACGCGCTCTGGATCTGCTGGAAGAACCCGGAGTCCAAGAAGATCTTCGACGACGGCGGGTTCTACTGAGCGCCGCGCAGCAGCGCGGCTCGCTCCCGAAACGACGCCTGGCAGGGCGGGCCGTCGGCTACCAGGTAGTGTTCCGTGCGCCCGGGCGAGAGCGCCGCGATGGTGGCTGAGCGCGTGCCGTAGACCGCTGTGTGCACGCAGAGCGCCTGCAGCTGGCGCAGCAGCTCGTCGGGCATGAGAGAACCCGGCGGCGCCGATCCCACCTCTTCGGCCGGCGGCAGCCGGTGATCGGCCAGGGCTTGCTGCAGGCCGGCCACGAGCTCCAGCCAGGGGGCCGGCAGCAGCGGGCGCACCAGGCGCTCGGCGCGCTGGGTCTTGGGAAAGCCCGCGGCGCCGATGCGGGCATTCGCCAGCACCCACAGGCCCGGCGCCAGGTCGCGGATCTCCAGCGCGCGCCGCTGTCGCCGCGCATAGGCCACCCGCAGCTGGCCCGCCTGGCCGTAGAGCAGGTTGAAGGAGTTGAAGCGGCGACCATCCAGCTCACCCAGCAGCCGGTCCGCCCCCGCGATGTCGCGCTGCCGCAGAACCCTGGCTACCACTTCGCCCCGTGACCGCAGCGCGGGATCCGGGCCCCCTGCCAGCCGTTGGTTGGTCAGGCCCACGAAGAACCCCCCTTCGTTGGCTCCCATCCATGTGCCACCCTTGGCCAGATCGCAGCCCCCTATGGCGCGGGGATCTCGGTGAAGCAGCCGCACGGCGCCCGCCGGACGGGCGTAGAACTCGTCCCGGTTGGCGGCGACGACCAGGGGCCACGCCCTGGCGATGCCGTGCAAGGCGATGATGGTGCACATCGCCCTGAGGTATCCTGCTTGTCAGCGAGGTGAGCCCATGAATCCGAGCCCGCGTCCCCTCTTCACGCTCCTCATCCTGACCCAGGCCACTTGCGGCGGCGAGACCAACATCGCGGACCTGCCCAACGAGGCCCCGTCCGTGGCCATCTTCAGCCCCTCGGGGGGCCAGACCTTCGACGAGGGGGACGTGGTCACCTTCTCCGCCGAGGTCTCGGACGACCTGGACGCCCCCGAGGATCTCTACCTGATCTGGGAGAGCGACAAGGACGGCGTTCTCGAGGAGGGTGAGCTGGCGGACGCCAGTGGCGCGCTCTCCTACCTGACAGCCAACTTGAGCCCGGGAAACCACCTGGTGGGCTTGACCGCCGTGGACTCCGAGGCGGGCGAAGGCAACGACTACGTGGACCTGATCGTCACCGACGTGGAGGACGCGCCGGAGATAGCCATCTACCACCCCGTCGCCGGAGAGTACGGCGTGGAGGGCGAGGCCTTCGAGTTCATGGCCGCGGTCAGCGATCTGCAGGACGTCTCCGAGGACCTGCTGGTGATCTTCAGCTCGGACATCGACGGGGAGTTCTGCCAGGAGTACGCCGACGCCTACGGCGTGGCCGCCTGCGAGGCGGATCTCAGCGTGGCTCCCGACACCGATGCGGGCCTGAGCGAGGGGCACTTCCTGACCTTCGAGGTCTGGGATCTGGACGACAACAGCAACGCCGCATCCATCTACTACGAGGTCTTCTCCGCCAGCAGCGTGGACAACGACGGAGACTACTTCAGCGAGGACCAGGGAGACTGCGACGACGCCAACAACACGGTCTACCCCGGGGCCGAAGAGGTGGCCGACGGCGTGGACAACGACTGCGACGGCACCATAGACGAGGGCACGGAGGACTACGACGACGACGGGGACTGCTACTGCGACGGCAGCGAGTGCACGGGCAGCGCGAATGCGAAGTGCGCGAGCGTGGATCCCGGCGACTGCGACGACGACGACGACGACATCCACCCAGGGGCCGAGGAGTCCTGCAACGGCGACGACGACGACTGCGACGGAGACAGCGACGAGGACACCGCCTGCTACGACGACGATGGGGACTGCTACTGCGAGGTGGGCAGCAGCGCGGGCAGCATCAGCGACACCTGCCGCAAGATCGACGAGGGGGACTGCGACGACGGAACGCCCTACGTCTATCCTGGCGCCAGCGAGCTGGCGGACGGCGCCGACAACGACTGCGACGGCACCACCGACGAGGGCACCGCGGCCTACGACGACGATGGGGACTGCTTCTGCGAGAGCGGCACCTGCCAGGGCAGCGTGGACGCCACCTGCGCCAGCGTGGACGCCGGCGACTGCGATGACGGCGACGACGAGGTGAATCCCGACGCCACCGAGGTCTGCGACGGCATCGACAACGACTGCGATGGAGACAGCGACGAGGCCGAGGCCAGCGACGCCAGCACCTGGTACGCCGACGACGACGGCGACAGCTACGGAGACGCGGGCGACAGCCAGCAGGCCTGCGACCAGCCCAGCGGCTACGTCAGCGACGACAGCGACTGCGACGACGGCGACGCCGGGATCCATCCCGCCGCCACCGAGGTCTGCAACGGCGTGGACGACGACTGCGACGGAAGCACCGATCCCGCCAGCGCCAGCGACGCCCAGCGCTGGTACGCCGACGACGACGGGGACGGCTACGGCGATGTCGGCACCAACACCGTGGCCTGCGACCAGCCCAGCGGCTACGTCGCCGACGACAGCGACTGCGACGACCTGGACGCCGGCGCCCACCCCGGCGCCGCAGAGACCTGCGATGGCGCCGACAACGACTGCGACGGCACCACCGACGAGGCGGACGCCAGCGACGCCAGCTCCTGGTACGAGGACGCCGACGGCGACAGCTACGGCAGCAGCCTCGTCACGACGACGGCCTGCGACCAGCCCTCGGGCTACGTGGCGGACAGCAGCGACTGCGACGACGCGGATCCCGCCGTCAACACGGCCGCCGGCGGCACGGAGATGGGCACGTTGCTTCGTCTGATCAACCGCGTGGCCGAGAAGCTCGAGAAGGTCCATCCCGAGGCGCGCATCACCACGCTGGCGTACCTTGCCACGGTTCAGCCGCCGGTC